>CAZITQ010000156.1:0-23301 GCA_964542165.1 uncultured Rickettsiales bacterium
CGAGGAGGTCTGCGACGGCATCGACAACGACTGCGACCCGGCCACCGACGAGGAGGTGGACGGCGACGGTGACGGGGTCACGATCTGCGGGGGCGACTGCGACGACACCGACCCGGCCCTGTTCCCGGGCAACCCCGAGATCTGTGACGGCGTCGACAACGACTGCGATGGGGCGCTGCCCGACGACGAGATCGACGACGACGGCGACGGGATGACCGAGTGCGAGGGGGACTGCGACGACGACGACGCCCTGACCTACACCGGCGCCCCGGAGCAGTGTGACCAGCTCGACAACGACTGCGACGGAGAGGTGGACGAGGACGTGGACGAGGACCTGGACTTCGACGGCTTCAACGCCTGTCAGGGGGACTGCGACAACAACGATCCCAACGTCTATCCCTTCGCCCTCGAGATCTGCGATGGCAAGGACGACGACTGCGACGGCGACCTGCCGCTGGACGAGCTGGACGAGGACCTGGACGGGGCGATGGTCTGCGAGGGCGACTGCGACGACGGAGACGCGGCCCTGAACCTGGACGACCTGGACGCCGACGGCTGGACCACCTGCGACGGCGACTGCGACGACGACGATCCGGCGACCTACCCCACGGCGGCGGAGCTCTGCGACGGGATCGACAATGACTGCGACGGTTCGCTGGCCGACGACGAGGTGGACGCCGACGGCGACGGCTACATGGCCTGCGACGACTGCGACGACGACGATCCAGACGCCTACCCCGGGGACCTGGACGGGGACGGGTACGACGCTTGTGACGATGACTGCGACGACTCCGACCCGGACGTGAACCCCGGGGCGGACGAGCTGTGCGACGGGATCGACAACGACTGCGACGGCGCGATCGACGACGTGGACGCCGACGGGGACGGCCACCCCCACGAGGACTGCGGCGGCGACGACTGCGACGACGAGGACGCCGCGGTCAATCCCGACGAGCCCGAGATCTGTGACGACGGGATCGACAACGACTGTGACGGGGACTTCGACGGCTTCGACGCCGAGTGTGAGGACGAGGGAGACGACGACGACGACGACGACACCACCGGCGGCGGCTGCGACTGCGAGAACAACCAGGCCCCCGGCGCCACCGCCTCCCCCGTCGCGGCCCTGACGGCCCTCGCGTTCCTCGTGTGGATCCGCCGCCGCACGCGCTGATCCCCTCCCCCGCACCCCGTGACCTCTTCCCCACGGCGACGACTGCCCCCGGCAGGGGCGCTGGAGAATGCCCGCGCGAACGCCCGACCTGCCGTGGTAGGACGGGAGGCCTCACGGACGCGCGAGGGAGGGACCATGAGACGATCCATCACCACATGGCTGGGACTCGGCGCGCTGGCGCTGCTGCTGCTGGGCGCCCAGTGCAACGAATCCGAGGGGGACGACGACGTCACCGGCGACGACGACGTCACCGGCGACGACGACACCGGTGGGCCCTGTGACCTGCTGCTGCTCAATCAGACCGGCCAGACCGTGGTCGAGATCCAGGTCTCGGAGACCGGGGACCCGATCGTGGACGACGACGACGAGTCCGCCTGCGGTGTCCACGGCTGGACGACGCTGTGGACCGGCTCCATGGCCCACGGCGACTCCACGACCGGCTCGGTGGAGGCCGGCGAGTGGTGCTTCCAGGCCCGGGACGAGCTGGACACCGCCTACCGGGTCGACTTCCAGACCTGCTCGGGCTCGGATCTGTCCGTCAGCTTCACCCCCGACGGCGGGCCGTCGCTGGTGGTCAACAACGAGAGTGGCCAGTCGATCACCGAGCTGAAGCTGGCCGACACCGTCGACCTGCAGTTCGGCGCGAACCTGCTGGCCGGCGGCTCCCTGGCGGACGGCTCGATGCTCGAGGTCGTCCCGGCGGCGGGGGAGTCCTACGCCCTGGCCACCGACGACCAGGGAGACCACTATTTCCGGGTCTTCGACATGGCCGGCAACGACGACGAGTGGTTCAACCTGGGCGACTTCAACCGCTACCAGGGCGACCTGTGCACCTGGACGCTGACCAACGGCACCGGCGCCGGCTGGGGCGAGATCGCCACCTGGGAGCCGGACTTCGGTGCCCACCACGACTACCCCCCCAGCCACCTGGGCGTGATCCCCGACGGCGGCTCGGTGGACGTCTACACCCGCCCCGGCGAGTGGATGGTCGTCTACACCCCCGAGGGCGAGAACGAGCTCCTCGCCGACCCCGACGGCCCCTGGACCTGCGTCGACGGCGAGCCCCAGTCGATCACGGCGGACGACGGGTTCTACTGGGACTGAGCCCCGCCCGGGGCGCTCCGCGAGAGCCCCCTCCACCGCCGATTCGCTAGGATGGCCGAATGACGAGATTCGCCCCATCGATGGTTCTGTGCGCCCTGCTGACGACCGCCTCGTCCACGGCCTCGGCCGACTACCCGGACCGGACCCCTCCGCTGACCGTCGACCGGGCGGCGGCCCGGGGCACCTGCTCACCGGACGGCTGGTGCTGGCAGTACCCCACCCCCTGCGGGGACACCCTCCATGCCCTGTGGGGCGCGTCCCCCGACGACGGCTGGGCCGCTGGGGACTCCGGCCACATCCTCCACTGGGATGGCGACGACTGGACACCCGTCTCCTCCGGCACCGGGTCGAACCTGCTCGCCCTGTGGGGCGCGGACGCGGACCACGTCTGGGCCGTGGGTCGCGGGGGTACCCTCCTGCGCTGGGACGGCGCGCGCTGGGCCGCCGAGAAGGTCCACACGCAGGCCGACCTGTACGCCGTCCACGGCCGGGCCGACGACGACGTCTGGGTCGCCGGGGGTGGCGGGACCCTGCTGCACTTCGACGGGCGACGCTGGAGCACCATCGCCACGGGCAGCCGCCTGCGGTTCGTGGCCGTGGCCGCCGCCCCCGACGGCGACGTGTGGCTCGCCGGCGAGGACACCTCCGAGGTCGGCCTCCGCGGGCACCTCTGCCGGGCCCGCAACGGGACCTGCGAGCCCCACGAGATGCCGCCGGCGGGCGACTTCACCAACGACCTGATCAGCGACCTGCAGATCGGGCCCGACGGGAGGCTGTGGGTGGTCCAGGCGGCCCTCCCGAATCTCGCGATCCTCGCCGGGGACGGGACCTGGGAGCGGGTGCGGCTGTCGGGCAGGAGCTATCTCGGGGCCCTGGACTTCGCCCCGGACGGCGACGCCTGGTTCGCCGGTCACGGTGGCGTGATGTGGCAGGGAGCCCTGGGCTGGACCGCGCCGCAGATGCCCCTGCAGGACGCGCTGCACGCGATCTGGGTCCCCGGTCCCTGCGCCGAACCCACCCCCGGCGAATGCCTGGTGTGGATGGCCGGCGAGCGGGGCGCGCTGATGAGCTACGACGGCCAGGACTGGCGGCGGGCCGGGCTGCTCGACGGCCCCGGCGTCCAGACCCTCTACCGCGATCCTGGAGGCGTGCTCTGGGCCGGGGGGGCGGACGGTCAATTCCGGCGGTACGACGCGCAGATGTGGATCCCCTGGATGCTCGGCAACCACCGCATCGTCGGCATGTGGGCCGCCGCCGGCGACGACCTGTGGGCCATCGGCCACTCCCGCGGCGACGCCATGGCCAATGGCCAGTCGGCCCTGTATCACTTCGACGGCTCCCGCTTCGCGCCGCCCGAGTACCTGGACGGCTGGCGCTTCACCGGCATCTGGGGCACGGCTGCCGACGACCTGTGGACCGTGGCCACCGAGGACCACTTCTCCGCCGAGAACGTCCCGCCCCTGATCCGCCGCTTCGACGGACAGCGCTGGAAAGACGTCCCGTTGCCCGCAGACCTCGGCGTGACGGGCGTCGCCGGCATCTGGGGCAGCGCCGACGACGACGTCTGGCTCCTCTCCGGCCGCCGCGCCCTGCGCTTCGACGGCGCGGACTGGTCCGCCCTGGAGATGCCCCGCCAGGTCTCCCTCCACGCCGCCTGGGGTTCTTCCGCCGACGACGTCTGGCTCCTGGGCGAGCACGCCCTGTTCCACTGGGACGGCGCAAAGGCCGAGGAACACCGTCACGTCCTCCTCGGCTCGGGCATCCGCCTCAACGCCATCCACGGCTCGGGCCAGGACGACGTCTGGATCGCCGCCGAAAAGGGCCGCGCCCTGCACTACGACGGCGAGACCTGGACCCTCACCGACACCGGCACCGCAGCCCACCTCACCGCCGTCCTCGCCGAGCCCGACCGGACCTGGCTGGGTACCTGGGATGGGGGGCTGTTGATGCGCGAAGGGGATTGACTGCGGGAGACGGAGTCTACGGAGACGTACCGAGGTCCAGCTCCGGAACGTACTCCGCCATGTAGAGCGGCCATGACAGCAGCCGGTAGTCGAGGTCGCCGTCCGGCATGCGGACCCGAAGCTCCGCGTCTACCCAGCCCCCACCGTGAAGACGGACTCCCAGCTGCCCCCCCGATCTCCACAGGAACTGGTGGAGGGATCGGAGGCTGCCTGCCGCTCCAGCCTTCACTTCCACGGGAACGATTCCCCCTCTCGTGGCGACCAGGTAGTCGACCTCGGCGTTTGCCCTCGCTGTCTCACGGACCCAGAAGAACAGGTCCTCGCGGGTCCTTCGATGGCCCGAAAGCAGGAGCTGGCCCACCACGGACTCGGCGACGCGGCCGTCGAGGATCGACTCGATGTCGGCCGCCTCCAAGGTCTGCACGTTCACGCCTGCCGAACTGGCGGCGACACCCACGTCCAGGGCCAAGAGCTTGGGAGCCGAACGGGGTCGAATCTGCAGCGGTGGAGCGAAGTCCGATGTGGGCCACGCCCTGCGGCAGATCATCGCTCCTTCCAGCCGGCCCAATGCGTTCTTCATCTGTTGCGTCCCGAAGCCCGGCGCGAATCGCTGGTACTTGAAGCGCTTGCCGTAGTGCTGCCGCAAGGCATCGAACGCCGTCTCCAGGTGGGAGACCTCCCGCACACCGGTATACCTGTGGAGATCCTCTGCGAAGGCCTGGATCAGATCTCCGTGAACCTGGCGGACGGCAACCGCCGACCTCCCAGAGCTCCAGCGCGCCACCGCCTCGGGCATCCCCCCGACCAGGAGATACTCGCGGAACGCGGCCTTGGCCAGCTGGTGCGCAGCAGTCCCGGGGGGAGCCATCGACTCCGCCACGCCCGCGAGCTGCTCCGCCAGGAGCCCACGCCCGGTCCCCACCAGGAACTCGTGGAAGGACATCGGGTGGAGGTAGCGGAAGGTCACTCGTCCCACGGGGAAGGAGAATCCCCTCTCCTGCAGCCGCACCTCCATCAACGATCCTGCGGCCACCACATGGAGATCCGGATGGTCTTCGAACAGGAAACGGAGCCACCGCACGACCCGGGGATCCTCCTGGACCTCGTCGATGAACAGCAGCGTTCTCCCGGGGAACTCGGACACATCGTGGCGCAGCGCCACGGCCGCCAACAGGTCATCCGCCGCCTCGCAGGCCCCCACGAGGCGCCGGTCTTCGTGGCGCTCCAGGTTCAACTCGGCAAACAGCTCGTAGCCGCGTCCCAGAGCGCGGATCGTCTCCGTCTTCCCCGTCTGCCGCGCCCCCCGGAGGACCAGGGGCTTGCGATCGGGGCTCCTCGACCACTGCTCCAGGTCGGCATCGAGACGTCTCGGGAGGTAACTCATGTTCGTTTTTTACCCCACATAAATCCAAAACACCATTGTATTTTTACTACACAAAACCAAAGCCCCACGAATAACAGCTCCTCCCCGGGGAAAACGCCGCGAAGTGATCTCGTTCGACTGGGAGGGCGCCTCGGTCTTCGTCCAGATCCACCGTTCCATCCCCGACGGGTCCGAGTGCGAGGGCCAGGTGTGGTGGGGCTCCCTGGACCTTTCCCAGGGAAGCGGAGAGGTCACCGTGGACGACGACGACCTGCTCTGCGTGAGCAACGAGGCGATCCGGGAAGAGTGCGAGGCCTGGCAAGGGTACGGAGTGAAGCTGCTCCCGCGCCCGTGGCTCCCGTGAATCCCTGTCAACCGCGGCGGCGGGTGTCCTCGGCCTCCAGCGCGCGCTGCTGGAGCAAGGTGACCGGCATGGGCGCCTCGAGCTGCTCGGGGGAGGCCCGGCCTCGCAGGATCTGGAGCTTGGCCACGTGGGCCTGTTCGTCGGCGGCGAGCTCGGCGAAGAGGAAGGAGGCCTCGCCGTCGAGGAGTTCGGACATGGTCCGGTAGAAGCGGACCGCGGCGTGCTCGGCCTCCAGGGCGACCTGCAGGGCGTCCAGGTACGAGATGTTCTCGAGCTTCTGCCAGCCCACGGCGGTCTCCACGTGGGAGACGTCGATCACCGCGTGGGTCGCCATCCCCTCGGTGCCCAGCCGGCCTCCGATCTCCAGCACCCGATCTGCGTGGCGCCGTTCCTGGGCGGCCATCGTGGAGAAGAAGCCCCGGGCCTTGCGGTCGTCGGTCAGGTTCGCCAGCTCGTCGTAGAACATCGCGGCGAAGCGCTCGGCCTCGTACGCGTCGCGGACGGCCTGTTCCAGCGTCATCTTGCCCATGTTCGCTCCAGCCCCGGAACGGAGGTTCCTGAAAGAGACTCTAGGAGTGCGCACGTGAGAAGTCCATCTCGACGGCCCGCCTGGCTCCCCGTGGACGAGCTAGAATGCCAGGCCACGCGGAAAGGAGCGTCCACATGACGTCTGGGGTGGTGGTTCGGCTGGTCGTCCTCGCGGCGGTGCTGGGGATCGCTGGCTGTCCGGGGGACGACGACGCGACGGGCCAGCCCCCTGGCGGAGACGACGACAGCACCGCGGGAGACGACGACGCGGACGACGACAGCGCCGCGGACGACGACACCAACGGAGACGACGACACCACGATGCCGCCGGGCGACCGGGCGGTGAGCGGCAGGGCCTACTTCTTCGACGCGGCGGGCATCGGCCAGATCGAGGAGTTGTCCGACGTGGAGGGGGCCGAGGTCTACCTGGCGGAGTACCCGAACCAGCGGCAGGAGATCGCCCCGGACGGCCTCTTCCGGTTCGAGAATCTGCCCGACCACAGCCCGGTGACCGTGGGCCTGGACCACCCGGACTTCTACCCCTCCCTGACGGCCACCCTGTCCATCGGGACCGAGGATCTCGAGGGGGTGACCTTCCAGGGGGTGACCTGGGCCATCGCCGAGTTCCTGGGACTGATGCTCGGTCTGGACCCCTACGACACCTCGGTCTGCTCGATGGTGGTGACGGTCACGGCCATGGGCGAGAACCAGGACTCGGTCTACGCCCCCGGCGAGCCGGGGGTGGTCGTCCAGATCGATCCGCCGGTCCCCCCCGACCACGGCCCGGTCTACTTCAACACCTCGGTGGTCCCCGACAGCGACCTGACCCAGACCACCACCGACGGCGGCGTGATCGTGGCCGGCGTACAGCCCGGGACCTACACCTGGACCGCGACCAAGGAAGGCCTGGTCTTCGACCCGCTGCAGATGACCTGCATCGGCGGCGCCCTCACCAACGGCTCTCCCCCCTACGGCCTCCAGGCGCAGCTGCCCTGTTCTTCCGCCCTCCCCTACGGCGGCGCCAGCTGCAAGCTGTACTCGCCGTCGCCATCGAGGGTGTAGCGGACCTGCTGCGCGGCCGAGTCGTGCTCCCAGCTGCAAGCCGGCGCATCGCACCCCCTGAGTTCGAAGCCGTCCGGGTAGTGCCGGTCGGGGACGAAGATCACCCCGGGCGCGGCGATCGACGCGGTCCCGTCGAAGGTCACCGACATCACCCGGGTCTCCAGGTCGAAGGACATCGATCGCGCCACACCCGGCGTGCGCACCGGGTACGGCCGCACGTACGCGCCCATGAAGTCCTTCTCCTGGCCGTCCGGGTCCAGGATGTGGAAGCCCTCCCCTTCCGCGTACAGCCAGTAGGCGGCCCCGCCCAGCCTCGAATCGAGGATGTCGAGGGTGTCGTCGATGTACTGGGTGAAGTTGGCCGCCGAGGTCATGCCGCCGTACTCGCCCAGGAACAGCGGCGCGTCGAAGGTCACCGCCTCGTCGGCCCGCAGACCGACGTTGAACTCGATCTGGGCCGGGCTGCCGTCGTAGTCGCCCCCGTCGTGGACCTCCATCAGGTAGTAGTGGGCCGCGTAGACCCCCTTGCCCGCGAACTCGAGCCCGGTCACGTGGGTGGGGAAGCCGGCCAGCTCGATGAAGTTGGGCTCGTAGAAGATCAGCTTGTCGGGCGCCACCGCCAGGATCTGTTGCGCCGCGTCGCTGTAGAAGTCCCCCATCACCACCCCGCACTCCTCCAGGGTGGTGTGCATGCAGAACGGCTCGTTGATCAGATCGAAGCCGATCACCGCCGGTTCGTCCGCGTAGCGCTCGGCCAGCAGCACCAGGTGGTCGATGTACTTCTGCTTGAGCTCCTCGCCGGTCCAGAACAGCTCGAAGCAGGTCTCCATGCCGTCGCAGAAGTAGTTCCACGGGTCGTCGACGCACTGCTCGTAGTACTGCTCGTCGCAGGTCCACGCCGGCATACCCCAGCAGCCGAACCCCACCCCGTAGCCATGCTGGTGGTGATCGATGAGGACCAGCAGCCCCTCGGCCGCCGCCAGCTGCACCTGGGAGTCGAGCTTGGCCAGGAACGCCTCGTCGATCACCCCCTCTTCGGGCTCCACGTCGGCCCAGAAGTACAGCTGCCGGACCATGTTGTTGCCCCAGCCGGCGATGCGCTGGAAGTCCGCGGCCTCGCTGTCCTGGGTCGGGACGTTGATCCCCCGCAACAGGAGGTGGCGGCCGTGCTCGTCGAACACGCCCTCGGCGCTCGTCGTGTACCCGGTCAGGGCGTCGTCGTCGTCACCGGCGCTGTCGTCGTCATCCGTGGCGTCGTCGTCCGCCGGCGGCTCCCCGCTGTCGTCGTCGTCCCCCGGGCAGCCCGCCACGAGGAGGACCGCCAGGGCCACCACACCCGTCCATCGCCCATCGGACATTCCACTCTCCCGGCCGCCCGGCGTCCCCCGCGCCGGCTCGGCGGTGCAATGATATCGTGTCGCGGGAGGGCGCACGTTGGGCGACGACGGGATCCACACCTACTTCACGTCCGAGACCCCGGATGTCTCGCGGCGAATCATCGACGCGGTGCGAGCGTCGGTGGACCGTGCAGCGGGCCGCCGGGTGGACGTCGACATCCTGATCTTCGCGTTCACCGACGCCCGGATCGCCGACGCCCTGCTGGAGCTGGCCGCCCGCCCCGCCGTCCACGTGCGCATCGTCACCGACTTCTCCCAGCTCACCCCGTCGGGGGGCCGACAGCCCGCCCGCATCGAGAAGCTGGCCCGCGCCCGGGCCCTGGGGCGGGTGTGGGTCCGCTACAAGAAGGACGATCCCTACCGCTGGGACGAGGAGAAGGGCCGGCCGACCTACCACCACGGCTCCAGTGAGGGGCTGCTGCACCACAAGGGCCTGGTGACCCGCATCGACGGCCGGGTCGACCTCCTGGTGGTCGGCTCCTTCAACTGGTCGGTCACCGCCGAGTCGAAGAACTACGAGAACCTGGTCCTGATCGAGGCCAGCAATCCCGTCCACCGACCGATGATGCGGGCCTTCGCCGACGAGTTCGTCGCCCTGTTCAACCACCCCGACACCCTCACCCGGCGCCAGGCCGCGGCCCACAAGCGGCGGGTCTACAACCGGCTGCTGGACGAGCGCGGGCTGCCCGCGTTGCAGGAGATCCTGGTCGCCACGCCACCGGTTCCCTACGAGCCACCTGTAGCGACGCCGTTCGTCGACGTGAACGCGCCCAGCGACGCCAACGTGGCGCAGCTGACGGCGCTGCTTCGCTCCCGGGACGCCCTCCGGGGCGTGATCTACCAGGGGGCGACCTTCGGCCCCTTCTCCTCGTGGGACGACCTGCTGGGCCGGGTGGGCGCCGTTGCTCGCCTCCCCGCCGGCCGCCTCGCGGAGCTCGAGCCGAGGCTGGAGTACGGCCCGGGACGAGTCCCCCTCGCCCTGGCCGACGCGGGGTGGTTCCGCCGGGCGCTGAAGCTCTCACCCGAGGCGGCTGACGCCATCGTCGCCCTGCGCGCCGAACAGGGAGACCTGGAGTCCGCCGAGGAGCTGCGGGGGCTGCCCGGGATCTCCGACGCGGTGTTCCGGCGCATCCGCGATCGCCTGGACGACGACGTGGGGCGGGTCCACTTCTCGGCCCGGGCCTTCGGGGACGAGATCGCCACGGCCGGCTACGCCCCCGCCAACCGGGACCGGACCGTGCCGCTGATGGGCCTGGACGGGAGGGTCGACCGGGCCGCACCCAGCCTCACGGTGGCCGCCGTCGACCTCTTCCGCCGCGCCCGCCCCGGGGAGGTCGTCGAGCTCGCCCTGTACGGGTTCGGCCAGGACACACCCGAGTACCGGGAGCTGGTCCAGGCGGCGAGCCGGGGGGTGGCCTTCCGGGTGGTTCTCAATCGGGCCTACAACGAGGGTGTGGCCAATGCGCTGAAGGAGCTGGCGGACGGCGGTCTGCCGGTCCAGGTGAGGCTCATGCGCAGCCGCACCCTGCACGAGAAATTCGGCGTGGTGGGTGACGACCTGTTCCAGGGTTCGGCCAACGTGACCCGCAGCGCCTCGGGCCGCCACTCCGAGAACCGATTCCTGATCAAGAACAACGCCGAGGAGGCCGCCGACGACCCGGGCGGGCCCGTGCGGGTCGTCTTCACCACCCGCGACGACTTCGTCGGCCGCCTGGCCGAGGTGGCGACCGCGCGGCAGGTGCTGGGGCACACCACGGTGCTGAGGCGGCCCGAACCCGCGGCGCTGGAGGAGATCCTCGTGCGCACCGTGGGGGCCGTGGGCTACCGCTTCGAGGACGACGAGCTGCCGCGTCAGATGGCGGCCGAGGTCCAGGGTGAGCGGGCGGCGTTGCCCCTGCTGCAGTTCGCCGCCCACCTGCTGTGGCAGCGCCGGGACGAGGCGGCCAAGACCCTGGGCCGAGCCGCGTACGAGGACATGGGGGGGGTCGCCGGCGCCCTCGCCCACCACGCAGACGGCATCCTCGAGGGCATGAACGACACCCAGATCGCCGCCGCGCGCCTGCTCCTGCTGCGGATGGTCACCTCCGACGGTACCCGCCAGACCCGGCCGCGGGGAGAGCTGGTGGAGGGATTGGGCGCGGAGGTCGAGGAGGTGCTCGGTCGGCTCATCGACGGGCGGCTGGTCGCGGCCCGGCGCTCCCTGGACCGGCGAGTCCGCCGGGGCCGCGGCGACGAGGCGGAGCTGGAGCTGGTCCACGACTCGCTGATCCGCACCTGGGGCCAGCTGGCCCGCTGGATCGACGAGACCCGGGAGGAGCGGGCCTTCCTCGATGACGTGATGCCCGCCGCGGAACGCTGGGACCGCCGGGGCCAGCACGCCGACGCCCTGTGGCAGGGGGACGTGCTCGCCGACGCGGTCCGCTCGGCGAGACGCTGCTCCGGCGCGGTGCCCGATCCGATCCCCGCGTTCCTGGATGCGGGTTTGGCCCGGGAGCAGCAGCGCCAGACCACCCGCCGGGCGCTGACCATCGGTGCCATCTCCCTGCTGGCCCTGGTGGCCGTGGCCATGAGCGCCCTGACCTACGAGGCCCAGAAGCAGCGGGGCGTGGCGGAGGCCCAGCGGTCGGAAGCCGATCTGCAGCGGAACGAGGCGGAGCTGCAGCGGGCCGCGGTGGAGCGGGAGGGGGCGGCGGCGGCCTTCCAGCGCGGGGACACGGTGGAGGCCCGCGCCAAGCTGAGGTCGTCCCTGGAGACCGCCGATAGCCCTGGGGCCCGGGCCCTGTGGTGGCACCTCCGCCGCACGCCCCAGGCCTGGCTCCGGGAGCTGGGCACGATGGTGTGGGCCGTCGACGTGGCCCCCGACGGGTCGACGGTGGCCGTGGGCGCCCAGGACGGACTGGTCCACCTGATCGACGTGGCGACCGGGACCCCCAGCGCCCTGCGGGGCCACCGGGACCAGGTGTTCGCCGTGCAGTACAGCCCGGACGGCTCCCTGCTCGCGTCGGGGGCCCAGGACGGCGAGGTCAGGGTGCGGGAGGCGGCCACTGGACGCCTGG
Source organism: uncultured Rickettsiales bacterium (assembly GCA_964542165.1). Classification (GTDB taxonomy): domain Bacteria; phylum Myxococcota_A; class UBA796; order UBA9615; family CAYRNR01; genus CAYTBN01. The sequence continues at coordinate 12,013 of CAZITQ010000156.1, forward strand.
TGTGGCGCGCCGACGGCCATGAGATCCGCGTGGACGAGGTCCGCTTCACCCCGGACGGGGAGTCCCTGGTGAGCGGGAGCCTGGACGGGACCTTCGCGGTCTGGGGCGCCAGGGACGGCGAGCCGGGGCAGAAGTTCGCCTGGGGCGAGGACGGCGCCGAGGGATTCGTCCTCAGCCCGGACGGGCGGCAGCTCGCCGCGGCGGGGCACCACGGGCAGTTGCGGGTGTGGAATCTGGCCGACGGGCAGGTGGCGAAGACGGCGATCGAGGGGGGGGCCAAGATCGCGGGCCTCGCCTACCATCCCGACGGCTCGCTCCTGGCCGCGGCGATCCCCGGCAGCGGCATCGCTCTCCTCGACACCGGCGACTGGTCCACCCGGGCCGTGCTGGGCGCCGATCACGGCCCGGGGGTCGTGGAGTTCAACGAGGACGGCAGCCGGTTGGCGTCGGCCGGGCTCGACCTCACCATCCGGATCTGGGATCCCGCCAGCGAGGCCGAGATCCAGCGGTTCGAAGGTCACAGCTCGCTGATCTGGGGGCTCGGGTTCACCCCTTCGGGTCGCCACCTGGTGTCCGCCTCCCGGGACGAGACGGTCCGCCTGTGGGATCTCGAGGCGGTGCCATCGAGTCTGGTCTCCGAGGGGCACACCAGCGCGGTCACCGGACTGGCGTTCCGGCCCGACGGCGGGGAGCTGGCCTCGGCGAGCGTGGACGGCTCGGTCCGGTTCTGGGATCCCGCCACCGGCGCATCCACCCGGGAGGCCCTGGTCCAGCCCGACGAGGTGAACCAGCTCGCCTACCACCCGGACGGGACCCTCCTGGCGACCTCGTCGGCGGACGCGCGGGTGCGGCTGTGGGACCTGGACACCCGCCAGGTCGACGCCATGATCACCCACCACGAGGAGTTCAGCTGGGGGGTCGACTTCAGCTCCGACGGGCGGCTGTTCGCGTCCACGGACTGGGGCGGCCGGGTGGTCGTGTGGGACCTGGCTCGGGGTTTCGCCCGCCACGTGGTCGACCGATCGCCGATCGGGATCTGGGACGTGCGGTTCCGCAACGACGGGCGGGAGCTGGTCTGGGCGGACGACGAAGGTCGCCTGGTGACCGCCAGCCCCATCGACGGGCGAGTCCGGCGGACCTACTCCGCCCACGATCAGCCCCGGACCTGGGCGGTGGACTACGCCCCGGACGGCCGCACCCTGGTCTCGGGGGGCGACGACCGCGCGGTGCGGATCACCGAGCTACGGACGGGCCGGTCACGTTTGCTCGGGCGCCTGGACGCGCGAATCCACGGCACCCGATTCCACCCCGACGGCGACAGGGTCTGCGTCACGGCCGCCGACGGATCCGTGTTCCTGTGGCCCGTGGACGGCGGCGAGCCGCTCGAGCTCGCGGGCCATCGGGCCGAGGCCAACGCCTGCCGCTTCAGCCCGGACGGCCGCCTGGTCGCCACCAGTGGCGACGATCGCGCCCTGAGGCTGTGGGACGTGGAGACCGGGCGGCCATTCTGGCGGGCGGTGCTGCTGCTGCCCGACACCCGGACCCTGCTCACCCACCGGGGCTGGCATGACGCGGGCGGAGCCGCCGTGGACGCCCCGGCGACCGGGTGGGGGCGGGCCGCCGAAGGGGCTCTGCACGGATCGGCAGCCGGGGACGGCCGGCTCTGTCTGTTGGGCCACGACGGACAGCTCCAGCTGTGGGACCGAAACCGCGACACCCGACTCGGCGAGCACGGCGCAGAGGAGCCCACGGCCCTGGTGGCTGGACCGGGGGGGTGCCTGGCGCTGCTGGACGGCGGGGCGGTGGTCCTGCTGGATGCGGAAGGACAGCTGCGAACCCTGGGGCAGGGGGGGTCGGCGGTGACCTGGGACGGCGGTGAGATCCTCGTGGCCGCGGCCGGCGGGATCCACCGATTCGGCGCGGATGGCACGGCCCTCGGCGCCCGGTCGGCCGAGGAGGGGGCGAGCGCCATGGCCGCCGTGGAGGGCGGACTGGTGATCGGCTACCCGGAGGGCGGATTCCGCTTCGTGGGCTCCGGGGAGGACGCGACCCAGCGCACGGACTTCGAGGCCGTGCCCGCGAGCGCGGTCACGAGGGTGGCCGCCGGCCCGCCAGGCACGGTGATCGTGGGCTTCGCCAGCGGCGCGCTGGGGCTGTGGGACACCGGCAACGGCGGGCGCCTCCACGCCTGGGAACTCCACGGCGCGGTCGCCGACGCCGTCTGGAGCGAGGGTCACCTGCTGGCCACCACCGAACTCGGGGACCCTCTGGACGCCGATCTCACGATCTACCAGCGGGAGCACTGCGGGGTGTTGCGCGAGGTCTGGACGGACGTCCCGCTGGCCTGGGAGGACGGACACCCGGTGGTGCGGGAGGTCCCCGAGGGGCACGCCTGCGGGGACTGACTCACACGCGGGCGCTGCGGCGGCGACCCCACCAGAGGCCCACGATCCCGAGCGCGACCAGTGAACCCGACCCCGTCGACACGGGTGCCTGACGGCATGCGCAGTTCGGCGGAACGTCGTCGTCATCGTCGTCATCGTCGTCGTCGTCGTCTGACGAGGCGTCGTCGTCGCCGGTGTCGTCGTCCCCGGTGTCGTCGTCCCCGGTATCGTCGTCCCCGGTGTCGTCGTCGCCGGTGTCGTCGTCCCCGGTGTCGTCGTCGCCGGTGTCGTCGTCCCCGGTGTCGTCGTCCCCGGTGTCGTCGTCCCCGGTGTCGTCGTCTCCCCCGCAGTCGGGATCGTCCTCGTCGATCAGCCCGTCGCAGTCCTGGTCGAAGCCGTCCTGGCAGGACTCGACCGCGCCGGGATGGGTGTTCGGGTTGGCGTCGTCGCAGTCGGTGTCGTCGGTCACCCAGTCGGGGCCGGGGGCGCCCTCGCAGGTGCTCTGACTCACGGCCGGATCGCCGTAGCCGTCCCCGTCCGCGTCCTGGTACCAGTCCTCGAAGATCACACCGTCGTCCACGGTCCCGTTGCAGTCGTTGTCCAGGCCGTCGCACAGCTCGGGCGCGCCGGGGTAGACCTCGGCCAGCAGGTCCGAGCAATCGCCCCCGCACTCGGCCACGCCGTCGCCGTCGTCGTCGATGTCGTTGTAGTCCAGGTTGCCGTCGCAGTTGTTGTCCGCCACCCCGTCGCAGATCTCGGTGGCCAGGGGGTAGACGTCGGCGTTGCCGTCGTCGCAGTCGTCCAGGCAGGCCATGTGACCGTCGCCGTCCACGTCCTGCTCGTCGGCGGGGAGGGCATTGTCGCAGTCGTTGTCCAGGCCGTCGCACAGCTCGGTCGCGCCCGGGTGGAAGTCCGGGTCCGCGTCGTCGCAGTCCTCGTCCCCGGTGCCGTTGACCCCGTCGGCGCCGCAGGTGGTCTCCCCGTCCCCGTCTTCGTCCAGGCAGCAGGGGTGGTTGCGCACGCCGGGGGAGCCCCGGTCGCCGTCGCCGTAGGTCCAGGCGTCGTCGGCCAGACACCAGCTGTCCAGGTCGTCGTTGGCGACGCTGTCGTGGTTGGGCGAATCCAGGGAGACCGTGTATCCCTGGGCGTAGGGCCAGTTCGTGACGTCGTAGGTGACCGCGTCGATCGTCACCCCGTCCAGGACCAGGATCACGTGTTCGGTGGCGCCGGAACCCAGGATGAAGCTGTCGCGGGTGAACTCGTAGTCCACCGCGGGGAGGCCACCGTTGACGCCGGGGTCGTCGTCGTTCGCCAGTAGCACAACACCGCCTGCCGGCACGATCACTTCGTGCTGGATGGTGAAGCTCTCCCCCGGCCAGAGGCCGTCGGTGACCACCCAGCCAACCAGGTTGATGTCGAACGGGGCCGTGTTGAACAGCTCGAACCACTCGCCGTGTTCGGGCAGCACGGCCAGGGGATCGTGCATCAGCTCGGAGATGATCACGTCCCCCTCGATGACGAAGTCCTCGTCCGCCCAGCCGTCGCAGTCGTCGTCGATCAGGTTCTGGACATCGGTCTCGCCGGGGTTCACCGCGGGATCGGCGTCGTCACAGTCTCCGTCACACTCGTCGTAGCCGTCGCCGTCCGCGTCGTCGTACTCGTCCGCGCTGCCGTTGCAGTCGTTGTCCAGCCCGTCGCACAGCTCCGGCGCCCCCGGGTAGACCGTGTCGTCGGCGTCGTCGCAGTCCCCGTCGCAGGTGGACCAGCCGTCCCCGTCCTGGTCGAACCCCTCGTCCACGCTCACGTCGCAGTCGTCGTCGATGCCGTTGCAGACCTCGGCCTGGCCCGGGAACACCGCGGCGTCCGCGTCGTCGCAGTCCCCGGCGCAGTCGGTGTACCCGTCGCCGTCGCTGTCGTACCCCTCGTCGATCTCGCCGTCGCAGTCGTTGTCGAACAGGTCGCAGACCTCGGCATTGTTCGGGAACGCGTCCGCGTTGAAGTCGTCGCAGTCGCCGGTGCAGTTGGTGAACCCGTCGCCGTCGTCGTCCGCCTGCTCGTCGACCTGGCCGTCGCAGTTGCTGTCGATGCCATCGTTACAGTTCTCGGGGGCAGCCGGGTAGACGTGGTCGTCCCCGTCGTCGCAGTCCCCCTCGCATTCGCTGTAGCCGTCCCCGTCGGCGTCCACGTCGTCGCAGGTGCCGAACCAGACCGCGAGACCGTCCGAGAGCGCAGCGGCGTTGCACGAGTACTCGAGGTACCCGTCGACGGGGTCCCCCTGCATCCCCACCGTCGCCCCCAGGCCGTGGTCGTAGTAGGCGTGCCCGACCGTCGAGTCCTGGTACAGGAAGAGCAGGCGTCCGCCCTCGTGGAGCTGGACCTGGAAGTCGAAGGTGTCTCCGTTGTAGTTGCCGTAGCGAGGAACTTCGTGCCAGTGGACGACGAACACCTGGTCGGGCGTCGTGCCCTGGGTGTGCACATAGACGTCGTCGCCCTGGTACGGATTGAGGTCGTCCCACAGCGCGAAGATCAGGTCGTAGTCGTACGCGTAGGGCAGACAGGTGTTGGAGTACGACGAGAACGCGCTGGAGAAGGACATCGTCCCGTTGGAGCTGACCCATACCGTGTCGTAGACCACGCCGTAGAACTCGAAATCGAAGCCGATGGCCTGACTGGAATACGAATCGTCGGTGAGGCCCAGGGCCGTGCCCACGCCCTCCAGGTCGATCCAGTCGAAGCTCGGGCCGCCGGGCTCGTTGCTGTCGATGAAGCGGTAGCCGTAACCGTCGGGGCCGCCGGTCAGCGCCGCCGCGGGGCCGGTCAGGGCCAGGACGCACAGGAACGCGAAGCTACTTCGGATCATCTCGTCCTCCAAGCCGTCGTCCGACGGCGGGCCAGCCCCAGGGCCACCACACCGAACCCCAGCAGGGCCCAGGGCGCCTGGCCGACGGGCGCCTGACGGCAGCTGCAGTTGTTCGGCGGGGGGTAGCCGTCGTCGTCATCGTCGTCGTCGTCGTCGTCACCCGACGCGTCGTCGTCGCCGCTGTCGTCGTCCCCCGTGTCGTCGTCCCCGGTGTCGTCGTCACCCGTGTCGTCGTCCCCGGTGTCGTCGTCCCCGGTGTCGTCGTCGCCGGTGTCGTCGTCCCCGGTGTCGTCGTCCCCCGAGCAGTCCGGATCGGCCTCGTCGATCAACCCGTCGCAGTCCTGGTCCGCGCCGTCCTCGCAGGCCTCTTCGGCGCCGGGATTCGTGTTGGGGTTGGCGTCGTCGCAGTCGGTGCCGTCGGTCACCCAGTCCGGCCCGGGTGCGCCCTCGCAGGTGGACTGGCTCACCGCCGGGTTGCCGTAGCCGTCTCCGTCCGCATCCTCGTACCAGTCCTCGAAGACCACCCCGTCGTCGACGGTGCCGTTGCAGTCGTTGTCCAGGCCGTCGCACAGCTCGGGCGCGCCCGGGTAGACGTCGGCCAGCAGGTCCGAGCAGTCGCCGGCGCACTCGGCCACGCCGTCGCCGTCGTCGTCGATGTCGTTGTAGTCCAGGTTGCCGTCGCAGTTGTTGTCCGCGATCCCGTCGCAGATCTCGGTCGCCAGCGGGTAGACCTCGGCCTCGAGGTCGTCACAGTCGCCGTCGCAGGCCAGGTACCCGTCGCCGTCCAGGTCCTGCTCGTCCAGGGGAAGGAAGGTGTCGCAGTCGTTGTCCAGGCCATCGCACAGCTCGGTCGCGCCCGGGTGGAAGTCCACGTCGGCGTCGTCACAGTCCTCGTCGCCGGTGGCTGCGATTCCGTCGGCGCCGCAGGTGGTGTGACCGTCCCCGTCCTCGTCCAGGCAGCAGGGGTGGTTTCGCACCCCCGGGGAGCCCCGGTCCCCGTCCCCGTACGTCCACGCGGGGTCGGCCAGGCACCAGCTGTCCGGATCGTCGTTGGCCACGCCGTCGTGGTCGGGCGTGTCCAGGGACATCGAGTACCCCTGGGCGGTGGGCCAGGTGGTGATGTCGTACTCGACCCGGTCGATCTCCAGCCCGTCGACCTCGACCACCACGTAGTCAACGTGCTGGGAGCCGAGGACGTAGTCGACGCGCGGGAACATGTAGTCCACGGCGGGCAGACCGCCGTTGATGGCCGGGTCGTCGTTGTTGGCCAGCAGGACCACGCCGCCGACGGGCACGATCACCTCGTCCTCGACCACGAATTCGTCGCCGTACTGGCCCCCGTCGTGGAACCGCCAGCCGATCAGGTTGATGTCGAAGGGAGTCGTGTTGAACAGCTCGATCCACTCGCCGTAGTCGGCCAGGACGGCCAGGGGATCGTGCATCAGCTCGGCGATGATCACGTCGCCCTCGAGCAGGAAGTCCTCGTCCGCCCAGCCGTCGCAGTCGTCGTCCGCCTGGTTCAGGGTCTCGTTCGCGCCCGGGTACACCGCGGGGTCCTGGTCGTCACAGTCGCCGTCGCAAACGGTCGACCCATCCCCGTCCACGTCCACGAATTCGTCGGGCAGGCCGTTGCAGTCGTTGTCCTGCTGGTCGCAGATCTCGGGGGCACCGGGGTACACGGTGTCGTCGTTGTCGTCGCAGTCCCCATCGCAGACCGTCCAGCCGTCGCCGTCCTCGTCGAATCCCTCGTCGGCGTCCCCGTCGCAGTCGTCGTCGATCCCGTTGCAGACCTCGTCCGCGCCCGGGTTCACCGCCGGGTCCCCGTCGTCGCAGTCCCCCTGGCACTCGGTGTAGCCGTCCCCGTCCAGGTCCATGTTCTCGTCGACCCAGCCGTCGCAGTCGTTGTCCACGAAGTCGCAGACCTCCACCCCGCCGGGGTAGGCCTCGGCCTGGAAGTCGTCGCAGTCACCGCTGCAGTTGGTGAAGCCGTCGCCGTCGTGGTCCGCCAGCTCGTCCAGCTGGCCGTCGCAGTTGGAGTCGACGCCGTCGTTGCAGGACTCCGCAGCACCCGGGTGCACGTCCTCGTCGGTGTCGTCGCAGTCCCCGTCGCAGTCGGTCCAGCCGTCCCCGTCCCCGTCGGCGCCGGTACACGGGTTGTGGTTCCAGCCGTAGTCCAGGGCGTTGACCAGGATGGTCCCATTCTCCCAGCCCTGCCCCCAGCCGAACTCCCAGGTGAGTCCGGTGGCGATCAGCATCCCCAGCCCGTCCTCGAGCACGTAGAGGACCGGGTCGCCGGTGTCGCTGTGTTCCAGGATGACGTGGGCACCGATCGGTAGCTGGTCGAACGTGTTGTGGCTCGAGGAGCTGCCCGTGATCGGGGGGGTGACGCCGTCGAGGAGCGGGTGCAGGGCGTCGACGATCACGTTGGTGTAGTCGGCGTCGTACTCGTTGATCCCGCCGAACGGTGGGTCCGGATACGGGTGCTGGCCGTTCTGGGTGCACCCCGACCAGATCACCACCCCGCCCGCGGTGACGTACGACTCGAACTCGGTGAGCTGGTTGATCAGCTGCAGGTTGTAGGTGCCGCCCGACACGCTGGAGGTGATCACCAGGTCGTAGGCGAGGAGGTTCTCGGCCGCCAGGTCCGCGGATCCGATCTCCACGTAGGGGATCCCCGCGTTGGCCAGCTCACCCTGCCAGGCCTGGCTGCCCCAGGGGATGTCGTCCTGGATCAGCAGCGCCTGGGGCTGGGCCAGGGCCTGGGGACTCACCGCCAGGCAGAGGAGCCCGACCAGGAACGTCCACCGGGGAATTCGGTTCACTCGACGAGGCACTGGCTCTCCCTTCGCGCCCGCAGCGGAACGCGGGGCATCCACTTTTACACCAAAACCCGCCATGGATCAGCTGAAGGGCACGCACGTGACGCGGGGTTCAACCCGCGGTAGGGTCGCTCGGAGGAGGCCCCATGCCCTTCGTCAGCCTGGCCGATCTCGAGACCCGGGAACCCATCCCCGGTTACCGGGTGAACTTCGTCCATTCCGACACCATGACCCTGGCCTACTGGGACATCGAGGCCGGTGCGGCGATGCCGGTGCACAGCCACCCCCACGAGCAGCTCTCCAGCCCCATCGAGGGGTCCTTCGAGCTGGACCTGGATGGGGAGGTCCGGGTGGTGGGCCCCGGCGACGTGGCCGTGATCCCTCCGGACGTGCCCCACGGCGGCCGCGCCCTGACCCACTGCCGGATCCTCGACACCTTCCACCCCGTGCGGGAGGACTACCGGTAGGACCCTGCCGCAGGCCCAGGCCCGACAGGCTCCTGGCCGGGACCTCTGCCCCCCAGCTCAAGTTCTCTCGCGGGTCCGCCGATAATCCCATCGGGGCAGGAAGCCCCCGGCGGGAGTTCCCATGTTCGTGCATCCGATCCTCGAGGACACCATGACTGCCGTGCCCTCGGGTCCTCGTCCTGGCCGTCGGTCGTTCCGCACCATCGACCGACTGCTGCCCCTGCTCCAGTCCTACTACCTGGAGATCCACAACCACCCGGACCAGGTGGACCGGGAGGGCTACGCCGACCTGGTGCAGCTGCTGGACCGCACGGTCGGTGAGTGCACCGGCAGCCTGCCCCCGCACATGGTCGACAACCTGCGATCCATCGTGCGGCGGAACGAGGCGATCCTCGACGAAGCCGCATGACGGACCCGCCGGGGTCCGCTACGGTACCCCGGTGACCGGCACCCGACGATCCCTGGCCGAACGGCTGTACTTCGACCCCCTGGAACAGCGCCTGGAGTTGGCCCGCGAGCTGGCGGGGCGCCGGGGGACCGACTGGCGCGCCGACCCCGCGCTCCTCGAACCGCTACAGCACCTCCGCGACGCCGCCGCCGACCTGGCTCGGGCGTCGCGCGGCGCGGGCATCGACCGGATCTGCACCGACTGCGGCCGCCGCAACGAGGACGGCTGCTGCCAGCCCCGCATGGGCGACGAGGCCAGCGGCGCCGCCTACCTGGTCGAGATCCTGGCCTTCGGCGAGCCCCCCCTCCCCCACCCCGACGATGGCAGCTGCCCCTTCATGGGAGACCGCGGTTGCGTCCTCGAGCTCAAGCCGGTCATCTGCGTGAACCACCTCTGTCCGGAGATCCACGCCGAGGTGCCCGGGGACGAGATTCGCGATCTGAAGAAGGCGACCGGCGAGCTGCTGACCGCCCAGGTGGCGCTCGAGGACGAGATCGTGGGGCGCGCCGTGCGGGACGCGGGGTGACTACTCCCCGATGATCTTCACCAGCACCCGCTTGCGCCGCCGGCCGTCGAACTCGAAGTAGAAGATCCGCTCCCAGGTCCCCAGGTGGAGCCGGCCGTCGGTGATGGCGACGGTGACCTCGCGGCCCATGATCTGGCGCTTGTGGTGGGCGTCGCCGTTGTCCTCGCCGGTGCGATTGTGGCGGTAGCGGGACGGATCGTGGGGGGCCAGGTCCTCGAGCCACTCCTTGTAGTCCTGGTGCAGGCCCGACTCGTTGTCGTTGATGAAGACCGAGGCGGTGATGTGCATGGCGTTGACCAGCACGAGGCCCTCTTGCACCCCGCTCTCCTCCACGCAGCGCTGCACGTCGTGGGTGATGTGGACCAGGTCCATCCGCCGCGGGATCTCGAAGTAGAGCTCTTCGGTGAACGACTTCATGGGATCACTCCTTGACCAGGACCCGGGCCGAGTTGCCGGGCATGTAGATGGAGATGAAGTCCGAGCTGGCGTCGAACGTCTCGCCGGTCAGCACGTCGACGTAGGTGCCGTCGGTGTCCAGGCCGGCGAAGCTCAGGCCGTTTTCGAGCGTGGTCTCCCAGTACGCCCGGTGGAGGATCACCAGCACCTGGTCGTCGCCCTCGACCCGGGCGTAGGCGTAGGTGTCGGTGTCGAGCCACCAGTTGGTCTCGGATCCCCTATAGAACGCGGGATGCTCCCGCCGGGCCTGGCCCAGGGCCGACAGATCCCACAGCACAGGTGCCTGGGCGGCGTTGTAGAGGCCGCCCGCGAACTCGTCCAGGTCGAAGGCGCCCGGCTGGCCCTCGTTGAGGGTCGACGAGTACCACCACAGCGGGTGGCGGTTGTCCGGGTCCCGGTAGCCGGGCATGCCGATCTCGTCGCCGTAGTAGATCAGCGGGATCCCCGGCTGGGTGAACAGGTAGGTCCAGGCCAGGGTCAGTCGGTCGTACCACCAGGCGTCCCCTACCACGTCGGCGACCACGCAGGCGGACTCCTCGCTGTCGGCCCAGCCGCCGGCGTCGCCGTAGGAGGTGAACCGCGACACGTCGTGGTTGCCCAGGAACGTGCTCATCAGGGCGTCGCCGTACGCGTCCTTGCTGGCCTGCATCGAGGCTTCGAGGTCGCCGAAGGCCGCCGTGTCGTCCACGAAGGTGGCCCGCAGGGTGCCGTACAGGGGGAAGTCGAACTGGGCGTCCAGCTCGTTCTCGTTCATGTAGGCCGTGATCAGCGCCCGGTCGAAGGTGAAGGTCTCGCCCACGGTGTAAAAGTCCTGGTCGCCGCCGGCGTAGCGGTGCTCCACCTCCTGGTTCAGTCGCGTGCCCAGGTTCCACAGCACCGAGTGGGGAACGTGCTTGGCCCCGTCGACCCGGAAGCCGTCCAGGTCGTAGGTCCGCACCCACCAGATCGCGTCCTCGACCATCTGGTCCAGGACCGCGGGCTCGTAGTAGCGGATGTCGGGCAGGTACTCGGCGAACCAGCAGGTCTCGGGGATGAGATCGAAGTTGGAGTAGTCGTCGCCGATCTTGCACAGGATCTGCTCGTTGAACCAGTCGGCGTTCTGGGCGTAGTAGGGGTGGTCCTCGTGGACGTGGTTGCCCACCCAGTCCATCACCACCCGCATGTCGCGGTCGTGGGCCTCGGCCACCAGGGTGTGAAGCGCGGCGTCGCCGCCGTAGTGCTCCTCCACCGCGAAGGGATCGTCGGGCCAGTAGCCGTGGTAGCCCGAGTAGGTCCCGCAGTCACCGCCCCAGGGGCCCTCGGCGTTGTCCTGGGGGTTGGAGATCCAGA
>CAZITQ010000157.1:0-23272 GCA_964542165.1 uncultured Rickettsiales bacterium
ACGACGACGACTCGACAGGAGACGACGACGCCACGGGAGACGACGACGACTCGACCGGAGGGGGAGACGACCTGGACGGCGATGGCTGGACCGTGGCGGACGGCGACTGCGACGACCTGGATCCAGCGGTCTATCCCGGCGCGGCGGGGCCGCTGGTGACCGACCCGCCGAACACCATCGTCGGCGTCCCCTACCTGCTGGACTTCGCCACCGCGACGTTCACCCAGCCACCCGGCGTCGGTGCGCTGCTCGGCCAGTACCTCGAGGACCTGGACTGGCACGTCCAGTTCTCGAGCATCGACGTGCCCACGTGTGGGCTCGAGGCGTTCCAGGCCGCCGCCGTCGGAGGCGTCCAGGACCTCTGCGAGGCCACCGGAGACCTCACGGCGAACGGTTCGGGGACCTGGAACAACCCCCAGGCCTTCACGGGCCCCGCCGATCTGCTGTTCGACATGGGGGGAGGGGCGGGGACCCTGTTCGGGACGGAGTACAGGTTCACGTTCGACGCCGGCGGCACCTCCTTCGGAGACGGCATCTTTGCGACCGTCCTCGACACGCGGCCCCTGGACAGCCTGGTGGACCCCGGCGGGCAGACCGGCGCCATGTGCGACCTGCTGCTCTCACTTGGAGTCTCGTGCGCGCCGTGTCCCGATGGCTCGGGGACCTACTGTCTGCCCATGGTCGCCCACGGTGTGACCGGGTCCGTGGCTGCGGTGGTGGGGACGGACCCGGAGACCGGACAGCCGACCATCGGCCTGACCGAGGTCACCCAGGCTCAGGTCACCGACTGGACCAACCAGGGACATTGCCCCTGAACACGGCGGACGCGAACGTGGAGTGCGACGTCAGCCGGTCGGCCGTCGCCAGCGCAGCCCCAGCGCGATCAACACGCCGCCGATCAGCGTGGGCACGGCGCTCATCGCGTGTGGCGTACAGGTCGACGGCGAGATTCTGTGCTGGGGCGACAGCGCGTGGGATTCTCTCCCGCCGGCGGGAGCCTTCCTGCAGGTGGATGTTGGCGAGCACTGGTCCGGAATTCCGATGTTCTGCGGTGTCCGCGCCGACGAGTCCGCGGAGTGCTGGGGGATCAACCTGGATGACCTGGAGGATTCACCCCCCGGGACCTTCCGCTCCGTGGATATCGGCGCCCGCCACGTCTGCGCAGTGTCGACCGACGGCGACCTGGCCTGCTGGGGATTCGACGAGTCGGGTCAGGCGAGTCCGCCCCAGGGCACGTTCGAGATGGTCTCGTGTGGGTATGGCCACTGCTGCGCCATCCAGCTGAACGGTACCCTCGAGTGCTGGGGCGAGGCGTCCGACGTCACGGCGCCACCGGCAGGTAGCTACACCTGGATCTCGGTGGGTGACCATCACGCCTGTGCCGTTGCCGCCGACGGCACCCTCGCCTGCTGGGGCGACGACTCCTCGGGACAGTCCTCGCCCCCCTGAGTCCGCGAATACGGGGCGAACGCAGGGCACGACGAGCCGCAGCCCGCTTGGCCTTGCGCGAATCGACCCTCTCGGAATCTGCGCTTCGATCGTCGGCGTCGATGGCATCGGCGAACTCGGGCTTGGTATCTTGGAGGAACGGCAGAGGGCGCGGTGGCGGCATGACCGGTCTCCCACCGCGGCAACAGCGAACCGATACCGACAAGGCACTCCGATGCGAACATTCACTCGGCTCGTCGCGATGGCGTCACTTCTACTCCTGCACGGCGTCATGGTCGTCGGATGTTCGACGGTTTGCGAACCCGGTGAGACCCAGGCGTGCCTCTGCGCCGCGGACGACGAAGGCGTCCAGGAGTGCCTCGGGGACGGCGCCGGCTGGGACGACTGCGTCTGTGCGGGGAACGACGACGACAGCTCCTCGGGCGACGACGACACCTCCCCCGGGGACGACGACACCTCCCCGGGCGACGACGACGACGACGACGATGACGACGACGATGACGACGACGATGACGACGACGACGACGACGAGGACGGGGACGGGGACGGGTTCAGTGGGGCCGACGGGGACTGCAACGACGCGGACGCGACGATCCACCCGGGCGCGGACGAGACCTGGGGCGACGGGGTGGACCAGGACTGCGATGGACAGGACTCTCCCGGCTGCCCCTCGGGCACGTTGCTGGCGACCGACGCGCACGCAACCCTGCGCGGCACGAGTGTCAGCGAAAAGGCCGGTTGGGCGGTCGCGGGCGCTGGCGACGTGAACGGCGACGGTTTCGCGGACATCGCGATCGGCGCCCCCGGACATGTCTACCCGGATGCCGCGGGGAAGGCCTTCGTCGCGCTCGGCCCCGTGTGGGGCTCGACCAGCGTTGGTCTGGCGGAGACGACGATCGGCGGTGACGAGGAGGCCATGTTTGTGGGGAGCTCCGTCGCCAACGTCGGCGACCTGGACGGCAACGGAAGGACCGAGGTCGCGGTCGGGGCGCCATGCATGCACGGAGCGCTGGCCTGGAGTTCCCCCAACGATTCGGGACAGGTACTGATCCTGCAGGGGTACAGCCCGGGGCCGCACGAGTTGGACGAGGCCGACGCCGCGTGGGCCGAGTCAGGGGAGTCCGGCTTCGGGGCCACGGTGGCCGGCGCGGGGGACATGGGCGGGGACGGGATTCCCGATGTCCTGGTGGGCGCCCCGTTTTGGTCGGAGGAAACCGACGACGGAGGTGCTGTGTTCGTGATCCACGGCCCTGCATGGGGCAGCCACCCCTTCCATTACTTCGCCTACACCTCGTACCTCGGCGGTCAGATCGGCGATCTCCTGGGCGGCTGTGTAGCGGGTGCCGGGGATGTGAACGCGGACGGGTACGCGGACATCCTGATGGGGGCTCCCGGCGCGGACGCCGTCTACTTCCAGTACGGTCCCGTATCCGGGGATCACTACGTCTACGAGACCACGCTGAAGTTCGATTCCGACGGCTACGCACTGGGCCACTCTGCCGCGGGCGCGGGCGACGTGGACGGCGACGGCCACGACGACGTGCTCGTCGGCGGCGTCGACGAGGGGGAAGACCGGGCGCGGGCGTACCTGTTTCACGGTCCTCTGCCGGACAATCCGTTGGGCTGGGAGTTCTCCGTCGGAAACGCGGACGCAATCCTGACGGGATCGAGTGGTGGGGGGAACGGGGACTACGGGACTGCCGTGGCCGGGGCCGGAGACGTGAACGGCGACGGCTTCGACGACGTGCTCGTAGGAGCTATGAACGTGAGCGATGCCTACCTGTTTCTGGGGCCTTCTGTGGTCAGTGGCCAGCTCGCCGATGCGGACGCGGTGTTCGAGGGCGTCGACTCATGGAATGGGAACCTCTTGGGCTTCTCGGTCGCTGGGGCCGGCGACGTGAACGGCGACGGCTACGACGACATCGTGCTCGGCGCTCCCGAGACTAGGAACGGCATCATCTCGGCGGCCGGGGCCGCGTACCTGTGGCTCGGCGGGGCGTCGTCCCCCTGAGCTGGTCTGGCTGCCGCGCGTAGGCTCGCACGCACGGATCGGTCAGGCAACGTGGGTGACACCCTCGTTCTCGCTGCCGTCCGACCAGGGCCGCTGCCCAGCCGCCACGGCCCCTCGTCCTCGCTCTGCCTCCCGGCTGCCCCACCGACGACCTCGTCCCCGGCCATCTCCAGCAGCTGCCCGATCCCACCGCTGTGTGGTTCGGTCCAGGCCCTTCTTCCGCTTCGATCCGTCCCTCCTGGGCGAGCTTCCCCGCGTCGCCGCCCGCGTCCTGACCGCGTTCTTCGCTGAAGTCAGCGGTCGACCGGATTTCAAGCCCGGCATCGTGTCGGTGACCCAGACGTCAAACTCGGACTTGACCTGGAATCCCCACGCCCACCAGTTCGCCACCGACGGCGTACTGAGGCCAGATGGCAGGGGGCGGCCATCCGCTTCCAGCGCGTGTCGATCACCCGGCGCAGGGATCTCAAGCTGATCGTGGAAGCGGGGCCGCCTGCGGATTCCGACGAGAGGTACTCGGGCTCCTGCAGGCCTGCGAACTGCTCACCGAGGACGAAGTGGGGGGATGCTCGGGACAAAAGGGGACGTACGTAACTTGTTAACTTGTGCATCTAGCAAGTTAACAAGTTACGTACGTCCCCTTTCCCTCGTCCCCTTTCCCCCTCCCACAGCTACTGAGGCAGTACTGGAGCTACTGAGGCAGTACTGGGTCTGCCGCCCTTCCCTCCCGACTCGCCCCCCCGCCCCGGCGACCTTAGAGAACCGCCAGACCCCCGGGTGGGAGGGCCCATGTTTCACGAGCGATGCCAGATCGGAACCTGCGCGATCGTCGCGCTCGCCATCGCGCTCCTGCTGCCCTGCTCGCGGGCGGCCGCCGGCGATGCCGCGATCCACGAGATGGCCGACGGGGACCTGGGCACCTTCCGGGTCGCCGGCTGGCGGCTCGGCGAGGAGCTGGCGCCGGACCCCGCGCGCTTCGAGATCCTGCGCTCCTACCTGGACGCCTACCTGCTGCGGCTGACCGCGGGGGAGAAGGTGCGCGCGTTCGGCGTCGACTTCGACGAGGCCGAGTTCGCCGTGGTCGAGGGGCGGCTGGTGCAGATCGATCTGAGGCTGGCGCCCACGGCGGGCAACGGCGAGGCAGTCGACGGGGCGGTGGACCGCCTGTGTGCCCACGACACTCGCTCCGATCGGGGCTGCATCGACGTGGGGCAAGGGACCCTCATAAGCGTGAACACGGCCGAGGGGGAGACCGGCCGGGACCTGACGGTGCGGATTCAGATCGAGCACCCGCTGACCCACGAGGTCCCCGCCCGGATCGACGAGTCGGTCCGGTCGTTCGAGTGGGCCGGCGGCGGGACCTGGCAGCGGGTCGACGGGGGCTGGGTCTACCACGGGGCGATAACCTGCATGCCCGACGTGGGCTACGGCGCCGGCGCGGCCCTGGACACGCAGGCCGCCCGGGGCGCGTTCGAGGTGCTCGAGATGTACCAGCTGGGTGTCCTGCGGCTGACCCACATCGAGGTGGCCTACCTGGCGTCCGGCCAGGTTCGCTGGTCGGTCGTGCCCGCGGTGGAGGGCGCACCCGGCGACGCGGTGCTGGCCAGCGTCGAAGCCACCATCACCGACACCGGCGAACAGTACGCCGATCCCGTCTGGACCTCCCACGCACTGGAGACCGAGACCCAGGGCCCCTTCTGGCTGCAGTTCCAGGTCCTGGAGGGCGACCCGGTCGTGGCAGGCGTCCGCGCCGCCGCCGCAGAGCGCCTCTCGTTCCGCGGCAGCGCGGACGAGCCGTTCGAGACCAGACGCGGGCTGCCGCTGATCCGCGCCCACTTCGAGAGCGTGCCGGCGGATCGCTAGTCGCAGCGAGAAGGCGACGCGCGGGAACGGGGACGGTGCCCCGGGTAGAGGGAGGGGGCGGCGAGCTCAGCGCGAGGTGGAGGTCAGGGGAGCGGGCGTGTGGGGATCGACATCGGCCTGCCACTCGTCGGGGCACCACACCTGGGAGGGATCTTCGCAGGGCTGGCAGCCCGCGAGGGCGGCGGCCAGCAGGGTGACCAGGGCCAGGAGGCACAGGGCGAGAGGGGCGCGTTTCATCGGAGGTTCCTTCCGACTGACGGTCGTTCATCGGGTGAAGCGAGAGGGTAGATACCGGAGGCAGGCAGACCGGGTCAACCGGGCGTAGATCCCCGTCTTCTCGGGAGATGGCGACGCGCGTCGACCGACCGTCAACGCGAGTAGTGCTGCAGGAAGGCCCAGATCTCGCGGGCTCCCTCCAGGTCGTGGTTCTGCTTGCCGGCGAGGGCCTCCCACAGGCCGCTGACCTGGACCTCGATGCTCGGCGCCACGTGGCCGGCGCCATCCAGGGTCGTGATCGAGACGGCCGTGCCCGTGGATGGGCAGGCGTAGTCCTGGCGGCGGGCCCCGCCCGTCCGCGTTACTCCACATAGCCCAGCGCCCGCAGTCGTTCCAGCAACTCCGGATCCGTGATCTCACCGCCGCCGCTGGGGGTGCCGGGAGCGGGGAGGGGGCCGAGGCGGGTCTCGAGGAGGGTGGTGAGGGACTCCACCTGGTCGGGGTCCCCGGGGGCGAGGTTCTCGAGTTCTCCCGGGTCGCGGTCCAGGTCGAACAGCAGGGTCCGATCCTGCGCGCGGATGAGCTTGGTCTGGCCGTCCAGGGCGGACTGGAGGTGCTCGTCGCGGTCGGCGACGTAGACCTCGGTGACCACGCTGGCGTCGGGGCCCGGGGCGTCGGTGAGGCCCAGGGCTGCGAGCAGGCGTCCGTTGCCCGGGACGGGCAGGCCGCCCTCGGGGACGCCCGCGATCCGGGTCAGCGCTCCGGGTAGATCCACCAGCTCCACCGGCGCTCCCTCCACGGTGGCGGGCTCGACGCCCGGGCCGCGGAGGAGCAGGGGGACGTGGACCTGGTGCTCGTAGGGCACCTCCTCGTGCTCGCGGATACCGTGCTCGAACAGGCCCTCGCCGTGATCGGAGGTGACGACCACCAGGGTCGAGTCCGAGAGATCGAGGCCGTCGAGGTGGTCCAGGAGCCGGCCCACGTGCCGGTCCACGTACGCCACCTTGGCGTCGTACAGCTCGCGCACCCGCCGGTGGTCCGCCTCGTCGTCGCGGACCTTGGACCAGAAGTAGGGGTAGACCCGGGTGTAGCGTCGGCCCATCAGGGGCAGCACGCGGTCCAGGTGGGTCACGACGTACCCCTCGTAGTCCGAGCCCGCGAAGGGGTCCTCGGCGCCCCGGGGCAGGAGGTAGGGCGCGTGGGGATCCATGTAGTGCACGTAGAGGAAGAACCGGCTGTCCTTCAGCTCGTCCAGCGCCTCGATGGCCAGGTCGGTCATGTCCTCGGCCGACGGGTACAGCGGGATGCCGGTCCGGGCCAGCTTGGGCTCGGTGCGGGCCTCCACGTAGAGGTCGAAGCCCCGGCCGAAGCCCGCCTGGGGGAGGTTGGCGTTGCCCATCAGGCCGGTCGTTACGTACCCCGCCTCGCCGAGGGCCTCGGGGAGGTAGGGGGACGAGGGCGGGATGCCAGCGGTGATCCAGGACCGGACGCCGTGCTCGGACGGCATCTGACCGGTGAGCAGGGAGGTGACCGACGGCAGGGTCCACGAGGACGGCGCGTAGGCCCGGGAGAAGCGCGCGCCGTCGGCGGCCAGCGCGTCCAGGCGCGGCGTGAGGTCGCCGGCGCCCCCCTGGCAGCCCAGGCGGTCGGCCCGCAGGGTGTCCACCAGGATCACCACGATCGAGGGTCGGGGCGCCGGGCGGGGGCGCAGCCAGACGAGGAGCGCGGTCGCCGCGGCCAGCAGGAGCACGCCGCCCAGGACCCAGGCTCGGGCGTTCCCCCTCATCGGTCCTCCGGGTGCCAGCGGTACACGCCACCCCCGTAGGTGCCGAACCACATGGCGCCGTCCGGGCCGGCGGCCGCCGACACCACCAGGGGATGTCCGACGCCCGGGACCTGGACGCCGGCCGATGATCGGGCCGCGGCCCCCCCGGGGGGGTCGGCCGGTACCGCGCCGCACAGGCCCCAGCGATCTCCATCCACCACGGCCAGACCCCGGTGGGTCGCCAGCCACACCCGTCCCCGGTCGTCGGCGGCGATGGCCCGGACGTCCGGATCGGGCAGGGGGCTGTCACCCGGCGTGTACACGGTCCATTCACCGTGGGTGAACACCGAGACGCCGATCCCCGTGCCGACCCAGGCGCGCTCCCGGTCGTCGAAGAAGATGTCGTACACGTAGTCGTTGCCCAGTCCGCCGTGGGCGGCCCGGTGGGTGGTCCAGGAGCCGTCGGGGGCCCATACGGTCACGCCCTTGCCCTGGGTGCCGATCCAGATCTCGCCCCCCGGCGACTCGGCCACGGCGGTGACGAAGCGGGCGTCGAGCGCCCCGTCCTCCGAAGACGTCCCGTACCGCGTCCAGGTCTCCCCGTCCCGCAGGAAGAGCCCCTGGGTCGTGGCGAACCACTGGCGCCCCCGGCGATCCACGAGGATGTCGACCACGTCGGCCAGGAGGAAGGGGGGGACCGGGCGCTCCGGCAACGGCTCCCAGGTCCCGCGGTCCTCGACCACCCCGGCGAGGACGTCGGCGCCCTTCAGCGAGCCGACCAGCACCCGGTCACCCGCCGGGGCGAGGGCGTAGACGCTGTTGCTCCTCAGGCCGCCTTCGGTGGCGCGGATCCGCGACCAGCTCCCGTCCAGGTCGCGGATCGACAGGCCGCCGCCGTGGGTCTCCAGGGGATGCAGATTGCCCGTGCCGAAGTAGCCACGCCCCGCCTCGTCGAAGGCGATCGCGTTGACGAAGTCGTTGTCCGGCCCGCCGTGGGCACGGTCGTAGTTCCACCAGGTCCCGGCGGGACAGGGGTCGACCCCGGCATCGGGCTCGGAGGCGGATGCGGGTGCAGCGAGGGCCACGAGCAGCGCGAGCAGCTGGAGCACAGCGGCCAAGTGGCGCATTCGGGGCTCCGGGGCGGCCGTCACCGGACGGCCTACGGCAGGGTGGTCACCATGGCCGCAGCCACCTCGCCGGCCTTGTCCCGACCGACCAGGATCCCGGCCAGGGTGAGGGCGAAGGGCAGCGCCGTACCGGGGCCGCGGCTGGTCACCACCTTGCCGTCGCGGACCACCGTGTCCTCGCTGAAGGTGGCGCAGGTCAGCTTGTCCCGCCAGCCGGGGTGGATGGTGGCGACCTTGTCGTCCAGGAGGCCCAGGTCGCCGAGGATCGACGGTGCCGCACAGATGGCCGTGACCCAGGCCCCGGCCTCCGCGTGGGCCTCCACCACCTTGGCCACGGTCGGGTCCGCCGCCAGGTTGGGCACGCCGGGCACGCCACCGGGCAGGACCACCATGTCGAAGGATTGATCGGCGACCGCGTCCAGCACCTGGTCGGCGATGACGCGGACCCCGTGCTTGCCGGCGAGCTGCCGGCGCCCCACGCCCGCGGTGACCACCTCCACCTCCGCGCGACGGAGCACGTCGACCACGGTCAGCGCTTCGATCTCCTCGAAACCCTCGGCGAGCGGGACGAGTACACGGGGCATCTTGGAACCTCCTGAGTGGGATGGGTGACCGGCGAGGGCGCAGGAACCGGGGGCGGATCAACCCCCCATGAGCACCTGCTGCTCCAGGGCCGAAGCCGCCTCCAGGCCGAGCAGGGTCTCCAGGGCCGCCTTGACCCGGGCCCGCTCCTTGCCCTTGAGGACCTCGGCGTCCGTGGGGCTCTTCTGGCCGGCGGTGACCTGGCGGTCGATGTCGATCAGGATCGCCTGACTCTCGCCCACCAGGTTCCGCAGCGAGTCCGCGGAGACCGCGTCGATGCTGTTGTCGCCGATGAAGACCTCGAGCTTCTTCATCACCGTGCTCCCCTTGAGTGCGGTGAGCGCGCCGTCGGGCAGGGTGCCCGAACCCATCGCACCCACGGTCCCCTGGGGCTGCCCACCCGCGCCCGGGGTGGCACCCCAGCCGCTGGATGCGTCCTCGCCCGCTCCCTCTTCTGGGGGCGCCCCGGTGCCCTCGGTGGCTCCCGCGCCTTCGGTGGCGCCCGCGGCGCCCCAGGAAGCCCCGGGTGTGCCGGTCTCCGTCGCACCGGCGGCTCCGGGATCGGTCGCGGCGGCGCCGCCCGTGGCGCCCCACCCACCGCTCGCCGTGTCGGTGCTCCCGCTGGTGCCCCACGAGCCGGTGGAGCCGGTGGAGCCGGTGCCGGATCCGCCGTCGGTGCTCCCCCAGCCGGCCGCGCCGGTGCTGGTGGTGTCCTGTCCCCAGGTCATGGCCCCGCTGGTGGTCTGCACGGCGTCCGCCGGCTGTCCGGTGAGCGAGGTCGTGCCCTTCTCCAGGTCGGCGACCCGGCTCCGGAGCTTGAGAACGGTGAGGCCCTGGACGATGGTCAGCAGCCCGAGCAACGCGATGATTCCCCAGATGATCGTGCGCTCGTCGAACTCCAGGTTGTAGCGCTTCTGCCGGAAGGCATCGAGCCCCTGGGTCTGGGGCGGCCCGTCGAGGGCGTTGGCCGGTGCCTGAGCCGCGGGCTGAGCCGCTGCGGCGGCGGGAGCGGCGGGTGCCGGCTGGGCTGGGGCCGGGGCCGGGGGGGGGGGGGCGGGAGCGGGGGGGGCGGGCGGGGCGGGGGCGGGCGCGGGTGCGGGCGCCTCGCCGGGCGCCTCGACGGGAGCCTGTGCCGGCGCCTCGGCGGTTGCCGGCGGCTCGGCGGCCGCCTCCGCGGGCGGGTCGGCCGGCGCGGACTCGAGGGTCTGACTGAGGGCGTCGGCGCTGGGCACGTCCGCCGCCTGCTCGACGGGTTTCGGCGTTCCGTCGCTGGGATCGTTCATCGTCTTCTCCTCCCCGGGGTTTCCTCGGCCGGGCGCTCGGACCGGGGCCGGACTCAGGGCGACACGTCCAGTGTAACCGAGGTCACACCGGCGAGACCGCCCACATCGTACACGGACAACGTGACCACGTAGGGCGACGGGGCGTCCACGAAGGTCCCGCCCGGCGCCTCGACGGTGAAGTCACCGTTGGCCTCAGCATAGGTCGTCAACAGCACGTCGTCGTCCCCCTCGCTGCTGATGACGACCAGCAACTCGTCGAGGGGGCCCTCGTCGAGCACCCAGCCGGCGAAGGTGACCGCGTCGGCGGTGCTCATCACGTGGGGATCGGCGGCGGGTTCGTTCACCAGGATGTCCGGCCGCTCGCCCACGGCGCGTCCGACCTGGGTGACGTCCCCGCCCGGATCCTCCCGGACCGCCGTGTAGAACACCTCGACCTGGCCTCCGTCTTCCCGACTGGCGCCGACGACGGCGGCCGCGTCGTCCCAGCGCCCCGCCTGGGTCGCGGGCGCCAGCACCGGGCCGATTTCGTCCAGTCGCGTCCGCCCCCCCTCGACTCCGAAGGGGGTGTGGAGGACTCCTGTGGCCCACCCCGAGGAGGAGCTGCCGCCGTACGTCAGCACACCGGCACCGCCGGTCTCGAGCCAGTACGGATGGGCGACGTCCAGCTCGTCCCAGGCCCCGGGATCCCCGGGGATCACCAGCGGCTCCGGGTCCATGCCCTCGCCCGGGGCCGGGTCCCACTTGGTCCAGGTGTAGCCCTGGTCATCCGAGGAGGCCAGGCACAGGCCGACGGCGAAGGTGTTCGAGCAGGTGTACAGCATCCGGTAGTCGTCGCCGTCGATCCACACGTGGGGATCGGTGGCGATCACCTCGTCCAGCTCACCGGCCTCGCCCACGGCGATCGCCCTCAGGGTCTCCCCGGGGGCGCCCGGATCCTCGAACGGACTCCAGGTCGTGCCGTCCTGACTCACCGCCAGGCCGATCTCGGTCACGCCGCCGGCCTGCTCCGCGGCGAAGTACAGCTTGTAGGGGTTCTCGGCGTCCGCCGGATCGTAGACCGCGCTCGGGCTCGAGGGCCCCAGGCCGTCCCAGTCGTCCGGATCGCCGGTGCCCTCGAGGACCGGACCCCCGAAGTCCGACCAGTTCACCAGGTCCTCGGTCCGGAACAGGCCCAGCACCGCGTGCCCGTCCTGATCCTCGGTGGCGTAGAACAGGCCCAGCGTCGCTCCGTCGTCGATCAGGGACGGCTGTGCGACCCAGTCCCCCCACCACTCCCCGTCCGCCAGGTCCGCGGCGTGCCAGATCGCGCAGTCCCGGATCCAGCCGGTGTCGCCGGAGGGTTCGGGGAACACCGTGGCATCCGTGTCGTCACAGTCCGGCTCGCCGGACGGTCCGCCGCAGGTGGAGTGCAGGTCGCCGTCCAGGTCCTCGGGACCCACGGCGTCGTTGAAGTCGTTGCAGTCGCCGTCGCAGGGGGTGAAGCCGTCGTTGTCCAGGTCGTGGAGGTTGAGATCGACGTCCAGGTCGTCGCAGTCTCCGTCACAAGTGCTGAACCCGTCCCCGTCGATGTCCGTGGCCTCCACCGAGGGGTCGTCGTCGTCGCAGTCCCCGTCGCAGGTGCTCGAGAAATCCCCGTCCAGGTCGTCGATGTTCAGCGACGCGTCGCCGTCGTCGCAGTCTCCATCGCAGGTGGACGCGCCGTCCCCGTCGTCGTCGAAGGGGGTGAGCGCCGCGTCGCCATCGTCACAGTCCGGAGGATCGTCGCAGGTGGAGACCCCGTCCCCGTCGCTGTCCGCCGGGGTGGCGGCAGGATCGTCGTCGTCGCAGTCGTCCGCGCACTGGGGGTACCCGTCCCCGTCCAGGTCGTCCTCGCCCGGGGCCTCGCCGTCGAAGTCGTTGTCCAGCCAGTCGCAGTCGTCGTCGGCGCCCGGGTGGATCGCGGGGTCGCCGTCGTCGCAGTCCGCCTCTCCGGTGGCGCCCGGACAGGCGGTCACCCCGTCGCCGTCCCGGTCCGCCGGATAGGCGCCCGCGTCGTTGTCGTCGCAGTCGTCGGAGTTGCCGGGGTACCCGCCGCCGCACCAGAACGCCAGCGTGCCGCCGCCGTACCCGTCGGCGTCCCGGTCCCGGTAGCCCTCCACGGCCGTTTGTGCCGTGTCCTCGTCGCAGACGCAGGCGCCGTCGAAGGGGGCGTCCCCCTCGCAGAGGTCCGACTCCTGACAGCCCGCGAGCAGCAGGGCGGCCGCCATCGCGGCCCCGATCCAGTATCTCAAGGTCTCACCCCTCTCCCAGTACGCGGTGCGATCCTACAATCCGAGCAGCGAGTCGGGTTCCGTGTCGTCGGAGGCGGCCCAGCGGCGAATGAAGGGGACCTCCTCCAGCCGGTCGATCACCCGGTCCATCAGCCCGGCGCGCTCGGCGAGCATGCGGTGGGGCCGGTCGGGCATCTGGTCCACGACCTCGATGCCGTGGCGGCCGAGGATCTCCTCGAATTGCTTGCGGTTCCGTTCGAGCATGGCCCGGGTCCGGCGGTACGCGTGCTCCGCCACGATCAGCCGCGCGGAGTACCGCATCACGTTGTACCGGAACATCACCATGTCGTTGGCGTCCGGTTCGAACAACAGGTAGTCGACCTCGGGGAAGCGCTCGCGGGTGGCGCGCAGCCGGTACTGCATCCGCGTGTGGATCAGGGTCCGGTAGATCTGATCCAGCACCGCCCCGCCGCCCCGGCCCCCCAGGTACGGAGCCCGCTTGCCGAACAGCGCCCACGACGGGGTGTCCGGCACGTTGAGCACCGGGACCAGGGGGTTGATGGCGAACACGAGCTCGGCGCCGTGCTTGACCGCCACGTCCACCGGCAGATTCCGCTCGAACCCGCCGTCGACGAAGTCCTGGCCCGCGATCCGGGTGGGACGGAAGACGAAGGGGATGGACGAGGACGCCCGGACGGCGCGCCCCACCGAGACGTCGGTGGTCCCCGTCTCACCGAAGACCACCAGGTGCCCCGTGTCCAGGTTGAGCGCCGGGATGTACAGCTCGTGGGGCATCGCCTCGAAGCTGCCGTCCAGTCCCCGCAGGCCCAGCATCCGGTTGACGTAGCGCTCGAGCGGGGAGTTGTCGAGGACTCCGGAGGGTAGGACCTCGGAGAGGCTGTAGATCATGTCCGACGGGCTCATGTCGGCCCCGGGTCGCACCGTCTGGAGCACACCCCGAGCCAGGATCCGCGGCAGGGCAGCGAGGCGGATCCCCCACTCCTCCAGGTTCAACCCGTAGACGTCCGAACGCAGGAAGGGCGGCACGGCGCCGCCGCGGCGAGCGTTCAGGGCCGACATCATCACCCCGGGCGTGTGCCCGGAGCAGATCTGGGATGCCACGATCGAGCCCGCGCTCACCCCCACGTAGAGGTCCAGATCGTTCAGGGAGACGTTGGCGAGGTAGTCGTTGATCGCCATCAGGGCGCCGATCTCGTACACCCCGCCGGTGATTCCGCCCCCGCCCAGGACCAGGGCGATCCGTGTCTTGCGTCCGGAGGCGCCGCTCATGGGCGATCCATCAGCGCGACCAGTCGCGCCCGCTCGCGGCGGTAGGACTCGGGATCCAGCGAGAGCTCCTTGCCGCGGACGCGGATCACACCCAGATCCCGGTACCGGCGGACGGCGTTTCGCAGCACCGCCTTGGAGATCGCCTCGTAGCAGGTGACGTCCTCGGTCATGTACAGCTTTCGCCCTTCCTTCTGGAGGCGGTCGAGGAGCTTGCGCTCGGTCATCGGCTCCCGGGCCAGGACGGTCATACCCCGGATGGCGATCAGGTACGACTCCAGGACGTTGGTGAGCATCGCCCGGAAGAACGAGGCTCGCTTGGCCCCCGCGACGCGGACCTCGTCGCCGTCGCGCTCCAGGACCTCGGCCCGCTCCAGCTCGTCCAGGGCGGCCTCGGCCCGCTCGGCCGGGGTGCTGTCGGGATCGGTCCGAAGGTCGATGGAGAGCAGGTCGGCGAGCTGGCCGAAGCGGTCGACCGCCTCCGGACGCGGGCGCCCGTCGCGGCCCACCGCGATGGCGGCCAGGGAGCCCCCGGCCAGGTGGTTGGCGATGTTGTTCTTGTAGTAGTCCATCGTCAGCCGGCGCTCGGGCACGATCGCGATGATGTCCTCTCCGTCCCCCTCCTCGAAGATCTGGACCAGCTTGGTGTCGGCGAAGCGGCGAAGGGCCTCGTCCAGGGCGTCCCCGGGCTCGGCGGTCAGGGAGTTGGAGAACACGGCGCCGCGGTCCGCCAGGTAGGTCATCAGGAAGCGGCACCGTCGGACGAACTCGCGCACCAGCATGCCGCGCCGGTCATGGCTGAGCAGGACCACAGCCGCCACCGTGGACGGGGTGACCGGGGTGACCCGGTGGATCTCCCACAGGATGCGTTCCCCGGTGCCCTTGAGGAACGCCTTGCGCTCCTCCTCCTCCAGGTCGCCCAGCGGCCGGCCCGCTCCGGCCAGGATCGTCGCCGCGGAGAGGGGCTCCCCGACCCGGACGTAGACCCTCCCGTAGCGCCGGGAGAGGATCTGGGTGGTCGCCGCGAGCCCGCGGAGGTCCTCCTTCTGCTTCTCTCCGCCGGTGAGCTCCTTGTGGTACTCGGTCTCCTCGACCACCTTCTCGTAGCTGAGCGAGATGGGCACGAACATCACGTCCGGGGCCACGCCGTCCTGGGCGGCCTCCAGGTACATCGAGAGCAGCCCGACCCTCGGCGGCAGGAGGGCGCCGGTCCGGCTGCGGGTGCCCTCGATGAAGAACTCCTGGGAGTACCCCTCCCGCACCAGCTCGCGGACGTACGACGAGAACGCCGCGCGGTAGAGGGGATCGTCCCGGAAGGACCGTCGCAGGAAGAACGCGCCCCAGCGACGCAGCACCGGTCCCAGGGGCCAGAAGCTCAGGTTCGCCCCGGCGGCCACGTGGGGCGGCTGGAGCTGCTGGTAGAACACGCACCACGAGATCAGGATGTAGTCCAGGTGCGAGCGGTGACAGGGCACGAACACCAGGGTGCCCTTGCGGCCGGCCCTGCGGATGCGCTCGGCGTCCTCGGAGCGGAACTCCACCCCGGCGTAGATCCGGTTGAGCACGAAGTCGAAGAGGTTCTTGGCCCCCATGAGCCAGTTGAAGCTCCAGTCGGCTGCGATGTGGTCGAGCATCTTGTCGACCTTGCGCTCCAGGGAACCCACGGAGCGTCGGTCCCGCTTGGCCATCTCGCGGATCGGGTTCTGCACGCGGGGGCTCTGGCGGATCCGGTCCAGCAGCCAGGCGCGGGGCTTGACCGTGGGACCCTTGATCAGCCGCTTCTCGCGGTACAGGTAACCCCGCAGCAACAGGCGCAGCTTCTTGGCCCGCTTGGGTTGCGGGACGTCCTGCAGCTTCCCGGAGAACTCCCTCAGGTTGAGGGGTTCGCCCATCCGGACCACGGCGCCGCGGTGGTAGATCAGGAAGTGCAGCAGCTTGCGCAGCCGCCCCGGGTGGTCCCGTTCGCCGAACAGCAGGTCGACCAGATTCCGCTGGGTGTACTCGGGCCGGCGCTCCCAGACGATGAGCTGGGGTACCAGGTAGATCGGGCGTTCCTGCTCGGCCTGGACCCGCATCAGCTCCTCGACCATGTCGCGGCGGGACTGCTGGGGGCGCCGGAAGACCCAGGATGGCTGGCGGCGCAAGAAGAGCAGCGCGGGACGCCCGGCCTCCACCGTGCGCGCGAGGAATCCCGCGTCGATGGGATCGGGCATCGGACCGTGATTCCACCGGTCGCGGAGCTTGTGCCAGGTCTTGCGGATCACCTGCAACACGGTGCCCCACCACAGGGTGTTGACCCCGTTGGCGAAGTGGGAGAGGGGCAGCCCGTAGCGCGCGAAGTACCAGTTGAAGAACAGGTAGTCGAGCACCGACCGGTTGCGCATCACGTACACGATCAGGCCGTCGTCCGCGGCCTTGCGCACGGCGGGCAGGTGCTCCAGATCGGGCTTGATGCGGGTGAAGGTGAACGCGAAGAATCGTTCGAGCAGCCAGCTGAAGCGACCCACCATCGAGGAGCGGTAGAGGGCGGTCTCCTCCGCCAGGTCCAGGGCGCGGGAGGGCGGGGCCGGCGGATCGACGTCGCTCACGGACTCTCCAGGGCGCTGATTCTCGCACACAACCGCCCCGGATGGGGCGGCGTCGCGTTGTCGTCGGCCCGGGGGCGCTCTATGCTGACTGGACGTCCCGGCGACGCCCGGGCGACCGTCGGAGGGATGGCCGTGAACGACGCGCTGCTGCCAGGCTTCGAGTACGAAGAGGGGCTCTACGCACCGCCGGTGGACGCCGGGCGCCTCGGAGGCCGCTTCCCGATCACCATCGGTCGGCGGTCGACCAACGATCTCGTGCTGCACCACGCGTCGGTGAGCGGCCAGCACGCCCGCCTGGTCCGGGAGGTGGAGGACGGGGTCGTTCGCTACGCCATCGAGGACATGGGCTCCACCAACGGCACCCGTGTCGAGGGGGAGCGGGTCCGCTACCGGCACCTGGGCAACGGTGAGCTGGTCCACCTGGGTGACGTGGGCCTCCGCTTCGGGCAGCTGCCCGTGAACTGGTGGGACGAGGCCCGGCTGGACTACCTGGCGTCGGCCCTGCCCTGGCCCCTCGCCCTGCCCTTCCACCGGGTCCAGACCGCCGACGATGTGGCCGCCCGGGCCGCCGCCCTGTACCGCCTCTGCGAGGAGATGACCCGGCTGGTCGCCGCAGCCGGATCCGCCGTGGCCGCGGCCAACGGCGGGGCGGATGCCGCGCTGCGCTGGGCCCTCACCCGCCTGCGTGATCCGACACCTGCGGACTGGGTCGGCGCCACCGGCGCCGTGGTCCGAGCCGGTTCGGACCGGGGCTGGCTCGCCCACCTGCCCGGTCTCGCCGAGTCGGCGGCCGGCGCGACGGCCGGCACCGAGGGGGCCTGGGACGCCCTGACCCAGTGGGTCCGCTCCACCGGCAACGTGACCGGTGAGTGGGCCTTCCACGAGCAGGAGGCGGCCCTGGAGATCCTCCAGCCCGGGGTCACCGAACTGCTGCTGGCCTGGACCTTCCTGCACGAGGGCCGGCTGATCTGGACCGTGCCCGAGGACGAGCGGGGGTTCCAGTGCACGATCCACGTGGCCCACGGGGCCCGCCCCGCCACCACGCTGGATGAGGTCCGGATCCACGGCCAGCTCCCCGGTGCGAGGGTCCCGTACTGGATCCTCTCGGCGGCGGGGGGGGCGGCCTGTCTGGCGCCCTGGTACCGGGTCGGCCCGGATCCGTCCGTGCCCGTGGTCAGCTGGGAGGGGTGCCCCGACGACCTGACTCCCTCCTACCGTTCGGCGGACACCGGGGCCGTGGCGAGCTTCCCTGCGGACGAGGTGGGGCAGATCCCGATGGGGGTCGCCGGTACGTACCAGTGGTCGGGGTTCCGCGACTACCTGGGGGCGGACCGCTCCGCGGGCGCTGTGGTCGATCTGAAGACCTCCCCCGAGGTCTGGGCGCGGATCCTCGGCGTGGCCGCCGAGGGGCGCAGCACCGAGTCCTTCGAGATCCCGGGGCCCACGACGCTGCTCTGACGCCGACCCATGGAAGGGTCCTGGGGCACGATCCACGGCGCACGATGGCCGGCCGTCGTTCGCGTTCCGTGACCGTGGCCGTGACCGTGGCCGTGACCGGGGCCGGGACCGTGACCGTGACCGCGACCGTGACCGTGACCGTGACCGTGACCGTCACCGGGAAGGAGGCCCTAGGTCGTCTCCTTCTGGGGATCAGGGGGGGCACCCGGCAGGTCTTCGAGCGATTGTTCCACCACCCGATCCCAGGAGTGTCTCTCCGCCCTGCGCCGCCCCTCCTCGCCCAGCCGGCGGCGGAGATCCGGGTCGGCCGCGAGGGTGTCGAGGGCACGGGCGAAGGCCGAGGTGTCCCCCGGCGGCACCAGGAGGGCGGCCGGGGACTCTCCTCCGGCGATCTGGGCGGCGTCCCCGATGTCCGTGGCCACCACCGGCAAGCCCAGGGCCATGCCCTCGAGGAGCTTGAGTGGCGAGAAGTAGAAGTCCGTCAACGGCGGCGAAGGGACCGCGATCGCGTCGCAGAGCGCGAGCAGCTCGCGGACCTGGGCCGCCGGCCGGGCACCCGCCCAGACCACCCGGGGCCGGACACCGAGCTCGTCTGCTCGAGCCCGCAGGGCCACCTCCCCGGGGCCCTCGCCGATCACCAGCAAGCCCATCTCCCGGACCCCGGATTCCCGGGTCAGCGCCCCGAGCAGGAGGTCCACGTCGTGCCACGGTTTGAGGCTTCCGCAGAACCCGACCGTGAAGCGCCCCTCCAACCTCTCCATTCCCTGCGGGAGCGGCGGCCGGGGGTGCGGCCGAAACGCCCGTGGGTCCACACCGTTGGGGATCACCCGGATCCGGTCCTCCTCCACCCCGAGCCGGCGGGCGTGGTCCCGGAGCCAGCCCGAGACGCACACCACCCTCGAGGCGCCCCTCAGCGCCTGGCGTTCGCGCCATCGCGCGAATCGCACCGCCCGCAGCCCCTCGTGGGCGGATCGCTCCCGGGTGAGGGGCGCGTTGACCTCGAGGACCGACGGAATGTCGAGCCGGGCCGCCAGTCGGACCCCCGCCAGGGAGAACAGGGAGTGGCGCTCGTAGATCAGCGTGGGTCGAACCTCCCGGGCCACCGTGCGCAGGTACCCCGCCAGGCGGCGGTCGTAGGCGGTCTCGTCCACCGAGGGGAGTCGTTGCAGCACGCCCGGTAGGGTGCCCTGGGGCCAGGGACGCAGGTCGCAGGGCAGAACGGGCGGGGGCGCCCCCGGACGCCGGGTGGGGCGCCGGGCCACGAGGACCACCGAATGCCCGCCCCGGACCATCGCGCGGACCACCTCCCGGAGGTGGCGGGAGCCCCCGGCGGCCCCGTCCAGCGGGATCCCGGGAGCGGCGTGCACCATCAAGATGCGGTGGCGTGGGGAGTCCATGGGAATTCCGTCGCAGGTTGTACCACGGGCCGGGGCTGGACCCCCGTTCGGACGGGCTCGCGCTTTGCTCGCCGCAGGAGATCTGTGGTAAAGGGCGCACGCCGCCTGGATCGAGCCCCCTCGATCCGGGGATTCCGGCACGTCCCGGGGAGTGAGGAGCCGCATTGCTGCACCGGATCGCCGTCCCGGCCAAGGGCGACTACATCCAGGGATCCTTCGTCCGCCCACCGCGGGTGAACGGCTCCTTCCTGGTGCGCGATCCGGGCGACCTCGACTACCAGGTGGGCAGCTTCCCCTACGACCTGGGCTGCGTGCACTCGGCGGTGGGCTACGCCCGCGCCGCCCACGCGGGATGGCGCGAGCTCCCGCTGAAGGAGCGAGCTAGCCGCCTCGAGGCGGTCGCCGACCAGCTGCTGCAGGTCACCGATCAGCTCGCGGTCCGGGTGACCACCGAGGTGGGCAAGCCGCTGTGGGAATCGAGGATGGAGGTCCTCGCCACCGTGCGCCAGGTGGAGATCCTGCTGCGGGAGGGACCGGAGCTGCTGGAGACGCGCCACATCGACAGCATCCGGGGCTGCAGCCGCCGCCTGCCCCTGGGGGTCGTGGCCGCCATCGCGCCGGCGCCGCTGCCGGTCTTCGTGCCCATGGGGTACGTGATCTCGGCGCTGCTGGCGGGCAACAGCGTGGTGTTCAACCCCTCGTCCAGGACTCCGACCACCGGCCAGCTGCTGGCCGACGTGTTCGACCGCAGCTCGCTTCCGCGGGGCGTGTTCAACATGGTCCAGGGGCCCGGGGATCCCATCGGCGCGGCCCTGGCGGGACACGAGGACGTGGACGCCGTGGTGGTCGGCGGTCACCGGCGGACCGCGCGGGCGATCGTATCGTCGGCTGGTGAGCATGTCCGCAAGCGGATCATCTCCCAGACCGGCGGGAAGGGCACCGCGGTGGTGCTCTCGGACGCCAACCTGGATCGCGCGGCCTACGAGGTGGCGACCGGCGCCTTCCTCACCGGCGGTCAACGATTCAACTCGACCGCCCGCGTGGTGGTCGAAGAGCCCGTCTACGACGACTTCCGCGCGCGCCTGCTCGAGCTGACCGCCGGCCTGCGCATCGGGCACGGGTTCGACGCCGACGTGTTCATGGGGCCGGTGATCTCGGCCGCGTTGCGCAGGGAGGTGCTGGACCTGGTCGTGCGCATGGAGGGGAAGGGGACGGCGGTTCCCCTGCGGCCCCGCGACCCCGATGGCGCTCCCCGCGGGCACTACCTGACCCCGACGATCCTCGAGCACGGGGAACGAGCCGCCAACGGTGACGTCCCCGAGGAGGCGCCCGGCCCCGTGCTGGCCCTGGAGCGCACCGCGGACCGGGAGACCACCTGGGCCGCGGCCGACCGGGCCACCTACGGCCTGTGTGCGGCGGTGTTCACCGCGTCCAAGGACGGGTTCGAGGAGGCGCAGCGGCGGTTGCACGTCGGCAGCCTGAACTGGAACCGCGGGACGGTGGCCGCCTCGGGGCGGCTCCCCATCTCCTCGTGGGGACGGGCGGGGAAGGGCAGCGAGGGCAACGTCTACCTGGTGCGAGCCCTGAGCCACCCCATGTCGGCCCTGGCCCGACCCGGAGGCCCCTTCGACCCCACGCGTCTGATGCCCGGCGTGAGCTGGCCCGGGTAGGGGCCCACCCGCCGCAGGTCTCCGTCCGAACCCCCGCGGGCTCCGGACTCACTCCTCGTGGGAACCCAGCAGGACGCGGTCGCTGTCGTCGTCGGCCAGGCAGCCCAGCTCCTCGAAGGGGTTCTCGAGGACCCGGCCCACCGTGTCCATGCCGTAACGGGCCGAGAGCCCGTCGTCGATGCGCTCGTCGTAGGACCAGCGGATGTGCAGCGTCGGCTGGACGACGATCTCGCCGTCCTTGACCACCGGCCGCTGCTCCAGCGCACCCACCATGCAGAACAGCGGGCAGTTCCCCCATTCGTAGAGGTGGTGGTACCCGGCGCCCATGCCGAGGCTGCCCAGGTTGGCCACGAAGATGCTGCAGTACATGCCGTCGCCCTCGATGAACGAGTGGGGCAGCACGTTGTGGTAGTCCAGCCAGCGGAAGAGGGCGACCGCGCCGTTGAGGGCGGGCCGGGGGACCATGTTGAACAGGTCGTATTCCTTGTCCGCGTACGTGCGCTCGCCCGAGCGTTCCACCCCGATCTTGGCGGTGACCCGCTCGCAGAAGTCGCGGAAGCTCTCGGTCTCGGGGATCTCCAGCTTGACCACGGCGAGCTTGGCCTTCTTGTCCAGCTGCTTGCGCTTCATGCTGAAGGCCAGGTGGTGACCCTTGCGCTGGTAGA
Organism: uncultured Rickettsiales bacterium; assembly: GCA_964542165.1. GTDB lineage: Bacteria > Myxococcota_A > UBA796 > UBA9615 > CAYRNR01 > CAYTBN01. Next base: position 21,611 of record CAZITQ010000157.1, read on the forward strand.
GGCGGCGGCCCACCGTGAACTGGTTCATGCTCGGGGCCTCGGACAGCCCGACCGCACAGGCTGCGACCACGCAGTGGGTCATGTCGGCGCCGAACTTCCCCTTGCTCTGCTCCACGTACTCGAGGAGCTTGGTGGCGTCCACGTAGTGGTCGAAGTACACCACCGACTCGTTGCGGGTCTTCATGATGTACGGCATGAGCCGACGGTACGGGTGCACCCGACCCAGGTAGGTTCCGTCACGGCGCGACGTCTTGAGGTTCAGCAGCGCCCAGCCGACGAACAGCACTCCCGCCACGATGGCGATGGTGGTGACTTCCATGATCTCCCCTCTGGACCTCCTCCGCTGCTGCTGCAGGAGCCGCGACGCGGTGGACGTACCTTCGGGCATGCGTGCCCTTTCGTCAACGCCCGTTTCGGGGCGCTGGACATGGCGGGACTCCAGGAATTCGCGCGAGGTCCGATTGGATCGAGAGACACGCGAAACGGTATGATGTCGATCTGGAATTCCGCGGTCTCAGGAAGGGGCTCGGATTCCACGTCACGCAGGAAACGGGGTCGAATTCCAGGCGGGTCGACAGACCCGCCTCGGCACGAGCCAGCAACGGGAGGAATTCATGCGAGGGAAGTCGGTTGTGCGAGTCACGATGCTCGTGGGCATCGTCTGTCTGTGGACCGCGGGGGCGTCAGCGCAGACGATCCTGGTGGACGAGGACTTCGCGAACGGGGCATTGCCCAACGGTTGGACGCACCATACCGGCGGTCCGAACGCCCAGTGCTCCGATCTGGACTTCTCCGACGTCGGCATGGACGGGGTCTCGATGACCCTGGCCAGCAACCAGACCGGCTGCCTGCAGGCGACCGGTGTGCAGTCCGACGCCATCTCCATCGCCGGCTGCACCTCGGTGGGTTTCTCGGTCTGGTACATGAACCTGGGCGAGTCCGAGGATGCCTGCCCCGGGACCTGGACCGCCAGCTCCCCGCCCGAGGGGGACTGCATCGGGTACTCGCTGGACGGCACCAACTTCCAGCTGGGCGGTGACATGGAGGCGGACAACGAGGACGAGGAGTACCTCCTGTCCCTGATCCTGCCCAGCCTCCCGGTCAACACGATCTGGATCTACATCGCCGAGTACGACGACGTGGCCTCGCCGGATGGCGGCTGGAGCTACGACGACTTCCTGGTCGTCTGCGATCCATCGGCCACCGAGACGGACTGCGAGGACGACGTCGACAACGACTTCGACGAGACCCTCGACTGCGAGGACGACGACTGTCTCGGCGACCCGGCCTGCGCGGGCGGCGGCGAGGACTGCGAGAACGGCGTCGACGACGACGGTGACGGCGACGTGGACTGCGACGACAGCGAGTGCGTCGGCGAGCCGGTGTGCGCCGGCGGTGAGGACTGCGAGAACGGCATCGACGACGATGGCGACGGCATGGACGACTGCTGCGACGCCGACTGCTTCGGGATGCCGGCCTGCACGATCGAGATCTGCGACAACGGCATCGACGACAACGGCGACGGGAGCGTCGACTGTGACGACTGCTCCTGTTTCTGCGACCAGGCCTGCCCCAACGAGTGCGGTGACTGCGACGACGGCCAGGACAACGACGGCGACGGCAACGCCGACTGCGACGACGGCGCCGACGACCCCGACGCCG
>CAZITQ010000158.1:0-23148 GCA_964542165.1 uncultured Rickettsiales bacterium
GTGCCGCGTGGCCTTCGAGGTGGTCGGACTCGACTGGCGCGATCACGTGCGCACCGACGAGCGCCATCTGCGCCCGGCGGAGGTGGACCACCTGGTGGGGGACCCCGAGCGGGCGCGGCGCGAGCTCGGCTGGCAGAGCGAGGTGAGCTTCGAGGAGATGGTGCGCGCCATGGTCGAGGCCGACCTGCAGCGGGAAGGGCGCGCGCGGGAGCTGGAGCGGGGTGACCCCGCTCAGCGCACCTTCTTCCCGTCCTCGTAGTCCCCCGAGCGCTGGGCGTTCACGCCGCCGTCCTCCTCCCAGTAGCGCGCCGGACCGTTCAGCTCGCCGTCCCGGTAGGTGAGCTCGGCGGCGGTCTGGCCATGCTTGTACCAGAGGGTCCAGACCCCCTCGCGCTTGCCCTCGACGTAGCCGCCGCGCGCCTCCCGCTCGCCGCTGGAGTGGAAGTAGTTCCACTCCCCCACGCGCAGGCCGTCGCGGTACTCGCCCCGCCCCAGGAAGCCGGTCCCCTCTTCGCGCTCCTCCCAGGGACCGTGCTCCAGGCCGCGGCGGAAGGTCCCGCGCGCCACCTCGCGGCCCTGCTTGTCGTAGTAGACGAACTGTCCCTCGCGCATCCACTTCCCGTCCTGGGCGACCTCCTGGCCGCGCACCCGCACCAGGGGTGCGGCCCCCGTCGAGGCGGGCCAGTGCTCGAGCACCTCTCGTTGCGCCCCTTCCGGTGGACCGCCGCAGGCGACCAGCGCGGCGAGGAGCAGCGCGGCCGGGAAGCGCATCAGAGGTAGCGCCCCAGGTGGGGGAGCAGGTGCTTGCCGGGGCAGGCGGGGCGCTTCCAGTGCCGGGGCCCGACGACCCGGCGGGGCCCCCCCCCGCCACCCCCGGGGACGACGACACCACCGCGGGCGACGACGACTCCGCGGGCGACGACGACACCACGGAGCCGCCCGAGGATCCCTGGCCGGGCTTCGCCCTCGGGGTGACCGCGGCCGAGGATGGCCTGGCCCCCATGTATGGAGCCACGGGCGTGGGCTGGGCCCGGCTCCCGGACGCGGTGTTCCGCTGGGGCGACATCGAGCCGGATCCACCGGACGGAGGCCCCCACGTCTACGACTGGAGCTGCGCGGACGCCCTCGTCACCGGGTATCAGACGGCGGGCATCGCCGACCTGCAGGCCAGCCTGAGCCCCCGCAGCGCCTGGGGCAGCGTTTCGGTGGACGACAGTGGCGCGGATCCGCCGGCTGACGGCGACGTGATGCCCCTGCCCGACCGCATGGACGACTACCGGGCCTGGGTGCGGGCGACCGTGGAGCGCTACGACGCCGACGGGGAAGACGACATGCCCGGCCTCACCGCGCCCATCCGCCACTGGCTGGTGGAGCGGGAGTGGTCCCCGGCCGCCTGGCCGTCCGACGACCACCTCGACTACCTGACTCTGGCCGAGGCCACCGCCGGGGAGGCACGGGCCGCCTACCCCGAGGTGCGGCTGGGCAACGCACCCCTGCTGCTGTGGGAGGTGTTCGAGGGCAACGAACCGTCGGACGAGGAGATCGACGCGCGACTCGCGGGAGCGCCTCTGGCCCACAACTCGGTGGCCGGGGTGGAAGCGATCCTCGACCGACCGGACCTGTTCGACTTCCTGGCCGTCCAGAGCCGGGGCGATTACACCGAGCTTCCGCCGACCCTGCGCTGGCTCCGCGAGGGGATGGTGGCGCGGGGTTATGTCCACCCGATCTGGGTCACCGCGTCCCCCGGGGTCGGGCCGCTGGCCGTGGCCGACGGGTTCCCCGCCCTGTTCCCGGTGACGGCAGAGCAGCAGGCCGCGATCCTCACCGCGCTCGCCGATCTGGCCGCCCTCGAGGACCCCGCGGCGACCGAGGCCCGCGACTGGCTGGACGCCCGGACAGCGGTCGGGCTGGTCCACAAGGCGGTCACCGCCCTGGGCGAGGGGGCCGTCGGCGTCCAGCTCGCGTCCACCGAGGACCTGCTCCCCGACGACGACATCCCCCTGCGGACCGCGGCGGTGGACCGTCTCGGCGCCGCCGCCGCCCAGGGCATGCTCGATGTGACCCACGAAGGCGGGCTCGCCCCCTGCGTGCCGCGCACACCCCTGGGCCTGCGCCCCGCGTACCGCAACCTGGAGCTGCTCGCCGACAAGCTCGGCGACGGTGACTTCGACATCTGCTGCACCGTGGGGGGCCTCGACGGCGTCCGCGGCTACAAGTTCGAGCGCGCGGGCTACGCGCTGTACGTGCTGTGGTGGGAGGACGGTGTCCTCGAACTCCCGGGCGAGGTCGAGATCCCCCAGTCCTACTCGCTGCCCCTGCAGTGCGCCGAGGACGAGGCCACCGTCACCGTCGCCGTCACCGAGCCCGCCGCGCCGCCCCCGGTCCCCGAGCAGGTCTCCCTGGAGGACGACTGCTCACTCTACCTGGAGCTGACGTCCACCCCGGTCTTCATCGAGCTGTTCGCCGTTTCCGAGTGACGGCTCCGGCCGTGCTACTCTCCTTCGCTGTCAGGGGAGCGAGCATGAAGGGTCCATATCGGAAGCTGGTGGTCGCCGCCATCGCCGCACTGGTCCTGGCCATCGTCGGCGTGATCTGGACGCGGGCCCGGCAGCCGGAGGAGCCGACGCCGGGGGGCGCCCTCCCGCCCGGGGCCGCACCCGCGGACCCGTCGAAGAAGCCTGCGGGCGACACCGCTGCCGTCGACCCGGGGCCGCGCGCTCCGGCGGCCGACGACCGGCCATTCGTCCGGCCGCCTTGTCAGCCCTACGGCACGGTCCGGTGGGAGGATGGTAGCCCCGCAGGGGGGGCGCGCATCGAGGTGTTCGTCGACCCGCGCTACGAGGCCACCCGCAGGATGTGGATCGACACGGGCGTGGTGAGCAACGAGAGCGGCGCCTACGAGATGCCACAGCAGCCGAGCTGTCCCATGCGGATGGCCGCCAGCCTACCGGGGCGCGGCCGCGGGGAGGAGAGCTTCGACCTGGGCTCCGAAGGTCCTCCGATGGAGGGGCGCGTCCTCAGGGACCTGGTCTTGCTGCCCGCCCGCTCGCTCGAAGGTCGAGTCGTCGACCCCGACGGCAATCCCCTGGAAGGGGTCGAATTGGCGATGGCGACCGCCTCGGCCGTGGCGTGGCGAGATACGAACGCCAGCACCGCGGAGGATCCCTTCTCCGACGCCGCGTTGGCCGACGCGCTGATGAAAGGCTGGGCGCGGACGGCGCTCTCGGATGCCAGCGGCAGGTTCGCCTTCGATGCCGTCGCGGCCGGCGACTGGGTAGTCCGCGGGGAGGGGGAGAGCCACGAACCGGCGATGGAGACCGTGTCCCTCGCGCAAGACGGCCCTCCGCCGAACGTCGAACTGGTCCTGGAGCCCATCCAGCCCTGGGTCGTCCGGGTGACGCGACGGGACGGCGGACCCGTACCGGAAGCCCGGGTGGGAGTGGGCGAGCGAGGCCCGGGCCCCGACGAGTCGCTCACGGGCACCGCGCGCACCGTGACGGACACCACCGATCCCCGGGGCGAGGCGTACTTCGAGGTCTCCTGCCGCCCGCGCTGCATCGTCACGGCCGAAGCCGATGGGCTCTCCCACGCATCCACGATCCTCGAGGACACACCCAAGACAGCCGTCGAGTTCGCTCTGGGGCCCGCCGGAGAGGTGCGGGGAACCGTAGATCCCCAGCCGGACGAGCCGATGTCGTGCCTGGTCATGAGAAGACCCACGGACCTCACCCAGATGCGCAACGACGACGCCATGTCCGTCCGCTGGCTGGAGGTGGCCGAGGACGGTTCGTTCCGGCTGGAGCACGTGCCCGCAGGAGGCATGGAGCTGGAGCTCACCTGCGGGCTCGCTCGCTCGAACCTGCGGCTGGATCTCACGGCGGGCCAGGACCTGGATCTGGGCACGGTGACCCTCGAGAGCATGGATCGCTGACGGGCGGGGCGAGACCAGGAGTCTGTCGGCCCTGGGCCTCTGCCAGGCCGCGCCGCCCCGCGGAGGCGGATTTCCGTGGCCGCGAGCGAGGCATATCGAGCTATATGGCGAGGGAGCGGGTGCGCAAAGACGTCCCGCAGGCTGGATGCGGACGCGTGAGCGTCAATGGCCGACAGGCTCCTAGCGGGCCCCCGGTCCGCTGGGATCCGCTGGATTCGGCACCGTCAGGGACACCGACAGCCCCGCGAAATGGGCGTACCCGCGATAGCTCGCCTGGGGGTAGTCCGCACTGGTCGAGACCCGTTCCAGCAGGCGCAGGTGCTCGTAGAACAGGTCGATGGACAGGGGCTGGACGGGGCGGATGCCGGCGCCGAGGGTGAAGCCGAGGCGGGTGGCGTCGGGGGACGAGGGGGAGAGGTTCTCCGGCGGCGGGGGCGCGCCCGGGATGCCGTCGAGGTAGGCGCCGCCCCGGATCCGCAGGGGGCCGATCACCTGGCCCTCCAGCCCCAGTCGCACGGCCATCGAGTCCCGCCAGCCGTAGGTCACCACGCTGTCGGTGGTCGCCGCGTCCTCGAAGTCCAGCACCAGGGACTCGTTGACCGACCACAGGGTGACGCTCAGGTCCCCGAGCACCGTCAACTTCGGGCCCCGGTAGGCGGCACCGACGGCGATTCGATCCGGCAGCCTCCAGGCGGCGACGAGCCCCTGATCGGGGTAGCTGGGGGCGAAGGTGGCGGGCACCGTGAAGTCGGCGTCGCCCTCCAGGGTCAGCAGGGTGCGGCTCTTGTAGCACGCCCCGATGGCCAACCGGTCGGAGATCGCCACCAGGAGCGAGACGTCGCCGCCCACCCCTTCGGCGTTCAGGGCGAAGTGGGCCTGGCCCTCCTCGGACACGTGGTTCGTGGCCCTGAGGACCTCCAGCGAGCCCAGGTCGAAGTGCGGGCCCACGGCGATCCGGACCGGCCCCAGCCGGTAGCCGACGAAGGGGGCCACGCGAAAGAAGCGGGACACCGACGACACGATGTCGAAGCGCTGAGGCCAGTCCGCGGGCCAGCGCATGGTGGAGCCGAAGGGCACGTTGAACGACAGGCCCAGCAACCAGCGGGCGCCGGCGTAGCTCAGGTAGAGGTGGGGCGGCGTGGACAGGCTGGACTCGGTGTCGGCCTCCCAGGGGGCGTCCGGTGCCGAGGGGATCGCCGCGGCGTGGATCCTCGGTGCGGCCAGGGTGATGCCCAGCGCCAGCCGCAGTCCCCCGTCGTCGGCCAGGGCGGCGGGGTTGAACCAGGCCGCCGACGGGTCGTCGGCCCGCGCGGTCCCGGCGTGGGCCGTTCCCCCCGCCACGGCGGACTGCTGGGCGATCTCGAAGCCGCCGGCGAGGGCGGAGGCCGGGATCAGGAGCAAGGTGAACAGGGCGACGGCGCCCAGCCGGGTGCCGTCGTGGGTAGGTCCGGCCGGAGGGCGCGTCACAGCTCCAGCTCGCCGGTCAGGAAGTCGACCATGTCGTCCTGCATCTCGTAGCCGATGCCGGGGATGATGAGGTCCACGTGGAGGGCCGAGGGGTATTCGATCACCGGCAGACCGGTGACCCGGGCCAGGGAGTCGGTGGTGTAGTTGGGAATGATGATGTCGCCGGTGTCGTCGTCGATCCGGTCCATCTGGATCAGGCCCGTGCGCTCGTCCTCGGCGATCAGGGATCCCAGGGTGTGGGGGTCCACCGAGTCCACCAACCACGAGGCGATGGCCAGCAGCCGCTGCTGCTCCAGGCTGCCGTCCTCGATCTCGATCTCCCGAAAGTACTCCTCCACCTGGGGGCCGAAGAAGTCCGAGTCCAGGAAGAGATCGACCATGTTCGATCCGGGCACGTTGAGCACGAAGCGGTCGATGTCCGGGGTCACCGACACGTAGACCGTTCCCACGATCGACCCCAGGGACTGGCCCACGTAGTGGACCTGGGTCGGGTCGATGGGCGCGCCGAAGACCGTCGACCAGTCCGCGGTCTTCAGCGAGTGGTGCAGCCCCCCCACGTCCACCAGCGCCTGGTAGAAATGGTCGGTGATGTGGGCGATGTCCCGCACGTCGAGGAAGGCCGCCCCGGACGCGGGCTTCATGTCGATCAGCGGGAAGGTGGTGAAGTCCTCGGGGGTGCCGTCGGCGGACAGGCACTCGCCGCTGGACGAGCAGGTGGCGTCGTCCCCGGACACGCAGGGCGGCAGCCAGATCAGCTCGTCTTCGAACCCGAACAGCGGCTGGAGCTCAGGCGGGAGGAAGTTGGGCACCGCCGCCAGCGACGACTCGATGCACACCGTCCGCTCGCCGTGGAAGGGGAAATCGATGGCCACCGCCGCGAAGCCGTTGGTGGCCAGGCGCCCGGAGATGGTGATCAGGAAACGCCGGTCGCAGACCACCGCGGGCCCGAAGATCACCACCGGCAGCGGCTGGTCCGGGTCCACGTCGTCTGGGACCATGGCCCAGAACGGCACCGCCTCGACGTCGGAGCTGCCGTCGTCGCGCCAGCGGCGCGTCTCGCGATCCAGGAAGTAGGGCATCGGCAGGGTCCCCTGGACCACCTCGGCAACGCCGTAGGTCCGCACCGCGTAGACCGCCGGCGCGGGATTCAGGAGGCCGGGGAACAGCTCCTCGAGGGCATCGTCCCCCAGCAGGGAGTAGGCGGGCTTGCGGGCCTCGATCACCGGCGAGACCGGGATCCCCAGGGCCCCCACCATCGCCGCCGCCTCGGCCACCCGTTGGACCGCGTCCAGGGTGGTGAAGGGCCACGCGGTCACCAGCGTGTCGCGGCCGACGACGTCCAGCAGTCCGGACACCTTCGTCCGCACCCCTTCCAGCCGCTCGGCGTCCTCGTCGGACAACCCCGAGACCTGGCTCTCGCCGTCGGCGAACAGCGGGTGCTCGCTGGCCACGAAGTGGCCGGTGGCCATGGGCACCACCGATCGTCCCGAGGTGTCGTGCAGGCCCTGGCCCACCACCACGGCGTAGGTCGACGCCCCGCGCAGCGGGAGTTCCTCGGGGGTCAGCGACAAGAAGACGTGGCGGCAGTCCGGGTGGGTTGGGGTCTCGTGGCACGGTCCCTCCCCCTCCCCGGCCAGCAATCGGACCTCGATCGCCACCTGACGCGGCTCGTCCGAGAGTTCCCACAGCTGGATGCTGTTGGTGTTGACCGTCGACGGATCCGCCGCGCCGGTCAGCTCGAACATCAGGTCCGACGACACCCCGAACCCGTCCAGCTCGTTGGCCTGCAGCTTGGCGTCCGCCTCCAGCTCCGAGTCCCCCTCGTCCGCGGGCAGGTCCACCCGCCCGGTGTCGGGATCGATCAGCAGATCGAAGGGCAGGGGCATCCGCCCCGAATCGGCGTCCATGGCCAGCTCGACCTGGTCGGTGACGGTGAACGCCCACAGGGCGACCACCTCGGTGCGTTCCAGGCGGTCCTTGGGCGGCGCATCCCGCTGCAGGAAGTCCAGATAGGGGTCCAGCTCGACCCGGATCTCCTCCAGGGACGCGGCCACCTCCAGCCGCTCCTCGCGGGTGGCGCCGGGGAAGGCCCGGTGGTTCACGTACGCGTCCAGCGGCTCGTCCATGCGCAGGAAGTAGAACGCGGTGTCCGGCCCCACCTCGGCTCCGTCGGCCGTCCGCACGCCGTCCCGTCCCCCCCGGACGAAGGCCACGTAGGTGACCCCGGGCTCCCATCCGCCCTCCGGGGCGTCGAAGGACGCGGTGGTGCCGTCGTCGTCCAGCTGCGGCGCCACCCCGTCCGTCTCGCGCGGCTCGTCCCCCCACCGCCAGACCTGCAGCGTGTCGGAAGTGACCGTGGTCGGATTCAGCGCCGCGCTGAAGCGCACGGACGACGAGATGGTGGTCGGCCAGGCCTCGAGCGAGTTCAGGTGTTCGCGGAACGCCACGTCGGCCGGGGTGAGGTCCGGGTCGTCGATGGGCAGATCCACGTGGCCGGCGTCCTCGTCCACCACCAGGTCGCTCGGCAGGGGGATCTCACCACCCGATGGATCGTAGATCGCGTGGGCGTAGGGGAGCGCAGGATCGCGGTCGAGGGACAGGCAGCTCGGGGAGAGGGCGACGAGGATCAGCGGGATCGCGACGCCCGAGGTCCAGGCTCTGCGGGGCATCCGGGGTTCCCCCTCCTCCGGGCCGCCCGGGAGACTACTCGGCCGGGGCCGCCTCCGGGGCGGGTTCCGCGGCCTCGGCCGGCTCGTCGGTCTCGGTCGCCTCCGCGGCCGGCTCGTCCGCCGGAGGCTCGTCGGCGGAGTCATCGTCGCCTTCCGGGGACGCCGGGGCCGCTGGCTCCGCGGGCGCGGGGACCGGATCGCCGTCGAAGGACACCCGGGTCTCGAACACGTCGAGCTCCGCCCCGCTGCCGTCCTTGGCCACCGCGCGAACGGCCCAACCCGTGGCCTGGGCGGGCGGCGCGGCCAGCTTCAGGTTGCGGGTGACCCGGGACGCGGATCCCGCGTGCTCCTCGGCGATGATGTGGGACAGGGTCAGCGCGGTGGACTCCCCCTGGTCGGTGACGAAGGTGATGGGCTTGGCGCCGTCGAACAGGGTGATCTCGACCGTCTCGCCCTCGTGGCCGAAGTGGTCGCTGCCCTCGAAGTTGTAGGCCACCGAGACCACCAGCTCGTGGTGGGTCCCCGTCTCCTCGTCCTCGACGAGCTTGCCGGAGACCGAGGTCACGTTCACCTTGGGGATCGACCATTGGTCGCTGCCGTCGGCGGCCACGATGGCGTAGATCTGACCGCCCATGGTGTTGATGTACACCACCCCGTCGACCACCGCCGGCGCGGCGAACACGTTGGCGCCGATGTTGCGGGACCAGCGAAGGCTGCCGTCGGCGGCGTTCACGCCCAGCACCGCGCCGTTGGCGCCCGCCAGGACCGCGGTGTCCGACGCGGGATCGAGGCCAAAGCAGCGGGCGTTCTCCGGAGCGTCCACCGACTCGCCCGACAGCGTCCAGCCCTCGTCCCCCGGCGCGCTCCACTGGACCGCACCGCTGGCCTTGTCGATGGAGACCACCTCGCCGGTGTAGGTCATCACCAGCACCGCGTCTGCCAGCACCACCGGCTGACCGCTCACGCCACCCACGCTCTCCGCCGACGCCCAGACGACCTCGCCGGTGGCGGGATCGACCTGGTGCACGCTCCCGGCGCCGGTGACGACGTACAGGTAGCCGTCGGCGAGCACGGGCCCGTCGGAGAGGTAGCTGCCGATCGACTGGAATCCCACGCTGCCCTGGAGGTCCGTCTGCGCCTTCTCGGCGGTGGTGCACCCCAGCATCGCGGGGAGGATCAGGAGCGCGAGTGCGCTGAGCGAGAGTCGGGTCGTACGCATGGCCATCTCCGGAAAAGTGGCCGCCATCATACGCGTCGGGGTCCGAATGTGCGATTCCCGTCGCCCTGGAGGCCCGCCGTGGGCCGAATGTCGCGTCCGTCCAGGTCACTGTCGCGTCCGTACATGGACCCCCATCCGTCCTCCCGGAACACTGGACGTGGAGCGTGAGGAAAGGAGACCCACGATGTCACGTTCGATGATTCCACTGGTCGTCCTGTTCACACTGGCAACGCTGTCCGGATGCGGGGGTGCACCCGCGGACGGGGAAAGGGGGGAGGTGGCCGCCGTGCTCGACGGGGACGAGGCCGCCGGTCCCCGCGCCGCGGAGGAGTCGGTGGCCGCCACCCTGGGACGGGAGCTGCCCGACCGGATCGCCCGCGCGGATCAGATCCTCCACGGCACGGTGCTCGACCTGCAGTACGCCCTGTCCGAGGACCTGGGCGAGCAGACCATGTCCTTCCCCCACACCTTCGTCACCGTCCGCGTCGACACGCCGATCCTCGGGGGCGACGAGGGCGACGAGGTGACCCTGCGCTTCGGCGGCGGTCCCACCGGCGACGGGCGAATCCTGACGATCTCGGACATCCCCCTGTTCGGCATCGGCGACGAGGTCGTGATGCTGGTGTCCGACAACGGGGCGTCGGCCTGCCCCCTGGTGGACTGCGCCGACGGTCTGGTCCGCCTCTCCGGCGGCAGGGCCTTCGACGCGGGCGGTGTGGCCCTCTTCCTGAGTGACGACGATCAGCTGCACACGGGCCAGCGGTACGCGATCCCCGAGGCCACCTCCTTCGTCGTCGGCGACGCGGAGATCGGTCGGGTTCCCGACGGCGCGCTGCAGGTCCGACCCGACGTGGAGGCCCTGGACGGCGAGGAGCTGATCTCGTGGCTCCAGCGTCGCGTGGCCGAAGGGGTCGAGCCCGGCGAGATCGCCGCCCGGCCCTCCACCGCGAGCCTCGATCCGACCCAGCCCTTCGCCATCCCCCACCCCGGCAGCGAGCGCCCGGTCTTTTCGGCGACCACCGCTCCCGAGGCGGGCGAGCTGACCGACGAGGATCGCGCCGAGATCGCGGCCCTGATCGCCAATGACCACAACCCCGTGCTGCCGCGCCGATGACGCGTCAACGATGGACCACGAGGAGAGAACGATGAGGATTCCAGCGATGCTACGCGATCGAACCTGGGCCGGCGGCCTGGCCGCCGCAGCCGCCCTGACCGCGTCCCTGGCCGGCGCCCCCGCCGCCCAGGCCTTCTCCCACTACACCGCCGCGTCGGGGGACACGGTGCACTGGGACAACTACCACCTCGAGTTCCAGGTGCCGTCCGACGACTGGGACGACGCCGACACCCGCGACGCCATCGAGGAGGCGATGGACCTGTTCGAGGACAACCCGTCCAACTTCTGGTTCGGCGCGGCCGAGGACGACGACGGCTTCTCCTCGGGCAACGGGGAGTCCGAGCTGGCGTTCACCGGGGATCTGCTGCTGCACTGCGGCGCCCCGGCCTGCACCCACCTCTACTGGGACGGATCCAACGGGGAGATGGAGGAGACCGACGTCTACATGAACACCGGCGAGAGCTGGTCCACCTCCCACACCAAGACCGACCTGAACCCCTACGGCGGCTCCGGCCGACCGGTCCAGACCACGATGCTGCACGAGATGGGGCACGCTGCCGGTCTGGGCCACGAGGCCTTCCGGTACAACATCATGGGCGCCGACTGGACCCACATCCACGCCAACGGCAACACGGCCACGGCGTACATGGGCGAGGATGCCTGCGCCGGCCTGGTCGATCTGTACGGCGAGTACGAGTACCACGAGGATCTGGGTGTGGCCCACTGGCGCCGCAGCGGACGCAGCGGCGAGTACAGCCTCCACGACCGCGCGGAGATCTGGGACGACACCTTCCATCTGATGACGCCGACCACCCTCGCCGGCGAGCCGTACTACACGATGGACAAGGGCGGGTACTACGTCCTGAGGTTCCAGCTGGAGAACATGGGCGGTGACTCCCAGACCACCGACCTGTCCTTCCGCCTGTCCACCAACTCGATGATCACCTCGTGGGACCGGGAGATCCGCCGCGTCGACAACCGCAGCGTCACCCCCGACCGTCCCTACTACGCCTTCTACGCGGTGGACATCCCCGAGGACATCTCCACCCGCGACTACTGGATCGGTGTGATCGTCGATCCGGACGGCGACCTGTGGGAGACCCGCGAGGACAACAACGCGACCTACGTGGCTCGGGTGCGGATCGAATAGAGCCAGCCCTGACCCCCGGGACGGTCAGGGCTCAGAGCACACTCCGGGGCAGCTCGTAGATCGCCCCGTGAACGAGGATCTCCGGGTCCTGCTCGTCCTGGGGGACCAGGCCGATGGCGTCGCCGACGAGGCTACCCACGGCGTAGGAGGAGGCCACCGGATCCACGTCGCCCGGCAGGGGCGGGCCCTGGATCCGGCCGAGGACCTTGCCAACGGCATAGGAGGAGGCCACCGGATCGTCGTCGTCGAGGATCGGCTGTCCCATCACGCCGGCGAGGACCGCATCTCCGTCCTCGATGGACCGCTCCACCGCCGCGGTGATCACCGCGCCCGGCTCGTAGCAGCCCTCGACCCCGTCCAAAGTCGGGCCGTCGCCGAAGACCACCAGGGCGAACAGGGAATCCTCGTCGCGGACCAGGTAGAGGTCGGAGTCGCCGCCCAGGGCGACGTCGGCGAGGGCCTCGTCCAGGACACCCTGGGCGTCGTCCACCGCGGTCCCTGCCAGGTCGCCGGCGTCCTCGATGGCGAAGGTGTCCATCCGGTCGAAGGTCAGACCGCCAGCATCGCCGCCGCGCGGACCGGCCAGGGCGCCGGCGGGGAGCGCCAGGAGCGCCAGGGCCAGGGCGGTGGCGGCGAGGGCGGGGGAGCGGCGGGTCGGGACGGTGGTTCGGCTCATCGTGTTCTCCTTCGTCGGGCCGTGGTTCGATGCGGCCCCGGATGGGACGGAGGATGAGCAAGGGGTGTGCCAGGGGGATCAACCTGGCCGATGTACCACGGTCTGCACCGGGCGAGGCGCTCCAGGGCTCCGGGGATGTTGCGCGGCGTTCAACCGGAATTGTCGGTGCGACAATCCGCGCCTCCGGGGCTCGTGGACGGGATGTCATCGCCCTTCTGCCTCGTACGTCGAAAGACCCATCTCCACCGAGTCTCCGTGTAGAGTCGCGGTGAGGAGGAGGAACATGCATCGAGCATTCGGGGTGCTCGTGGCCGGCCTCTCCATCTCGGGCCTGGGTTGCCCGGGGGTGCAACAGGCCTGCACGGAGATCGGCTGCTACGACTTCTTCGAGATCGAACTGGCGGGGCCGGACGGCTCCGCCGTCGGGGACTTCGCGGTGACCGCCGACTACGGCGGAGGGCGCTACGAGGAGACCTGCCTGGCCGATCACCTGGTGACTCACGGCGGATTCGACTGCGGCGAGGGGAGGATCGTCTTCCCATATGCCGGCGAGGGCCCCATCGACCTGGCGGTCGAGACCCTGGACGGGACGGCAGGCTGGGCCGGCACGGTCGAGACCTGGTTCGACGACGTGGTACCCAACGGCGAGGGATGCCCGCCCATCTGCCAGCAGGGATCGTCCATCGTGGAGCTGGACGACCTGGAGGAGGAGCAGCAGGGACCCCAGGGCATCGAGGTCGATGTGGTGGGCGACGAGGAGGTCTGCGGCGACTTCCCCGGAGCGCGGCCGTCGGTGGCCCTGGACTCGATGGGCCAGCCCCACGTGCTCACCGACACCGGCGACCCCGGGCTCGGCGCGGAGCTGCGGATCTACCACCGCCTGGGCGGAGACTGGCAGGAGGAGGTGCTCGCCACGGCGTCGGACCCACCCGTGGAGTCGGCTCCTGCGTCCATCGCCGAGCCCCGCCTGGAGATCGACCCGCTGGACCGGGCCTGGGCCTCGGCCCACTACTTCCGCTCCAACGTCTACGAGGCCTGCGGGATCGGCGTGTTCGTGATCGACGATGTGGCCACCCAGCCGACCCTGTCGGCGTTCGACAAGCTCAACATCGGCTCCGTCGGCTGGTCCAACGGCAACCTCTCCCTCGACCCCGCCCGGCCCGACGAGGGGGTGGTGATGACCTACGACGGGGAGTGGGCTCGGGTCGATCCGTCGGCCGCGGTGTTCGAACAGGGACAGATGTACATCGGCAACAGCGGAGAGAAGCTGCGCTTCCGGATCGCGGCCAACGACGGCGCGCCAGGGGTCTGGCACGGGGTCACCAGCGGCTGGGGCCCCAGCCCGTCGGGGTACCAGAACTCGGTGCGCGACGACGCGGGGCTGGGCCACCTGGTGTGGGCGGACTACGACACCTACCCGATCCAGGGCGAGGACACGCGCCACATGGCCCTGGGCCTGGACCGTGCGGATCCGGAGGTGGCCTACATCTCGGTGATCTACGAGCCGGGCCTGGTGATCAACGTGTTCGACGGCGAGGCACTGGCCTGGCCCTCGAACGACCTGCCGGTGATCGACGCCGAGGCCGACTACGTCCACCGCTTCGGCCCCCAGTGGGCACCCGCGCTCGAGGGGGGAGCCTTTCTGTGCTGGTCCCGGTCGGGTCGGATCAAGCTCCGCTACGTGGGCCCGGACGGCGCCCTGGGCGAGGAGGTGGACGTCAGCGACGGGAGCCACCCTGCCCTCGCCACCGACGACGAGGGGCACCTTCACCTGGCCTACCGCAACGGTGGGATGCGCTACCGCAAGATCTGGACGCGCTGACCCGCGGGGGCGTCGGGAACGGGCGGCGTCGACGACGGCCCGGCGCCGACCGACCCGGCCTTGCCGACTGCCCACAGGGGACATACGACTAGCTTGAGCGCCGAGTGCATTGTTTTTCTAGACAAAGAGTGGTCATATGCCAGCCATGCCGACGAACACACCGGACCCCCAGGATGCCAGCGGCGGGATGTACCCCATGCGGGTCGTCACCCGCATGACCGGCCTGACCTCCCACACCATCCGTGTCTGGGAGCGGCGCTACCAGGCCGTGGTCCCCCAGCGGACGGCGGGCAACACACGCCGCTACTCCAGCGAGGACGTGCGCAAGCTGACCCTGCTCCAGCAGGCCACCGAGCTCGGCTTCCCCATCCGCGAGGTGGCCGGACAGACCATCGACCAGCTGGAGGAGATCGTGCGCAGCGAGGGACGGGTGGACCGGTCCGCAGAGGGTCCGCCCACGGAGGTCGACGACCCCTACCGGCAGCTGCGGGACGACTACCTGGAGCAGATCGAACGCTTCGACTTCTTCCGGGCCCTGGAGACCCTGACGCGGGCATCGGCCCTGCTGCCGTCGCGCGAGTTCGTGTTCGAGGTGGCGCTCCCGATCCTCCGTATGACCGGTGATCGCTGGGAGGCGGGATCGTTCACGGTGGCCCACGAACACGCGGTCAGCGCCCAGGCACGGGGCGTGCTGGACACCATGCTGCGCCTGTCCTCACCCCAGCCGGGTTCTCCTCGCATCGTGATCGGGACACCTCCGGGGCACCGCCACGAGTTCGGCGTGCTCGCCGGCGCGCAGCTCGCGGTGGCCCGTGGCTTCGAGCCGATCTATCTGGGACCGGACGTTCCCGAGGACGATCTGACGCTCGCCATGCAACGGAGCAAGGCGGGGCTGGTGCTGCTGGCCGTGGAGCGGTCGATGGATCCCGGTGAGGCCAGACAGCTGGACGAATCGATCCGCGCCCTCGGCGCGCACGGAGAGGTCTGGATCGGGCTCCCCCCCGCCCACGCGGCCGCGGGCCGAGTGGAGGGCGCTCGCTACTTCGATCGCTTCGAAGACCTGGACGTGGCGCTCACCGAGCGGGCGATCCAGGCCGAATCGCGGGGCTGAGGTCGGCCGGGCCGAGCCCGTTGTTCGACAAACCAATGTCTAGATATTGACATATATTTTTTAGACATTATCTCTACTCCACCTGCTGCTCACGACGAGCGGCCACCTGGAGGACGAGATGATGCGCACCCCCACTCTGCTGGTCCTGACCCTGCTCTCCATCGCCCTGACCTCTCCCGCCGCCGCCGACGACGTCCCCCGGGGACAGCTGGACCAGGGCGGCGTCACCGGGGGTCCCGGCTGGACCCTGAACCCACCCGACCGGCCCTGGAGGATCCGCGCAGCTGCCGAGCTGGGATTCATCGGGATCGTCGATCACACGCTCCAGTTCGGGCAGGACGGCACGGTCCTCGACTACGTCGAGCAGGGCGGTCAGGACGTCCTGTTCCCCTACACGCGGCTGCAGGCGGAGCTCGAGCTGTGGAAGCGGTTCAACATCTCCCTGCTCTACCAGCCCCTGCGGCTGCAGACCCGCCCCTTGCTGGCTGAAGACCAGCGGCTGTACGGCCTGGACTTCCCCGCCGGGACGGCCGTGGACATGACCTACAACTTCGGCTTCTACCGGCTCAGCCTGCAGTACGACTTCTTCAAGGCCCCGGACCAGGACCTGGCCATCGGCCTGTCGGCCCAGATCCGCAACGCCACCATCGACTTCACCTCGGTCGACGGGAGCCTGCGCCGGAGCACGCGCAACATCGGCTTCGTGCCCGTGCTCAAGTTCGAGGGCCGCTACACCTTCGACAACGGCGTCTTCCTGGGGACCGAGATCGACGGGTTCTACGCCTGGGGCCGCTACGTCAGCGGCAGCAAGAACGACTTCGACGGGCTGATCGTCGACGCGTCGCTCCGCGCGGGGGTTCCCCTGCGCCCGGTGGGCGACGTCTACCTGAACCTGCGCTACATCGGCGGGGGAGCCCGGGGGACCGACGAGACTCCGCAAGGCCCCGGGGATGGGTACACGAACAACTGGCTGCACACGGTCTCGCTGTCCCTCGGGATCCTCGTCCGGTAGAGGCGCGTTGGTGTACGAAGAGCAGGATCACCGACCCGCCACGGACGCCTCGCTACCCCGAACCGGCCGCCCGCCGATGTGAGGACCGTGTGAGGGCGGTTCACCCCCACCCCGGCAACACTGGAACCGTGGACGCCGCCCTCGCCAGAGGGGCCAGGACGGCGGTCCTCCCCGCGGACCCCTCACCGGTCGTCCGCGGGACGATTCACCCGGCGGGCCCCCATCGGCCCGCCCCGGAAAGGGGCCCATCCATGACGCGTTCCATCACCACTCTCATCGCGATCGCCGCGCTCTTCACCCTGGCCGTTCCCGCCAGCGCCGACGAGGTCATCTCCGGCGAAGCGTACTTCGCCGGACTCGATCCGGAGACCGGCCAGATGGTCGAGATCGGCCGCTGGGTCATGACCTTCGACGAGCCCCTCGACGTCAACTCCGGGCAGGTCTTCTGCGTCAGTGGGGAGTACAGCGAAGGACCCAACGAGGACGAAGCGGGCTCGTTCGAGGGGATCTACGCCTACGACTCCCTGAACGACGCCTGGACCCTGGACATCCACGCCCGATCCTACACCCTCCCCGGCTACGACTGGGAGATGCGGGTGACCTCGGGCAACCACCCCAAGGCCTACCGGGGCTACTGGTTCGACGAGGACACCTGCGCGGTCCCCCCGTCCGGCGGCTTCGGCACCGCAGAGCTGTTCCTCCCCGGCCTGATCCGAGAAGCCCCCGAGAACAAGGGCAAGCAGGGAAAGTAGCCCTTCCCGCTCAGTCCCCGCCGCAGGATTCCAGCGAGGCCACGTCGTACCCCAGATCGTGGTCGGCCACGAAGGTGTAGACCAGGGTCCCGTCCAGGACCAGCTCCCCTCCAGCCTCCAGCGCCGTGATCTCGCTGGCGTACTCGGCGGTCCCGATCCACGAGTGCCAGTAGGTCACGCCGTCCTCGACGACGATCTCGTACTGCTCCTGGTCCACGGTCACCGTCACGGCGCCCGAGGCATCCCTGTCCATGATCGAGTACAGCCCCACCCCGTCGAGGAACAGCACCTTGACCGCCCCCCCACCGGCGTCCCGGCACCAGACCCCCTGCTCGTCGATCGGGGTCGCGCAGCCGGAAGCTGCTAGGCATCCCGTCACCAGAACGAGCGCCCATGCTCTGCTACGGTTCATCGCCCGCCTCCATCCGCCAGTCCAGCATCCGGTCTCCGTCGAAGGTCGCCCACAGGTCGAAGCGCCGGTCCTCGAACATCGCGGGCATCCAGACCCGGTCGTCGGCCCACATCTCGTCGAAGGGCAGGGCGTCGATCGGGGTCCACAGGGGGACCGCCTCGTCCGTCTCCTCCGCATCGCCCTCGTGGGCGTCCGCCCGGAAGACCGTGCAATCGATGCCCAGGCCATCCACGAACTGGAACCGAAGTCGGCCCACCTCCCGGGCCCCGAGGGCGCGGACCCCCAGCTCCTCCTCGGTCTCCCGAACTGCGCACTCGGCCAGGGTCTCACCCGGGTCGAGCTTGCCCCCCGGGCCGTTGATCTTGCCCTCGCCGATGCCCCGCTTCTTGCGGATCAGCAGGACCTCGCCGTCGCGGACCACGAACATCAGGGTCGCGACGATCGGCGGATCCCAGGTTTCCCAGTCGACGTCGGTGACCTGGAGGACGGGATCGGTCATGGGGGCATGGTCCCCAGGCCGCGGCGTGAGCGCAAGTGCGGGCTGGACTACTCGAGCAACTCCTCCAGATCGTCCAGCACCTCCTTGGGGTGGGTCAGCGGGTTGACGTCCTCGTAGGTCAGGATGAGGCACCCCGCGTCGTCGAGCACCACCGTGTCGCGGTCGGCCCGCGGCTGGGTCTCTGTCGAAGCGGCGCCGTAGTACAGCGCCAGTTCCTTTTCCACATCGGACCACAGGGGGTAGCCGAAGTCGTTGTCGTCGTGGAACGCCAGGTTGTCCTCGGGATCGTCGAAGCTGACACCGACGATCTCGACTCCCAGGGCCAGGAAATCCTCGTGCAGGGCTGCGAACCCACAGCCCTCGGTGGTTCACCCCGAGGTGGCGGCGACCGGATAGAACCACATCACCGTGTGGTGCCCGAGCAGGGTGTCGGGGCTCACCGGCTGGCTCAGGTGGTCCACCACGTGCTCGAACTCGGGCGCCGGCAGCTGGCAGGCGTCGTCGTCGTCCCCGGAGGTGTCGTCGTCCCCGGTGGTGTCGTCATCCGACGTGGCGTCGTCGTCGTCCGCAGCGTCGTCGTCGTCGACCCCCATGCATCCCGCCGCCAACCAGGCGAGTGAGAGGGCCGCTGTGAACCAGGTTGGGAGTCTTCCCCCCCGAATCGCGCGCATCTGTGCCTCCTTGTACGGGGACACTAGGGCCGGCGCGCCGGGTGCGCCAGGCGGGGACCGGAGACCGCTCATGGAGTGGGACGTAGGCCCCTCTCACCGGAGGAGATGCCACACGAGCGCCCCGGCAAGCGGCACTCCCAGGGCCACGACCAACAGGACTCCGAGGACGATCGCGAGGATGAGGAGGTTCTTGGCCCGACGCCCCTTCACCTCCGGGTGGTCAGCGAGGGTTCCACGCGCCAGGTACGCGCCCGCGCCCGCCGACTCGATGCACGCGGGCAGGCGCCGGGCCAGCAGACTTCCCAGCTCGAGCATCTCGCGGAGGCGCTCTCCGTCGAGGGGGGCTCCCCCCTCCACCTCCGTGTTGGCCATCTCGATCCGCGGACCCTTGAAATGGACGCCGTCCGCCGAGCCGCCAAATCCGGCGGACATCATCAGGGACCGCACCCGGGCATCCAGCAGGTCCCGCAGGACGGCCATCGGCGCGCCCTGGACGAAGAAGCGGCGATCAAATTGCGCATCCTCGGTGAACCTCTTGTCCCGGTCGAGGACCGCGGGCTCCGAGATGAAGCAGGCGACATCGTAGGTCTGGGCTTGGACCAGGGCCGAGACCGCGAGTCTTCCGCTCCCCACCCGCCCCTGCTTGGCCGCGCTGCGCCGCAGCGACTCGCCGATCCGGACGCTCACGGGCCGCCCGTCGAATCCACCACCCACGTGCCAGGTCTGATGCCATGCGTACTGCGAGCTGCACTCGATGCGTCGGGTCACCGGCGGATCGAGCGCCGCGGCGACCTGATCGGCCAGGGACTCGGCCCGCCTGTCCGTCTCTCTACCCACGGTCTTACCTCGCAGCGCCGTCCGTACACACCGGATCAGCGCAGGTACATCTCGATGGCGTTCTCGCCGGTCCCGTTCGCGCCGGTGTTGAGGCCCAGGGCGCCGCCGTACCCCTGGCCGAACTCGTAGGAGGCGTCAGCTTCGACCCCGGGGTAGAGGCTGTTGGGGCCGAAGCTGAAGTGGCCGGGGTCGTCGAAGGGGCAGCCGGCGTTGTTGCTGGTGCTCCACACGGGACCGTAGGTGTCGTCGTGGCTGTTGCACCCCGCCTGGCCGTCGTGGTCGATGGCGTGGAAGAACACCTGCGTCGAGCACAGGAGCCCTCCGACGGCCAGAGTGCCCGCGCTCATGTCCCAGCCGTCGGTGCCGGTGTAGCACAGCGGTCCGTTCAGCGCCGCCAGGAAGGCGCCCACGTCCTCGAAGCCATCGCCCACGGCGTGGTAGGCGGCCCAGACCCCGGACGGGCGGTGCACGAACAGCAGGTCGGCGAACCCTACCCGGTGCAGGGCGGCCGACTTGAAGTCCGCGTCGAGGGCGGCCAGGCTGCCGACGGTCGCGGTGTCGGTGTCCCACAGGTGGCGGGCGTCCCAGGTCCACGTGGCGACCCCGTCGTCCGCGCCGACAACCGCCAAGATCCAGCCGCCGTCGTCGGTGTCCATCTCGCAGTACACCTCGAAGGCGCCGCCACCGTCGGGGTCGATCCAGTAGGTCCCGCTCACAGCGGCGGGCCTGTGGGCGAGCAGGTCGTCGCAGTCCACGGCGGCGCAGGCCGCGTCCTCTCCGTACACCTCCTCGTCCTCGTCGATCCCGCCGTCACAGTCGTTGTCCAGCCCGTCGCACAGCTCGGGAGCGCCCGCGAAGACGTCGGCGTCGGTGTCGTCACAGTCCCCGCCACACTCGGACTGGCCGTCCCCGTCCCCATCCGCCTCGTCGGCGGGTACGACGCCGTCGCAGTCGTTGTCCAGCCCGTCGCAGGCCTCGACCGCCCCAGGGTACACGTCCCCGTCCAGGTCGTCGCAGTCCGCGCAGCTGAGGGAGCCGTCGCCGTCCAGGTCCAGGACCTCGTCGACGGGCACCACGCCGTCGCAGTCGTTGTCGAGCCCGTCGCAAAGCTCGGGAGCGCCCGGGTAGGTGTCCGGGTCGGCGTCGTCACAGTCGTCGCAGGCCATGGCGCCGTCGCCATCCCCGTCCACCTCGTCGTCGATCACGCCGTCGCAGTCGTTGTCCAGCCCGTCGCACAGCTCGGGAGCGCCGGGGTGGACGTCGGCGTCGGTGTCGTCGCAGTCCTCGCAGGCCAGGTGGCCGTCCCCGTCCCCGTCCAGCTCGTCGGCGGGCAGCGTCCCGTCGCAGTCGTTGTCCAGCCCATCGCACTGCTCGGGGGCGCCGGGGAAGACGCTGGGGTCCGAGTCCAGGCAATCGGTGCACAGGGTGTGACCGTCACCGTCGAAGTCGAGGGTCTCGGGCACCGGCAGGGAGCCGTCGCAGTCGTCGTCCACGCCGTTGCAGACCTCGGGCGCGCCCGGGTACACCGCGGGATCCGCGTCGTCGCAGTCCCCCTCGCAGGTCGTGATCCCGTCGCCGTCAGCGTCCACGGGCGACAGGGCGGGGTCGGAGTCGTCGCAGTCTCCCTCGCACTCGGACGCGCCGTCCCCGTCGCCGTCGGCCTCCAGGGCGTCGGTCACGCCGTCGCAGTCGTTGTCGCCCACCCCGTCGCAGACGTCCGCCGCGCCGGGGTGGACCGCCGGGTCCTGGTCGTCGCAGTCGGTGCACGCAAGGTGCCCGTCCCCGTCGTCGTCGGCCTCGTCCAGGGGCACGACCCCGTCACAGTCGTTGTCGACCCCGTCGCACAGCTCGGTGGCGCGGGGGTAGGTCGTCGGGTCGGCGTCGTCACAGTCCGCACAGTTCGCGACCCCGTCCACGTCCACGTCCAGCTCCTCGAGGGTCGGCACGACGCCGTCGCAATCGTCGTCCACGCCGTTGCACAGCTCCGCCGCGCCGGGGTATGCGTTCGGGTCGGCGTCGTCGCAGTCGAGGCAGGCGACCGCGCCGTCGCCGTCCCCGTCGGTGGTCTCGTCAGCAGGCACGACGCCGTCACAGTCGTCGTCCACCCCGTTGCACAGCTCGACCGCGCCGGGGAAGGCCGTCGGATCCCCGTCGTCGCACTCGGCGCAAGCCGCGTACCCGTCGCCGTCCCCGTCGCTCTCGTCCGCCGGCACGGAGCCGTCGCAGTCGTTGTCCAGCCCGTCACAGACCTCCGTGGCGCCGGGGTGGACCGCCGCCTCGGTGTCGTCGCAGTCCTCGCAGACCACAGAGCCGTCCCCGTCCACGTCCAGGGTCTCCTCCACCGGCACCGCGCCGTCGCAATCGTCGTCCAGGCCGTTGCACGCCTCGATCGCGCCCGGGTAGACGGCCGCATCGCCGTCGTCGCAGTCGCCGTCACAGCTGCTGTACCCGTCCCCGTCCGCGTCCTCCTCGTTCAGCGTGGGATCGGCGTCGTCACAGTCCCCCTCACACTCGGCTTGCCCGTCCCCGTCGTCGTCCGCCTCGTCTTCGGGCAGCGATCCGTCGCAGTCGTTGTCCACGCCGTCGCAGACCTCCTCCGCATCCGGATGCGTCGCCGCGTCCCCGTCGTCGCAGTCCCCGCACTCCTCCGCCAGTCCGTCGTCGTCCTCGTCCCCGGTGCCCGTCCCGTCCAGCTCGACCGTGGCCACGGCCACGTCCGGCACGTTGGTCGGCTCCACGTTGAGGGTGCCCACGTTGGCGGGACCGGTGGGGTGAAAACGGACGGTGAACGCCAGCTCCGCGCCGGCCTCCACGTCGTGGTCCCCGGCCCCCGCCTCCCCCTCGAACTCGAACGAGTCGCTCACGCTGGCGATCGCCCCCACGGTCACATGCAACACCGCGTCGCCCGGATTACGCACCACGACCTCCTTGGTCCCCGCCGGGCAGCCGATGGGGGAGGGGTCGAAGGACAGCTGGTTGGTGCTCAGCTCGAAGCCGGGTTCGGCGTCGATCACGGTCACGTCGGTGGGACAACCGGCGATGCCGAAGGCGGCGACCGCGGCCAGCCACGGCACCAGGGCGGAGGCGAAGCGGGGCTGGAACGACATGGTCCTCCCGGGCCGGCCACCCTGTCCCGGGTGCATTCCACGGTACACGGGTCGCCGAGGGTTGATTGTAGACCCGCGCTCGAAACAACGCCCGATGGGGTCGAGGCCCCCGTTCTCCACGGTCGCCGGGGTAGGTTCATAAACATGCAATATGCAATACATGACCCCCCCTGACGGACGCGGCGGGAATCGGCGGCGAAGTTGCCGGAGATCGGGTTGGGTTCTGTACTACCCTCGACCAGACCACCCGCGATCGAACCCCCGCGGGGAAGGGGTGATGCCGTGCGGGAACCCGAAGAGCTGACGCCGGAGCAGATCGAGGAGCTGCGCGCCGATCTCGTGGAGCTGCAGCGGACCCTGCAAGAGGCGGTGGCTGCCGGGGAGTCGGCCAGCGAGACGGTGGCCCTGGACCCCACTGCGGTCGGCCGGCTGTCCCGGATGGACGCCATGCAGGTCCAGGAGATGGCCAAGGCCGGCCTGCGAAACCACAAGCGCCGCCTGGTCCAGGTGGACAACGCCCTGCGCCTGTTCGAGGACGAGGAGTACGGCTTCTGCCGGGCCTGCGATGACCCGGTCGGCTACCCCCGGCTCAAGGCGCGCCCCGAGACCCCGCTCTGCCTGGGCTGTCAGGGGGAGATCGAACGCCGAACGGGGCGCTGACCGGCTCGAAAGAACCGAAGAACCGGGGTCGGAAGAACT
>CAZITQ010000159.1:0-22960 GCA_964542165.1 uncultured Rickettsiales bacterium
CGTCCACGCCGTCGCCATCGGTGTCGGCCAGCTCGGGATCGGTGCCCAGGACCTTCTCCTCGGCGTCGGTGAGGCCGTCGCCGTCCTTGTCGCAGCCCAGCAGGGCCAGCAGGGGGAGGAGCAGGAACACGAGGGTCCAGGTGCGGGGGTGCTTCACGGGGGCCTCCTTGTCGTCGCCACGGGGACCTCCACCTAATGCCTGGAAATTTCGAGAGGTGCAAGGGTTGTGGGCGTGGGGAGGGGAGGGGCGGAGGTCGGGGCAAGGGCAAGGGCAAGGGCAAGGGCGGGGCGTCGGGACGATTTTGTCCGGTCGGGGGATCCGGGTTCAGCCCACGAAGCGAGCGTGGATCGATCGGGCCTCGGCGGGATCGGTGGTGCCCTGGACCACGACCCGGCCGTCGGGGAACAGCAGCAGGACGAAACCCTCGACCTCGACCTGGAGCAGCAGCCCGTTGTCCTTCACCGTGCCCACGCGCTCGAGCTGGCCCTTCAGGCGTGCCAGATCCGGGGGCGGGGAGTCGTCCGGCGGGGCGATCTGGACCGCGTTGCGCCCACAGAGGGTCGTGGTCCACGAGTGGGCGGACTCGTCCAGGAACCCATACTCGCCGCGGACGCAGGTCGGGCAGTCCTCGGCCCGCAGGACCTCCAGGGTCCGGGACGTGCCGTCCCACAGATCCAGGTGGCGAAGCATGCCGTCCACGGCTCCGGGGTCGACCCACAGCTTGATCGCCTCGGTGGCCTGCAGCGCCGCGACCAGCGCGGGCCCGGTGTTGAGGACACCCACCGTGTCGCAGGTGGGCAAGGTGCCGGGGGGCGGTGGTTCGGGGAACACGCAGCGGAGGCAAGGGCCCTGCTGCGGGCGGATGGTCAGGGTCATGCCCACGGTCCCCACCACGCCGCCGTAGACCCAGGGCAGACCCCGCTGGACACAGGCGTCGTTGATCAGGTAGCGGGTCTCGAAGTTGTCGGTGCCGTCGAGGACCAGGTCCACGCCGTCCAGCAGCGGCGGGAGGGTCCGCGGGGAGACGTCGGCGACCACCTCTTCGAGGACGACGTCGCCGTTGACCGCCCGCAGCCGCCGGGCGGCGGCCACCGCCTTGGGCAGGCCCGCGGTCACGTCCGATTCGTCGAACAGGACCTGGCGGTGGAGGTTGGTCACGTCCAGCAGGTCCCGGTCCACCAGGCGCAGGGTGCCCACGCCCGCCCGTGCCAGCAGGGACGCCAGGTTGGAACCCAGGGCGCCACAGCCCACGATCAGCGCCGTCCCCGCGGCCAGCTTCTCCTGGCCGTCCTCGCCGAACACCTCGAGCAACCGCTGCCGAGCGTATCGATCCTGGACCATCCGTGGACCTCCGTGGAGCTAGTGCGGTGCGTCGAGCCCGCGGTCGATCCACCCGCCGCCGACCACACGGTCCCCATTGTAGAAGACCGCGGCCTGACCCGGGGTCACCGCCCGCTGGGGGACGGAGAAGTGGACGGCGGCGGTGTCGTTCCCGGTTCGCTCCACCCGGGACGGGACCGGACGGTGCCGGTAGCGGATCTGCACGTCGAGGTCCGCTCCGTCTGCCGTTCCGGGGTCGTCGAACCAGCGCACGTCGGTGGTCAGGAGTCCCGGGCTGTCCAGGGCAGTCCCGTCGGTGGTCAGCGCCACGCTCCGCCTCCCGGCGTCGATGGCGCGGACGAACGCGGGGCGACCCAGGGCCACGCCGAGGCCCCGGCGCTGTCCCACGGTGAAGCGGTGGATCCCATCGTGACGGCCCACGACCCGGCCACCGTCGTCGATCAGGTCCCCCCCCCGGATCGACCCCCCGAACCGGCGCCGGAGAGCTTCGGCGAACCCGCCGTCGGCCGAGGCCAGGCAAGCATCCTGGCTCTCCCTGCGATCGGCCGTGATCAGGCCCCGCTCGCGGGCCGCCTGGCGCACCCGCTCCTTGGTGAACTCCCCCACCGGAAGCAGGGTCCGGGCCAGCTGCGCCGCGGAGAGGCGGAACAGGAAGTAGGACTGGTCCTTGGCCGGATCGACGCCCCGGCGCAGGACCGGGCGCGGCTCCCCGCGGTCCACGCGCGCGTGATGGCCGGTGGCCACGTACCGGGCGCCCAGGGCGTCCGCCCGCCGCAGGAGGGTCTGCCACTTGACCTGCTCGTTGCACAGCACGCAGGGGTTGGGCGTGCGCCCGGCGGCGTAGGCTTCCCAGGCCGGGAGCAGGATCCGTCGCTCGAACTCCGCTTCCAGGTCGACCACGTAGTGGGAGGCGCCGATGGCGTCGGCCACAGCCCGGGCCCCGGTCACGGCCTCGGCGTCGCAGCAGGAACCGCGGGTCTCGGGATCGTCGCAGGCGATCAGACGCAGGGTCAGGCCGACGACCTCGTACCCCTGCTCCGCCAGCCACAGCGCTGCCACCGACGAGTCCACCCCGCCGCTCATGGCCACCACGACGCGATCGGTGCCCACGTGTCCGTCCCTACGCGTCGGCGTGGGGTGGGCCGGCGACGACGAGGCCAGCGTCGCGGATCATCGCGAGGTCGTCCTCGACCCCCCGGCCGGAGACCGTCAGGTAGCCGCCGACCATCATCCCGTCGGCGCCCGCCACGAAGATCCACGACTGCAGGTCCCGCAGGTTGTGCTCCCGGCCGCCGCAGACCCGGATCTCCTTGTCGGGCATCATCAGCCGGGCCACGGCGATGGCCTTGAGACAGTCCAGGGGCGGCAGCGGCTCGGCCGCCTCGAGGCGGGTACCGGGGATCGGCTGCAGGAAGTTCAGCGGTACCGAGTCCACGTCCAGCTCCCGCAGCTTGCCCAGCAGCTCCACCCGCTGGGCGCCGCTCTCCCCCATGCCGAAGATGCCGCCCGAGCAGACGCTCAGACCCGCCGCCTTGGCCGCCAGGATCGTGTCGAAGGCGTCCGAGTAGCGCCGGGTGGTGCAGATCTCGGGGAAGAAGCTCTCGGCGGTCTCCAGGTTGTGGTGGTAGCGGCCCAGGCCGGCCTCCTGCAGCCGCCCGAGGTTCTCCGGCGACAGATTGCCCAGGGAGGCGCAGGGCTCCATCGACATCTCGTCGCGGATGGTGGACACGGCGCCGACGATGGCCTCGATCTCCGGTTCGCGCCGGATGGTTCGTCCGGAGGTCACGATGCCGAACCGGGCCGCCCCGTGGCCCTCCGAGGTCCGTGCTGCGTCGACCATCCGCTCGGTGGGTACCATGCCGTAGCGCTCCACGTCGGTCTTGGCGTGGGCCGACTGGGCGCAGAATGCGCAGTCCTCGGGGCAACCCCCACTCTTGGCGTTGACGATGCCGCAGAGCCGCACCCGATTGCCGTGCTGCGCGTAGCGTGCCGCCGTCGCCCGGGCGAACAGCTCGTGCATCTCGGCGCCGCGGACCTCGAGCAGCTCCAGCGCCTCGCCGATCCCGATTCCGCTCATGCCGGTTCCGCCTCTCCGCCCTCGTCCACGCTGGTCGCGCCGGTGAGCGTCTCGTTCATGGCCCCGGTCCGGTACCCGGACAGGTCCAGCGACACGTAGGTGTACCCCGCCGTCTTCAGCGCATCCACCAACGTCTCGCGCACGGAGGCCTCGGCGACCCTGGGGATGTCGTCCGGGGCGACCTCGATCCGCGCCAGCGTCCCGTGATCCCGTACGCGCAGCTGGTCGAAACCGTGGGATCGAACGGCTCGCTCGGCCGCCTCGATGCGGCCCATTCGCTCCGGGGTCAGCTCCTCGCCGTAGGGTACCCGCGAGGCCAGGCAGGCCATGGCGGGCTTGGACCAGGTGGGGAGATCGCGGTCCCTGGACAGGGCGCGGATCTCGTCCTTGGTCAGACCCACCTCCACCAGGGGGGAGCGGACCTCCAGCTCCTCACAGGCCTTGGAGCCGGGTCGGTAGTCGCCCCGGTCGTCCAGGTTGCTGCCCTCGATCACCGCGCCGATGCCCTCGGCCCGGGCCACGGACCACAAGGTGGAGAACAGCGTGGACTTGCAGTGGTAGCAGCGGTCCGGGGGGTTGGCCCGGAAGCGGGGGTCCGAGAACTCGTCGGTGTCCACCACCCGATGCCGGGCGCCGATGCGTTCGGCCAGCTCCCGGGCGCCGGACAGTTCGTCCGCCGGCACCGAGGGCGAGCGCCCCGTCACCGCCAGCGCGGCTTCACCGAGGGCCTCGTGGGCGGCGAACAGCAGGAAGGTGGAGTCCACACCCCCGGAGAACGCCACCACGGCGCCCTCGAGCTGTCGCAGCCGATCCAGCAGCTGGTCGTACTTGATCTGTCGATCCATGCGTTCAATCCGCTTCCTGCAGCCGCGCGAGGACCTGGTCCAGAGCCTCCACGGTGCGGTCGATCTCGTCGACGGTGTTGCCGCGGCCCAGGCTGAAGCGTACCGCGCCCGCCGCGTGCTCGTGGTCCCGTCCCATGGCCAGCAGTACGTGGGACGGCTCCGGGGAGCCGGAGCTGCACGCCGAACCGCTGGAGACCGAGATCCCCAGGATGTCCAGGTTCATCAGCACCAGCTCCGCGTCCACCCAGGGGAAGCTCACGTTCAAGGTGCCGGGGAGGTGTTCGTTCGGGTGTCCGTTGACCAGGGCGCCGTCGAAACGCTCGAGGATGGCGCCCCTCAACCGGCCCCGTAGTTCGCGGACACGAGCGGCGTCCTCGTCCAGTCGCTCCTGCGCCAGGGCGGCGGCCGCACCCAGCCCGACGATGCCGGGCACGTTCTCGGTGCCGGCCCGCCGCCGGGATTCGTGGTGCCCCCCGCGCATCAGCGGCGCAAGGCGCGCGTTCCAACGGATCCACAGCGCACCGCTGCCCTTGGGGCCGTGGACCTTGTGGCCGGACAGCGACAGCAGGTCCACCCCGAGTCGACCCACGTCCACCGGGATCTTGCCCACCGCCTGCACCGCGTCGGTGTGACACAGGATGCCCCGCTCCCGCGCGGCCGCCGCGATCTCGGTCACCGGCTGCAGGGTCCCCACGTCGTTGTTGGCCAGCATGACGCTCACCAGCGCCACGTCGTCGTCCAGGGTGGCGATCACCGCGTCGGGGTCCACCCGCCCGTGCTCGTCCACGCCCACGCGTGTGACCCGGATCCCCCGCTGCTCCAGGTGCTCGCAGGGACTCAGGATCGCCTGGTGCTCCACCGCGCTGGTCACGATCCGGCCGCGCCCCGTGGCCTCCAGCGCCCCGAGCAGGGCGTGGTTGTTCGCCTCGGTGCCACCGCTGCAGAACACGATCTCCGACGGCTCGGCGCCGATCAGGTCGGCCACCTGACGGCGGGCCCGGTCCAGGGCCAGGCGAGCCCGGCGTCCTTCGTGATTCACCGACGAGGGATTGCCGAATTCCCCCCGCAGGTAGGGGAGCATCGCGTCCACGACCCGGGGGTCGATGGGGGTGGTGGCGTTGTGGTCGAGATAGATCCGCGTCATGGTACGGGCTCACCGCGGATTGCCGGCGCCGCGGAACGTCGGACAGACTAACGACATGGCGTCGGGAGTCAACAATCGATATCGAACTGGTGGACAATCCGAGGGAGGGACCTGCCCCGTGATCGACGCCCACGCCCACCTCTTCACCCCCGGGATCATGCGCAGCATGGAGGGGCGCCCGGCCGTGCTGTCGGAGCTGTCCCTGGACGTCGGGGCCGCTTCGGGCCGCCTGGCCGCCGAGCATCTGCAGGCGTCGGCCGAGGGTGCGGGGGTCGACGCCTGCCTGATCCTGCCCACGGCGCCACCGGACCGGGTGCGGGCGGCCAACGCGTCGGCGAGGGCGGCCGCGGAGGCTCACCCCAGGCTGGCGGCCGCGTCCACGCTCCACCCGGAGATGAAGGAGCCGGACGAGGGGATCCGCGAGGCCCTCACGCGCACTCCACGCGCGATCAAACTCTCCACGTTCACCCAGCGCTTCGACCCGCTGGGGCCGGCGACCACCGCCCTGTTCGAGGGGATCCAGCGGGCCGGGAGCGAGCTGGGCATCCGGCCGGCGGTGGTCCTGGACACCTACACCCGCGCGGCGTCCCACTTCCGCTGCGAACCGGACCACGTGACCACCCCGCGGCGGCTGGTCAGGCTCGCCCGGCGCTTCCCGGGTGTCGACTGGGTCGGCGCCCACATGGGGGGGTTGGCCGCGCCGGCGGACGAGCTGCGGCGCGAGCTGGTCCCCCGCGACAACCTCCACCTGGACACCTCCAACGCCGCCCACGTGCTGGCCGAGGCGGACTTCGTCGACCTGCTGCGGATCCACGGCCCCCGCCGGGTGATGTTCGGCACCGACTGGCCCTGGTTCGCCCACGCCGAGGAGATCCCGCGGATCGAACGGCTGCTCGTCGAGGCCGGCTTCGACGAGCACGACCGGGCGCGGGTGTTCGCGGGCAACGCGAGGCGTCTCTACGCGGTCTGACTCGACGCCAGTCCGGCGTGGTACATTTCCGCCCCGGAGGAGCCCATGTCCCGATCCGTCGCCGCCTTCACACTCTGCGTCGCGCTGGCAGGCCTGTCGTGGGTGGGCTGCGCGGGTGGGGAAGGGAAGGGGACGGAGCCATCCTCCGGTCGAGACGCGTCCGGGCCCTACGGCGCGGTGGTCAGCATCGAGCCGCAGGCCTGGCTGGTGCGGCAGATCGGCGGGGACCGGGTGACCGTGACGACGATGGTGCCCCCCGGCCAGAGCCCGCACAGCTACGAGCCCGTGCCCGGCCAGCTCGCCGAGGTCGCCCGGGCGCGGATCTACCTCGCCATGGGCACCGGCGTGGAGTTCGAGACCGCCCACCTGGCCACCCTGCGGGAGCAAGCGCCATCGATGTCCGTGGTCTCCATCGGCGAGGGCATCCCATTGCGCCCGGTGGACGGCGCGGGCTGCGATCACCACGACCACGGCGACCACGCGGGCCACGACCACGCCACCGACCCACACGTCTGGCTCGCGCCGGCCCACCTCGAGACCCTGGCGATCCAGGTCCGGGAGGGACTGACGGACGTGGATCCCGGCCACCGGGAGAGGTACGCCGCCGCCACCGAGTCGCTGCTCGCGCAGCTGGACCAGCTGGACGGCGAGCTGCGTGGCCTGCTGGAGCCGCTCGCGGGCGAGAGCTTTCTGGTGGTGCACCCCTCCTGGGGGTACTTCGCCGACGCCTACGGGCTGGAGCAGCTCGCGGTGGAGGAGGAGGGCCGACAGCCCGGGCCGGTGGGGGTCGCCGCGGTGATCGCCCAGTCCCGGGAGGCGGGGATCCGCACGGTCTTCACCTCGCCCCAGTTCGACGCCTCGGCGGCCGAGGTGATCGCTGCGGAGATCGGCGGTCAGGTGATCACCGCGGATCCCCTGGCCTCGGATCCGCCGGCGCAGCTGCGGGCGCTGGCCCGGGCGCTGGCCGGGGGCACGGGTGAGTGATGGGCTCGCCCCACCGGGGGGACTCCCGGTGACCCGGACCCCCGCCATCGAGATCCGCCAGCTGTCCGCGGGGTACGGCGGGTTGCCGGTGATCGAAGGCATCGACCTCACGGTGCCCCCGGACGGCTACCTGGGCATCATCGGGCCCAACGGCGGCGGCAAGACCACCCTGCTCAAGTCGATCCTGGGCCTGCTGCCCCCGATCCGGGGCGCGGTGCGGATCTTCGGCGCCGACCCGATCTCCGGCAGACTGGACGTGGGGTACGTACCCCAGTACCCCGAGTTCGACCACGCCTTTCCGATCTCGGTGTGGGACGTGGTCCTGATGGGCCGACGCGCCCGCCGCGGCCTCGCGCCGGGATGGGCTCCGGAGGACCGCAGGGCGGCCGAGCAGGCGCTCGAACAGGTCCAGATGATCGACCACCGGACCGACCGGATCGGCGACCTGTCGGGCGGTCAGAGCCAGCGGATCTACATCGCACGGGCCCTGGCGGCCCAGGCGCGGATCCTCCTGCTGGACGAACCCACAGCCAGCGTCGACAGCCGGATACAGGAGAGCGTCTACGAATTGCTGTCCGAACTGAACCGGGATGTCGCCATCGTGCTGGTGACCCACGACGTCGGGGTCATCTCGTCCCACGTCAAGCAGATCGCCTGTCTCAACCACCGGCTGTACACCCACGGCGACCAGACCCTGACCGCGGACATGCTCGAGCAGGCCTACCAGTGCCCCGTGGACCTGATCGCCCACGGCGTGCCCCACCGGGTGCTGTCGCATCACCACGACGACGGGTGTGGCGAGGACTGCGTCTCTGAACCCGGGGAAGGGGATCCCGACGATCCCGGTCACGGACCGCGGACCCCGGACCCCGGCCACGGAGAACCCACCTAGGCATGGACCAGAGCTTCACCGACCTCCTGGCCCTCCCCTTCGTCCAGCGCATGCTGATCGCCGGCCTCCTGGCATCGGTGGCCTGCGGCATCGTGGGGACCTTCGTGGTGGTGCGGCGAATCGTGTTCGTCAGCGGCGGCATCTCCCACACCGCCTTTGGTGGCGTGGGCCTCGCGTATCTGGCCCAGGACCGCCTGGGCTGGGCCGCCTTCGACCCCCTCTACGGTGCGGGCCTGTTCGCCCTGGGAGCCGCGGCCGTCCTGTCTTCGGGGTGGATCCGCAGACGGATGCGCGAAGATTCGGCCATCGGCGCCCTGTGGGTCGTGGGGATGGCCGTGGGAGTCCTGCTCCTGGCGCTGGTGGACCGGTCCCAGGTCCGCGTGCAGGATCCGGTGTCGATCCTGTTCGGGAACATCCTGCTCATCCGGGCCACGGACCTGTGGGTGATGACCGCCCTGGTCGCGGGCATCGGCGTGGTCGTGGCCCTGCTCTACAAGGACCTGCAGATCCTGGTGTTCGACGAGGGCTTCGCCCGGCTGGCGGGGATCCGCGTCGGCGCGATGAATTTTCTGCTACTGGTCCTGGTGGCCCTGACCGTGGTCGTACTGATCAAGGTGGTCGGGATCGTCCTGGCCATCGCCATGCTGACCTTGCCCGCAGCCACGGCCGGCCTCTTCGCTCGAAACCTGCCGGCGATGATGCTGCTGTCGGTGGTGCTCAGCGTGGTGATCACCACCGCCGGCGGCCTGCTCTCCCTGATCTGGGACCTCCCCCCCGGCGCGGTCATCGTCCTGCTCCTGACCCTGGGATTCGTGCTCGCGGGCGCGGTCCGGAGTGTGCTCGTCCGATCGAGCTGAGGTCCCTCCTCGAGCCCTCCGGGATCAGCCGGTGTCGCGCAGGGCGGAGATCACCCACGCGATGAGGAGCGCCTCGGCGGCGAGGAGGGAGACCGAGGGGGCGGCGAAGGCGATCCAGCGCCAGCGGATCCGCGGCCGTTCGGCCTGGGTGTTGATGCGGCGGATGGAGGCCAGCGCGGGGTGATCCGGCTCCGGTATCGACACGTCGTCGCACTGCCCGGCGGGGATGCCCACCGCCGCCGCCGGCGCGGCCACGTCCTCGGGGTCCAGGTCCAGCCTGACGCGGATGAACTCCCGCAGCTCATCGTCTCCGAGCATGCACCGGTCGAAGGCAACGCCGTGGCCGTGCGCTGGGCCCCGGCCCTCCGGATCGTCCACGGGCACCCTGCGCGCCACGGAACCGAGTACCAGCACCTGGTCGCGACCGAAGGCGCCGGTGATCTCGAACTCCACCCGGACCTCGGTGCCGATGTCGATCGGCTCGTCGGTCTGCACGAACACGCCGCAGGTCGAGACGTTGGTACACGTCCCGCTCTGCTCGCGATCTCCGGCCGCGATGGTCGCAGGGAAACTCACCCACACACGCGGCGCGCGTCGTTGATCGGGGGATGTGCGGTCCCAGGCCATGGCAAGTCTCCGGATGGATCATCGGACGGCTGCGCTCGGGCTTGAACCGACACGCCAGCCCTCCCACAGGGAGCTAGCTCCCCGTGCCTTCTCAGGGAATGACGACCAACCGGTAGGTCCGTTCGATGGGGCCGCCGATGGTGACCGTGACGCCGGCGACCTCGGCGGTGCCGGCGGTGAGCGTCACGGATTCCTCGCCCGGGCCGGTGGGGGTGCCCGTGGGCTGGTAGGAGGTGCCGTCGCCCTCGACGAACTCGCCGCCGCCGCCGAAGAGGTAGACCACCCGGGCGCCGTCCACGTCCGCGAGGGTGGTGACGCCATCGGCCACGTCCGGGAGCAGTGTGTCCGGGGCGGTCTCGAAGGTCGGGACCGTGGTGCCCGCGGCTGCGAACACGGGGATCTGATCCACGTCGGCCGAGATCACGCCGGAGGAGGCGGGCTCCCGGGTCCACCAGTCGTACCAGTCCACCTCCGCTGGCAGGTCCACCTGACGCGAGGTGGCGCCCTGCTCCAGCACCGGGGCCACCAACAGGGCCTGGCCCAGCATCCAGGCGTCCATCCGTCCGGGGTCCTCGTCGGGGTAGAGGAACACGGTGGGCAGCAGCATCGGCGTGCCCCGATCCGAGGCCCGTCGCGCCAGGCCGTAGCGGTAGGGGAAGAGCCGCGTGTGCTCCCGGGCGAGGGCGGCCCAGTACGCGGTGGTCTCGTCGTCGGCGTCGAACTGCCAGTTCTCGGTGTCCGACGCGCCGTGGTGGGTCCGCATCACCGGCGAGAAGGCCCCGAGGGCCGCCCAGCGGTACCACAGCTCCCGGTCACTGGGGGGGTTGGTGTTGGACTGGTAGCCGGCGATGTCGTGGGTGTAGACGGGAACGCCGCAGGCGGACAGCCCCAGGCCCATCGGCACGATGGTCGGCAGGCCGTCGTCGGTGTCGAAGCTGGTGCGCTGGTCGCCGGCCCAGACCACCGGTGCCAGGCCGGTGGCGCCGGCCCAGCCCGAGCGGGAGAAGAAGGCCATGTCGTGGTCGGCCATCACCCCATGGTTGAGCTCCTGCCACATCACCGGGTAGGGGTTGTGCACGAGCATCGGATCCTCACCCGACGCCAGCACGGCGTCGGGGGGCAGCCACTCGGCGTAGTCGGCCATCCAGCCGTCGAAGCCGTGATCCAGGGCGGCCTCCATCCGGTCCACCACCCATTGCCGGGCCGCCGCGGAGGTCAGGTCCACCAGGGAGGTGTCGTGGAACGTCACGCCGGTGAAGAGGTAGGGATCGCCCGCAGCGTCCTTGATCAGCACGTCGTCGGCCACCGCCATCTCGTAGGTCTGGGTCCCGGTCTCCACGAAGGGTGAGAAGTAGGCGAACCACTGGAAGCCGTCGTCGGCCAGCTCATGGGCCAGCACGTCCGCGTCGGGGTAGGTCTCCTCG
Organism: uncultured Rickettsiales bacterium; assembly: GCA_964542165.1. GTDB lineage: Bacteria > Myxococcota_A > UBA796 > UBA9615 > CAYRNR01 > CAYTBN01. The sequence goes on from CAZITQ010000159.1 coordinate 11,163, forward strand.
TCGAGGAACCACTCGCCCTTGAGGTGGTAGCCGGTGAAGTCCTCGACCCCCCCTTTCCAGTCCTCGGTCCAGATGACCGACGAGGGGGCACCGAACGCCCGCAGGCGTTGGGCGACGGCCCGGACATTGTCGGGGCCACGCACCGCGTCGTTCCAGGGGGCGAAGACCCAGGGTTCGGGCAGCTCGATGCGACCGGTGTGACCGGTCAGCCGCTCGACGACCTCCAGTGGACCGTCGCCGCTCAGTAGCAGGAAATCCGCCGAACCGGCCCACAGCTCGACGGTGAACCGATCGGAGTCCGTGGCGCAGAGGTCCACGAGCACCCGGGCGTCGGTGTCCGCCAGCAGGCCGTGGCTCTGGTGGGGACGCAGCAGGAACGGCACCGGATACGAGGACGCGTGGCGGGTGCCGAGGATGAACCACTCGTCGGGGTACTCGTCCTCCTCGCTCTTGCCGATGCCCGGCTCGGAGACCCACAGGGGGAAGGCCTGGCCCACGTGGTCGACGTCCATGGCGTGGCCCCCGAGGCCCAGGAAGTGATCCTCGGCATCGCAGGCGGCGTCGAGGACGACCCGGTCGGCGGTGGTGTCAGCGGCCTGGAAGCGGATCCACACCGCATCGTCACCGGCCGGCTCCAGGCGCAGCGTGCCGATGACGCCACCTCCCTCGCCGAGCAGGTCCACCGAGACCACGCCTCCCGTGGCCTCCAGCTCCCCCTGGGACGCCGGATCGATCAGGTCGGTGTCCTCGTCCTCGAACTTGAACGCCCCGAAGCTGAAGGTGACCTCGTATTCCCCGGTCCCCGCCGAGACCCGCACGTCCCTCAGGCTGTCCCCGTGCTGGGCGTGCGTGAGCGTGAAGGCCCCACCTTCGAAGGCCATGTCGTACCCCCCCACGACTTCGGGGGGGGCGGATTCGACGGGGCATCCGGCAAGCAGCAGAACCAGAAAAAGGAGTTGGATTCCGAAGACACCGAGAGCGATCTCCCTGTGTCGTCGTCCGTGGTGTCTGTCTCGGCTCATCTCATCCCCGCCACCCCTGCGCGATGGGCATGCGCCGGCCGGTGCCGAAGGCCTTGGAGGTGACCTTGAGCCCTGGAGGGGCCTGGCGGCGCTTGTACTCGGCGATCCGGACCTTGCGCATCACGTCCTCGACCACCGGGCCGTCGAAGCCCCGGGCGACGATGGCGTCCCGGTCCTCGCCGCGCTCCACGTGGTGGTACAAGATGGCGTCGAGCACCTCGTACGGCGGCAGGCTGTCGCTGTCGAACTGGTCCGGGCGCAGCTCCGCCGACGGCGGCTTGTCGATCACGGTCCGGGGCACCTGCTCGCCGTGGCGGTTCATCTCCTCGGCGACCTTGAAGACCATCACCTTGGGCACGTCGGCGATCACCGCCAGACCCCCGGCCATGTCCCCGTACAGGGTGGCGTAGCCCACCGACATCTCCGACTTGTTGCCCGTGGTCAGCAGCATGTGACCGAACTTGTTGGACATCGCCATCAGGACGATCCCGCGGATCCGGGCCTGGATGTTCTCCTCGGTCACGTCCTCGTCCCGGCCCTCGAACAGGGATCCCAGGGAGTCCAGGAAGCCCTGGAACAGCCCGTCGATGGGCACCACCCGGTAGTGGATGCCCAGGTTGCGCGCCAGGGCCTCCGCGTCGGTGAGCGAACCCTCGGAGGAGTAGCGGGTGGGCATGGCCACCCCCCAGACGTTGTCGGGGCCCAGGGCCCTCGCGGCCACGGCCGCGACCACCGACGAGTCGATGCCACCGGAGAGACCCACCAGGGCGGAGCGGAAGCCGCAGCGGTGGATGTAGTCCCGGGTACCCAGCTCGAGGGCGGCCAGGACCGCGGCCTCGTCGTTGCGGCGCAGCTCCCGGACCTGGCCCTCCCGGGTCTCGACGTCCACCACGGCAAAGTCGGGCTCGAACTCCGCCCCCCGCGCGCATAGCTCGCCCGTCCCACCGAAGGCGAGGCTGTGGCCGTCGAACACCAGATCGTCGTTCCCGCAGGCCTGGTTCACGAACAGCAGGGGAATCCCGAAGCGGCGGGCGGCCGCCTGGAACATCCGGGGCCGCTCGTCCCGCTTGGGCAGGGTGAAGGGCGAGGCAGAGACGTTGATCAGCAGGTCGGCACCGGCGTCCACCAGCTCGGCCAGGGGGTCCCGGGCGTAGTGCGGGGTGGACCAGAGCTCGGCCTCGTGCCAGGCGTCCTCACAGATGGAGATCCCGAGTCTTCTGCCCCGGAACTCGGCGCAATGCACCGCCCCGCCGGGGGCGAAGTAGCGGGCCTCGTCGAACACGTCGTAGGTCGGCAGCAGCACCTTGTGGTGTACCGACGCGACCTTGCCGTCCGTCAGCAGGGCGGCGGCGTTGCGCAGGGGCTTGCCCGATCCGTGGGCCACCTGGTCGACGAACCCCACCACCGCGGCCAGGTCGGCCGTGTCCCGGGCCACCTCCCGCAGCACCTCCAGGTTCCGCTCCACGAAGCGGGGCCGCTCCAGAAGGTCGTGGGGCGGGTAGCCGGTGAGGCAGAGCTCGGGGAACACGGCCAGCTCGGCGCCCTCGTCGCGCGCGCGCACCAACGCCGCGCGAATCAGCTCGGCGTTTCCGTCGATGTCTCCCACGACAGGGGCGATCTGGGCCAGGGCGATCTTCATGGTCGGACACCTCCGTGAGGGGACATTGTACGGAAAGGAGGGAGCGGGGGGATCGGGAGCGGGATCGGGATCGAGATCGGGAGCAGGATCGGGGGCGGGAGCGGAGGTCAGAGGACCGGAGACATGCCCACGCACCGGGTCCCGAACCGTCGGCGATTCGCCTCGATCGCCTCGCGGTCCTCGTCGGACAGCGGTACCGGGTACTGGCCGTCGAAGCAGGCCATGCAGCGGCCGCCGTTTCGGGCCTCGCGCAGGGTGGCCACCGAGAGGTAGGTCAGCGAGTCGATGCCCAGCTGCCGAACGAGCTCGTCCTCGACGTGGCTGCGGGCCGTCTCCAGCTCGTCCGGGCCGGGTGCGTCCCGGTGGATCTGACGGGCGATGAGCTCCTCGGGGGTGCTCATGTCGATGCCGTAGTAGCAGGGGAAGAGTACCGGTGGCGCGTGGATCACCACATGGACCTCCCGCGCACCCTGCTGCCGCACCAGCTCGACGATCCGCGACACGGTCGTCCCCCGCACGATGCTGTCGTCCATGATCGCCACCCGCTGGCCGTCGAAGACCTCGCGGATCGGGTTGAGCTTGAGGCGCATGCCATGGGAGCGGGTCACCGAGTCGGGCATGATGAAGGTCCGGCCCGAATAGCGGTTCTTGATGAACCCCTCCCGGTACGGGACCTCCAGCTCCTCGGCGAAGGCCATGGCCGCGGGGCGGCTGGTGTCCGGCACGGGGACCACGCGGTCGCAGCTCAGACCGCGGGACTGCCACTGGCGTGCCAGCAAGCGGCCCAGCAGCAACCGTCGCGCGTACACCGTGTTGCCCGCCACCACCGAATCCGGCCTCGCGAAGTAGATCTCCTCGAACACGCAGTGGGCGTGGGGAGCCTCCTGGATCTCCACGACGATGGGTTCCTTGCCGGCGCGGAAGATCAGGGCGTGGCCGGGGGGGATGTCGCCCCGACTGCGGATGTCGAGGGCATCCAGGGCCACCGATTCGGAGGCGACCACGTAGGTGCCGTCGGCCTCACCCCAGACCCCGGGGCGGATGCCGTGGGGATCCCGGCAGGCTACCAGGGCGTCTTCGCCGTCCACCTGGGTCGCCAGGGCGAAGGAGAAGCCGCCCTTGGCACGGTAGAAGGTGACCTGGAGGGCGGCGATCACGTCGTCCACGTTGTGGCCCGTGGCCCGGCGCTCCATCAACGCCTCGGAGAACTCGAGCAGCATCGGCTCCACGTCGCAGGTGCTCAACACGTGGACCGAGCGTTGGGCCAGGTCGGTGCGCATGCGCTCGTAGTTGATGATGTTGCCGTTGTGGGCCATGAAGACCCCGGGGCGGCGGTAGAAGAACGGCTGGGCGTTCTCCAGCGACACCGATCCCATGGTCGGGTAGCGGACGTGACCGATGCCGATCCCACCGGTCATGTCGGCGATCACCTGGTTGGAGAAACCATCCCGAACCAGGCCCATGGCGCGGTGCGACAGGAATCGCTCCCCGTCCCGGGTCAGGATGCCCGCCGAGTCCTGTCCGCGGTGCTGCAGCGCCTGCAGCGCCGTGGAGATGGCGGCAGACACGTCACCGTCACCCACCATGCCGACGAATCCGCACACGGCGTCAGCCCTCCCGGCCCTCACGCCCGTGGCGGAAGGCGATCGAAGCGCCCACGAAGTCCCGGAACATCGGGTGCGGCTCCAGGGGCCGCGACTTGAATTCCGGGTGGAACTGGGAAGCGAGGTACCACGGATGGCCGGGAAGTTCGACCATCTCGCACAGCTTTCCGTCCGGCGAGGTGCCGGAGAACACCATGCCCGCCTCGGACATCCGGTCCCGGTAGGCGTTGTTGACCTCGAAGCGGTGGCGGTGGCGCTCGGAGATCTCGGCCTGGCCGTAGGTCCTCGCCGCCAGGGTTCCCTCCTGGAGCACACAGGGGTAGGCGCCCAACCGCATGGTGGCGCCCTTGTCGACGATCTTGCGCTGGTGCTCCATCAGGTCGATGACCGGGTGGGGTGTGTCGCCGTCGAACTCGGTGCTGTGGGCGCCGCTCAGGCCACACATGTTGCGCGCGTACTCGATGACCGCCATCTGTAGACCCAGGCAGATGCCGAGGAAGGGCACCCGGTTCTCCCGGGCGAAGCGGGCCGCAGCGATCTTGCCCTCGATGCCCCGCTCGCCGAACCCGCCGGGCACGAGCACGCCGTCCACCTCGCTCAGGCCGTCGGTGCCGCCCGGTTTCTCCATGCCCTCCGAGTCCAGGTAGCGCAGGTCCAGCTTGCAGCGGTGGGACAGCCCCCCGTGGACCAGGGCCTCGTTGAGGCTCTTGTAGGCCTCGACCAGGTGCACGTACTTGCCGACCACGCCGATGACCGCCGACTGCTCGGCGTTCGTGTAGCGGTCCACCACCTCCTGCCAGCGGGACAGGTCGGCGCGCCGGCCCCAGATGTTGAGCTTCTCGCAGATCCGGTCGTCCACCCCCTGGGCGTGGAGGTTGACCGGGACCTCGTAGATGCACGACGCGTCGGTGGCGGCCACCACGTCCTGGGTCGAGACGTCGCAGAACAGGGCGATCTTGGCCTTGATCTCGGCGTCCAGGTCCCGGTCGCAGCGGCAGATCAGGATGTCGGGGGTGATCCCGATCTCCCGCAGCGCCTTGACGCTGTGCTGGGTCGGCTTGGTCTTGAGCTCGTCGGCGGTCCAGATGAAGGGCACCAGGGTCACGTGCACGTACAGCACGTTCTCCCGGCCCACGTCGGTGCGGAACTGGCGAATCGCCTCGTAGAACGGCTGGCCCTCGATGTCGCCGATGGTGCCGCCGATCTCGGCGATGACCACGTCCGCCCGGTCCGCCACCCGGGCGACGCTGGCCTTGATCTCGTCGGTGATGTGGGGGATGACCTGCACGGTCCGGCCCAGGTACTCGCCCCGGCGTTCCTTGCGGATCACCGACTGGTAGATCCGGCCGGTGGTGGTGTTGCAGTCCTGGCTGGTCTTGGCCGACGTGAAGCGCTCGTAGTGACCCAGGTCCAGGTCGGTCTCGGCGCCGTCGTCGGTGACGTAGACCTCGCCGTGCTGGTAGGGGTTCATCGTGCCCGGATCCACGTTGATGTACGGATCCAGCTTCAACATCATCACCTTGAGGCCCTTGCTCTCGAGGATGGCGCCGATGGACGCCGCCGTCAGACCCTTGCCCAACGACGACAGCACTCCTCCGGTGACGAAGATGAACTTGCTCTGCATGCCCCGCGGATCCCTTCCAGAACGCCCGCGCCTCGCGGGGCGATGGTCCCCCACTCGACGGCGATTCCCCTGGCCCGATGGTGTTGGTTCCCGAAAGTCCCTTCGGTAAAAACGCATTGTACGCACTCCGGTGACCCGGACAAACGGGGGAATGGCACTTTTTGCCGATGTCGGCGCGGGCCGGGATCAGGGGGTGGGAGAGGGGGGGGGCCTGGGGGCCGCGGGTCGCACGAGAACCGTCCGGGACGCCTCACCGGGCGCCCCCGGATCGACGAGGATCAGCTCCCCGCGGGAGAGGGCCCTCTCGGCGGTCTCCAGGTAGAGTCGGTCCCGAGTGGCCCGGGGCGCGCCGTCCTCGGCAGCCTGGATCTCTCCGAAGCGGTGGCTCCAACCCGTGGCCTCGGCCACCCGATGCTGCTGGAACGATCGGGCATCGGACAGGAGCTGGGATGCCTCTCCCCGGGCCTCGGGCAACACCGAGTTGGCGTAGGCCTGGGCCTCCTGGCGCGTGCGCTCCCGGTCGGCCTTGGCGCTCTGGACGGCGTGGAACGCGTCCACCACCTCCCGTGGCGGCTCGATGGCCTCGAAGTTGACGGAGGTGACCGTGATCCCGCAGTCCCAGCTGTCCAGGAGGGCCTGGATCCCGGCCTGGCTGGAGGCCAGGAGCTTGGCCCGGCCATGGGTCAAGACCTCGTCCACCTCCGTGTGTCCCACCTGGTCGGTGATCACGGCCTCGCCCGCGTGGCGCACCAGCAGATCCGGATGTTCGGCGGACAGCAGGTAGCGGGCCGGGTGGGTTGCCCGGTACTGGATCACCATCCGGACCTCGATGATGTTGGTGTCGCCGGTGAGCCAGCGGCTCTCCGCGGGCGGCGTGGGGATGCCCATCACCATGTCGCGAATCTTGAAGCCCACGCTCATGGTGTGGGTGGTGGTGGTGTCCACCCGGTGAATCCGGGTCACCGGCCAGGGAATCCGGTAGTGCAGCCCCGGCTGCACCCGGTCCTGGACCACGCGACCGAAGGCGGTCAGCACGCCGTTCTCCCGCTTTTCGACCACGTACAGGCCCGACGCCGCCCAGCCCAGGAGCAGCACGACGATCAGTGCCCACGGGCGCCGGATCAGCGACCACAGGCGGCGGATCGTCCGGGTGCCGGTGGTCACCGGTAGCCCTCGGGTCCGTCGAGCAGCAGGTCCAGCAGCTCCGCGTCCGCGGGCAGGACCAGGGTGGTCTGTTCGTCGATGATCCGGTCGTAGGCCTCCAGCGTCCGCAGGAAGTCGTAGAAGTCCGGGTCCTTGCGGATGGCCTCGGCGTAGACCCGCGCCGCCTCGGCCTCGGCGGAACCCCGGGTCTCGGCCGCCTCGCGGTCGGCCTCGGAGAGGATGCGCGCGCGCTCCAGATCGGCCTCGCTGCGGATCTTGGTGGCGTCCTCCTCACCCTCGGAGCGGTACTTGACCGCGATCCGCTTTCGCTCGGCCCGCATCCGCTCGAACACGCTGATCCGGTTGCGTTCGGGGAACCCCAGGCGCCGCACCCGGACGTCGACCACCTCCACGCCGTACTCGGTCGCCGCCACGGCCCGACAGCGCTCCAGGAGGGCGGAGTCCAGCTCGGCCAGACCGTCGCCATCGCCCTCGGTGCTGATCAGCCCACTGAATTCCACGTTGCCCAGGGACGTACCCAGCTCCGAGGCCAGCACGTAGGACAGGCGCGCCTCGGCCCCCTCGCGGGTGCCCACGCTGCGCAGGAACACCAGCGGGTCGGCCACCCGCCACAGCAGCAAGGAGGACACCTCGAGGTTCTTCTTGTCGCGGGTGAGCAGCTCGATGTCCGGGGGGATGAGCAGGCGCAGCTGGTTGGAGATCCGATCCACGCGCTCGATGCCGAGGGGCCAGCGGGCATGCAGACCCGGCTCGAGGCTGGTGCGCTTGGGATCGCCGAAGCGGGTGACCACCGTGTACTCGGTGGTGTCTTGCACGTAGACGGTGGTCGCCAGGGCGAGCAGCACCACGGCAGCCAGGGCCGTGGCTCCGATCCAGCGCACGAGGGTCGACATGCTCACACCCTTCCCGGCGCGCCCTCAGTGGGGCACGCCCAGGTCGATCTCCACGCTCTCGGGGTCGCCGGGAGCCTGGGGGAGGGTGGGCACCCGGATGGTGTCCCCGACCTCCCCGTCCTCGCTCTGCGCGGGGACCAGCCACAGCTCGAACGAGCCCGCCGTCCCGCCCGGGCGGATCACCTTCGACCGCCCCGGCAGCACCCGCTCGATGGCCTCCAGATAGAGCCGCCGGCGCGTGCCCGCCGGGGCCTCGGCCGCCGCTCCCACCAGCGCGGTGAAGGCCGCGGCCTCCGCGCCCGCCAGCGCGCGGTCGCCCAGGGCGTCGGCCTGCGCGTCCAGTCTCGTGGCCGTGGCCTGGCCCCGGGCCGCGGCCAGGGAGCGCTCGACGTCCCCCAGGGCCGTGTTGATGGCGGTCGCCGCGTCCTCCTGGGCGCTGGCCACCTCGCGGAACGAGTCGTGCACCTGGGCCGGGGCGTGCACGTCCATCAGGCGCAGCGCCATCAGCTCCACCCCGAGGCCGTAGGGATCGAGTTGCTTCCGGGTCCTGCGGAGGGCCTCGTCCTGCACGGGCTCGCGATCCGTGGTCAGGACCGCGTCGATCCCCCGATCCACCAGGGTCTCGTTCACCGCGGCGATCACCGCGTGGCGCACGGTCTCCTCGGGATCCACGGCTCCGAACAGGAAGGCCCGGGGGTCCGTGGCCCGGTACTCCAGCGAGGCGGTGAGGTCCACGAGGTTCTCGTCGCCGGTGATCAGGTCCAGCTCCCCGGCCACCCCCGGATCGCGCACCCGGAATCCGTCCCGCACCCGGAACCCGATCTCCAGCAGGCGGACCTGGTCCACGTCGCAGATATCCACCCGGTCGATGGGACGGGGCAGGTGCAGGTGCAGCCCGGGCTCCAGCAGATCGGGTTGGATCGCCCCGAACCGTCGGACCACGCCCCTCTCGCCCGCCTCCACTTGGGTCAGCGCGGTACCCATCCACAGCAGCGCGACCACCGCCGCGACCACCGCGGCGATCCGCCGACCGGGCCGCCCGCCGTTCTCGCCGCGCCACAGCAGGAGCGCCAGGGCCACCGAACCCTCGCGCAGCTCCGTCAAGGGACCGCGCAGCCCGGTACGCCACAGGTTGACGCCGATCAGCGCGGCCAGCACCAGGGACGAGAGCACGCTCACCAGCCCCACGTCGCCGAGCTCCTCGCCGCCCACAAGGGACAGTACGGGCCAACCGGTCATCGCCAGCAAGGCGTTGAATCCGAGGCCCGCGGCGATGGCCACACCGGCGATGGTCCCCAGGTAGATCCTCAGGAAGCGGTCGCCGTAGATCCGGCGGACCATGGTCACCGTGGCCAGGTTCGTGGCGGGCCCGGTGAGGAGGAAGACCAGGGCGGCCCCCGGGCTGACACCCTTGGCCACCAGCGCCGCCGCCAGCGGCGTCGACCCCGATGCGCACATGTACAGCGGCAGCCCCACGGCGATGGCCAGCAGCATGGCCGGGAGGCCGGTGCCCACCAGCTTGCCTGCCAGCAGCCCGTCGGGGATGGCGGCGGCGATGACGGCGGTCAGCGCCAGGCCGACCAGCAGCCACAGCGAGAGCTCGGACAGGAGCTCGACGAAACCGTACCGCAGTGCCTCGCCGGTGCGGGCGACCACGCCGGGCGGGGCGGTGGAGGGAGGGGTGCCTGTGGCCGACGACGCCCCCTCGCAGTCCTCCGGATCGTCCCCGATCGGCGGGGAGGCGCAGTCACCGTCCTCCCGACCGCAGGCGCAGGAGGCGCCGGGGTCGTCGGAGGCTTCCCCGTCGGGCAGCATCTCCTGACCCTCGATGGACCCCGCCTCGTCGTCCGCTGCCTCTATGAACCACCCGGCGAGCACTGCGGTGATCCACGAAACGAGGGGGCGGACCACCGCCATGAGCGGTCCCAGCAACCCCCAGGTCAGCAGGACGGACGGGACGCCGGTCTCCGGGGTGGAGATCAGGAAGGCCATCGTCGCGCCCCGGCCCGCGCCCTTGCGCCGCAGGGTGATGGACAGGGGCACGATGCCGCACGAGCAGATCGGCAGGGGCACCCCCAGCAACGACGCGGTGAGCACGCCGCGCTTGCGGGATCCGCCCAGCCAGCGCAGCAGCAGGGAGTCGGGCACGAACACCCGCAGCACCCCCGCGGCCAGGAGCCCGAGGAGGAAGTAGGGCGCGCTGGCCGTGAAGGCCCACAGGAACTGGCGCGCGAGATCGGCGAAGAAGGACAGCATGCGAGGCCGTGGGAATGCTGTAGGGTTTCGGCTCGCGATGTCAACGACGGGGCTGCGGGGGGAAGGGGGGAGGGGCCCCCTCGGGATCAGGACTCGGGGGAGGGGTTCGGTGTGGCCGGGACGTCGTCGGCCATCCGGATCGACGGAGGGGTCGCGGCCCCGAAGGCGAACTCGTAGCTCACCGCCTCGTCCAGCTGCACCGGCGCGGGCCGCAGGTCCTCGCGGCGGGCGAGGGTCACCATGCCGAAGTAGGGGTGGCAGGAGGGCAGGTAGACCGAGACGCGGCCGGCGCCATCGGGCTCGGCGGTGTCCAGCTCCCCCGAGGTGATGAATCCCAGGGCCACCAGGTCGTCCGAGACCTTGACCCAGACCGCTTCGCGGAAGGGTCGCTCCTCCTTGCGGGTGAGGGGATCGAGCAGGCGCTTGATCGCCCGGTACAGCTGGCCGAGCCCGGGAATCCGCAGCACCAGCCCCTCGACCCACGCCAGCAGGTTCTGGGTCAGCCACCAGCGGGTCAGAAGTCCGGCGAAGAAGACCACCAGGAAGGTGGCCACGACCCCGGCCCCGTGGACGTAGTGGCCGAACAGCCACACGAACATCCCGCCCACGCTCTTGTCGATGAACAGGAAGATCCACACCAGGACCTGGATCGTCAGGTAGATCGGCAGCAGGACCAGCAGCCCCGCGAACAGTACCTCTCCGAGCTTGTACAGCAGTCGCATCCCTCGACCTCCGAGTGGAGATCGTAGATCAGGTTCGTTTCGAGTATGAAGGAGGAGGGCAAGGGCGGGCGCCGGGGGGGGATGCTCAGGTTCCGTCGGAGACGACGAGCGCCTGGATCTGGGTCGCGATGCCCAGGGCGCCGAGTTCGTTGGGGGTGCTCCACAGCTGGCCGGTGCTGTTCATGATCAGGACCTGGTAGCCGCCGCCGACCTCGGTGGTCAGGGCGACCTGGTCCAGCGGGGCGGTCTCCGGGGGCACCACGTCCGCGTCGGTGACCACGACCTCGGGGATCATCACGTTGAGGTGATCCACGGGGAAGACCGTCTCCCCGTCCAGGGGCATGCCGGCGGTCAGGTAGCTGACCAGGTGGTTGTGGCTGGCCTGGTCGTTGGGATCCTGGGGCAGCACCACCCCCGGGATCACCACCGGCGGCTCGTCGGCGGTGGTCAGGGAGGTCTCGTCGTCGGGGTTCAGGCGCAGGAAGAGGACACGGGGCCACAGCACGTCGGGGGCGGTGTCGCCGTTGAGGTCGTCGGGCAGCCCGTCGCCGTCCCCATCCGGGGCGAAGACCAGGGTGAAGGCCGGGGCCTCCACGTCCACGAGGGCCGTGGACAGGGGCAGGGCGCTCACCTCGGCGCAGAGCACGTCGTAGGGCAGCGCGAAGTCGGTGTCCTTGCCCACGGCCAGGGCCAACCCGGCCCCCGCGTCCAGGGGCGCGCCGCAGGGAGAGATTCCGGTGGACTCGTGGGTCGGCGTCACCAGGAACGAGGGTCGATCCAGGGGCACGTCGGTGGAGAGGACCACGGTGATGTCCTCCACCGTCGTCCAGCTGGAGATCGGTCGCACAGGACTCCTCGTCGTCCACGTTGAGGC
>CAZITQ010000160.1:0-22901 GCA_964542165.1 uncultured Rickettsiales bacterium
GGTCTCGGACTCGGGCTCGGTCTCGGTCTCGGTCTCGGTCTCGGACTCGGTCTCGGACTCGGTCTCGGACTCGGTCTCGGACTCGGTGGGGCGGCCCCCCGCCTCGGACTCGGTCTCGGACTCGGACCCGGACCCGGACCCGCCCCCCTCGGCCGGATCGTCCTCTCCCCGGGCGGGCGTCCCCACGAGGCAGACGATCAGCGTCCAGGGGGCGATCATCCGTGCGGGGGATCGGGTCGTCACGGACGGTTCAGGCCGACAGACTCTCGCAGCCGCAGTCGTCGGATCCGGGCTGGGCCACCGCGGTGCAGACCAGCTGGCCGTGGAGCACCCCGCGGGTGCCGATCAGCGCGTCGGCCATCTCCTGCACCCGGGGGGCTCGCCCTCGCAGGACGATCACCTCCAGGCAGTGGTGGTGATCCAGGTGCACGTGGGTCGTGCAGATCACCATGTCGTGGGCGTGGTGCTGCAGCGCCGTCAGCCGCCGGGACAGCTCCCGTTGGTGATGGTCGTAGACCACGGTGACCGTGCCCATCACCTCCGCGTCGTCCTCGGCCCAGCGCTCCTCCACCAGGGCGGAGCGCATCAGGTCCCGCAGGGCCTCCGAGCGGCTGACCGGGTGCTTCCTGCGCTGTATTCGCTCGTCGAACGCCTCCATCAGCGAGCTGGGGACGGAGACGGTGTAGCGGGTGACGTTCTCGGTCATGGCGTCCTCTCCCGTGGTTCCGGGGAGGACATTACGCACGAAAATAAAATTCGTACATCAGCCCTGCGGTCGCAGCTACAGCAAATGCCGCTCGACGAGTCGGCGGGGGGGCTCGGGGACTACCCGACCGGCACGTCCACCCAGCACACCTGCCGTCGGTAGGTGTTGGTGTCGTACTCGGCGGGCCAGTCCTCGAGGCGGCGGTTGAACACGGCGCGCTTGCCGTCCGGGGAGGGGTAGACGGTCTCCTCGTCGTGGGTCCCGCTGGTGAGCTGGGTCAGCTCGTCCGTCTCCGGATCCCAAAGGACGATCTCCTTGTCGCCGGGGGCATCCCCGGCCTGGCTGGTCCGGGCGATGCCGAGGATCCGCCCGTCGTCCAGGCGCTGGGGGGAGCTGAAGCAGTGGGGCATCGGCACGCGCTCGCGCACGGCCAGGTCCCCGGCGTCCACCACCAGCAAGCGGCAGTCTTCCTTGCCCTGTTCAATGAGGGTCAGCTCCCCGTCGTGGGCACCGAAGGCACCATCGGCCTGGAACGTGAGCGGAAGCCGGGCCCGCCCCGCCTCTCCCTCACCGTCGTACAGCGCAGCCGGCTCGTAGTTCCCGACCTGCCCCAGAATCCGGGGGCCATCCTCGGTCGCCACCCAGCGGGGGAAGGTGGTGAAATAGGGCATCTCCAGCCGCTCGCCCGCGGAGATCAGGAAGAACGGTCCACGCTTGATCTTCGCGAGTGAGGCTGCGCCCCCCGGCGCGGGCAGAACGATCGAGGTCCGCTCCCCCGGCTCGAGCAGGGTCACTTCATGGGCGGCGCCGGTGGCGAGGTCCACGGTGTAGATCGCCTCGGTGCGGTTGCTGCCGAAGACCTCGAACGAGGCGTAGCCGCCAGTCGGATCGACCCTGCCGAAGTCGTAGAAGTTCGACACCCGGAGCAGGTCTTGCTCGGCGTCGGGCTGGGCCAGGTCCACGGCGAACACCCGCTCGGGTTTCTCGGTCCAGGCGTTGACCGCGGTCAGCGGGACCTTGAACAGGGGCCGGCGGGAACTGTCCTGGACGATGGCCCGGCCGGCGCGGTCGACGCCGATCAGGGTGAACTGGCTGCAGGGATCGCCCAGGCACTGGACGCCGCCGATCTCACCCTCGCGCAGGGCATCCAGTCGCTCGGCCTCCAGCGAGCAGAAGTCCACGTAGCCCTGGGCCATGGCCCGCCGGTCCATGACCGCGTCGTACTGGCCCGCCAGCTGCATGGCCGCGGTGACCTGCTCGAGGTCCACGTCCGCCTCCAGCACCGGAGCGAAGGCATCGGAGAGGTAGAGCTGCTCCAGGGCCCAGGGGGTGAAGGCCTCGGCCCAGGTCTCGTCGACCTTGGACACGATCTCGCCGGCCGTGGCGCGCTCGAAGGCGAACTCCAGCGCCTCGGAGGTGACCACCGCGTCCTCCCCCGCGCCCCCGGTCGGGGCGAAGTGGGCGGTGGCGGTGACCACGTGCAGGTGGGTCCCGGGGACCACCCCGTCCCGCTCCACGTGGGTGGACAGGTCCAGGACCACGGCGTGGGCCGCACCCAGCTTCGCGGCGGCGCTGCGCCCCTGATCCACGGTCGCGTCCGCCGCCAGCGTCTCGTCACCGACCACCGTGAGCAGTCCGGTCTTGCCCAGCTCCCGGGCCAGGGCATCGGCGACCTGGCGGTCGGCGGTCTCGTCGATGCCGCCGCGCACGATCACCCCGACCATCATCGGGTCCCCCTTGGCGGTGGACTTGAGCACGAAGAATCCGCCGACGATGACCAGGCCGACCAGGGTGGCGGCGATCACCAGGCCGCCGCCCCCCGACGCCGGGGCCATGCCCTCCAGGTCCCGGGCGAGGGCCTGGCGGGCCTTCGAACACTCCAGGAAGGGCAGGAGGGCGACGGCGCACAGCACGAAGGCCAGGGGCGATCCGGCCGCGGCCATCAGGACCCCCGGCGAGATGACCCAGCTCTTGAGGCAGACCATCAACCACGCGCCGGCCACCAGGACGTCCACGGCGGCCAGGCCGATCGCGAACCAGCCCCCGCCGCGGGCTACCTTGCCCAGGAGGAAGGCCGCGAGCACCGACAGGACGCCACAGCCGAGCAGCAACGGCGGGAACACCGCCAGGAATCCCCCGGGCTGGAAGAAGGCGAAGGCCTGCAGCCCCGCGATGATCAGCAGCGTCGCCTCCAGCACGAGGGCCAGCGCGCCGATGGGGATCAGGATGCTGGGCTTTGCCTTGTCCAGCAGGGCATCCATGTGGGCGTCGTCCTGGGTCATCGTTCCCTCCCGTTCGCCGGTCCCCCCGGCGCGAGCGCGCGCGAGAATACAGCGGATCGATCCCCCGCGGGGCGCGCGGTTGTGCTACGTTCGCGCGCTTTCGCGCCACGGAATCGAGGCCATGACCCCCGAGACCCACAAAGAAATCCAGCGTCGCCGGACCTTCGCGATCATCAGTCACCCGGACGCGGGCAAGACGACGATCACCGAGAAGCTGCTGCTGCTGGGCAACGCCATCGGCCTGGCGGGGGCGGTCAAGGCCAAGAAGGCCCAGAGATCCACCCGCTCCGACTGGCTGTCGGTGGAGAAGGAGCGCGGCATCTCGGTGGCCACCTCGGTGATGAGCTTCGAGGTCGACGGGGTCGCCTTCAACCTGCTGGACACCCCCGGCCACAACGATTTCTCGGAGGACACCTACCGGACGCTGACCGCCGTGGACGCGGTGCTGATGGTCATCGACGCGGCGCGCGGAGTGCAGGCGCAGACGCTGAAGCTGCTGGAGGTCTGCCGCCGGCAGCGGACCCCGGTCATCACCTTCATGAACAAGCTGGACCGCAACACCCTCGACCCGCTGGCGCTGATCGACGAGCTGGAGTCGGAGCTGGGCATGTCGTCGGTGCCCATGACCTGGCCGCTGGGCAACGGGCCCACCTTCCAGGGGGTGTACGACCTGCGGGACCACTCCCTGGTCTTCTACCAGGCCGCCGAGCGGGGCCGCCCCAGCGACCGGGAGGTGATCGGCGGACTGGACGACCCGCGGATCGACGAGCTGGTGACCAGCGACGTGGACCGCCTGCGGGAGGAGATCGAGCTGGTCGAGGAGCTGTCCGAGCCCTACGACCGGGTCCGCTTCTCCACCGGCCAGCAGACGCCGGTGTTCTTCGGCTCGGCCCTGAACAACTTCGGCGTCAAGGAGCTGCTGGACTGCTTCGCCGAGCTGGCCCCGCCGCCCCAGCCCAGGGAGACCCGCACCCGGATCGTCGAGCCCGAGGAGGAGGCCTTCTCCGGGTTCGTGTTCAAGATCCAGGCGAACATGGACCCCAAGCACCGCGACCGCATGGCCTTCATCCGGGTCTGCTCGGGGCGCTTCCACCGGGGCATGAGCCTGCACCACGTGCGCACCGGCAAGCCGATGGTGGTGCGCAACGCCATGACGTTCTTCGCCCGGGACCGCTCCATCGTCGAGACTGCCTGGCCCGGGGACATCATCGGCATCCCCAACCACGGTACGATCCGCATCGCCGACACCTTCACCGCCGGTGAGGAGCTGGAGTTCACGGCCCTGCCCAAGTTCGCCCCGGAGATCTTCCGCCGCGCCCGGCTGCAGGATCCCATGGGCGTCAAGGCGCTGCAGAAGGGGCTTCAGCAGCTGTGCGAGGAGGGGGCGGCCCAGCTCTTCCGCCCGGCCATCGGCTCGGCCTACGTGGTCGGCGCCCTTGGGGCTCTGCAGTTCGAGGTCATCGCCGCCCGGCTGCGCGAGGAATACAAGGTCGAGGTCACCTTCGAACCCACCCAGATGAAGATCTGCCGCTGGCTGCTGGCCGAAGACGGCGCCCCCGCCAGCGGCTTCGCCTTCCCCTTCGATCACGAGCTGTACCGGGACGAGCGGGGCAACCCCTGCCTGCTCACCGACACCCGCTTCCGCGTCGAGTACCTGGCGGACAAGAACCCCGGCGTGCGGTTCGTGGACACCATGGAGCTGGCCTGAGCCCCGGAGTCAGCGGCGCCGGCGGATCGCCCGGCAGCGGATGAGGGCAAGGGCAAACAGCAGGGCCACCGGACGCGCGACGCCGGGGCCGACACCGCCGGTGCGGCACTCGCAGTCCGCCGCTCCGCCGCTGTCGTCGTCATCGTCGTGCACGCTGTCGTCGTCGGCCGCGTCGTCATCGTCGTCGGCCGCGCTGTCGTCGTCGCCCGCGCTGTCGTCGTCGTCTCCACAGTCCTCGGGCTCGTCGATCTCGCCGTCGCAGTCGTTGTCCACACCGTCGCAGGCCTCGGCCGCGTCCGGATGGACGTCCGGGGACGCGTCGTCGCAGTCCTGGCCGCCACAGAAGTCGGCCTCGTGTCCATCGCCGTCGCCGTCCACGCAGCCGCATCCACCCTGCGGGGTGACCGCGGGATCCCGGTCGTCGCAGTCCCAGCCGTCGGCCAGGTACAGCTCCGCCGCGTACTCCCCGGGTTGCCACCACTCGTCGAAGCCGTCCGCGTCCAGGTCCCAGCTCCCGGCTCCCTCGCCGCCGTAGGGGCCGATGTCGCTCGGGCCGCCGTCGGGGTCGGTGAGCCCCGCGTCGCCGGCGTCGATCAGCGGGGAGGTCGGGATCAGGTGGAGGTCCCAGTCCAGGGGATCCGGGGCCGTCAGGTCCATGAACTCCGGGGGAACGGAGACGTTTCCGCCGGTCCCGGTGGGATCGGCCATGCCCTCGTAGTCGTCCGGTGAGTTGCCCTCCGCGTCGCAGTGGGCCAGGGACGGTGAGCCGGAGAACACCGAGAGGCCGCCGCCGCTCGCCGCCGTGTTGGCGTGGACGACGGTGTTGGTCAGGACGGGCGACGAGCCGTCCACCAGCAGGCCGCCGCCGGCGACGGTGGCGACGTTGTACGCCACCACGCTGTGGGTCAGCGTCGGATCGGAGTCCACGACGGTGAGGCCGCCCCCCTCCCCGGCCTCGTTGCCCAGCACCGCGACGTTCGTCATCAGCACCGCCGAACCCCAGAGGTAGGCCCCGCCCCCGGACAGGCCCGCGGCGTTTCCGGCCACCCGCAGGTTGGCGAGGGTCGTCGAGGAGAAGAACAGGAACAGGCCGCCGCCGGCCCCCGAGTCCGTGCGGTTGTCGGTGACGACCACGTCCTCGATCGCGCCGCCGGAGGACTCCACGTAGATCCCGCCGCCCACCCCCTCCGAGGTGTTGCCGGTGACGGCCACGTTGCTGAGGATCGCCGCGGACTGGACGAGGGCGATCCCTCCGCCCGAGCCGGCCGCCGAGCACCCGGAGACCACCACGTCCCGCAGCCAGGGCGACGCGGACTCCACCAGCGCGCCGCCCCCGCCGCCGTCGGTGGCACCGCCGGTCAGCGTGAGGCCCTCCACGGTCGCATCCACGCCCACGTGGAGGACCCGGCCGGCCCCGGCGCCGTCGACGATCGTGCCCGCCGAGCCGCCGAGGCCCAGCAGGTGGACCGGGTGCTCGAGGATCTCGAGGTTCTCGGTGTAGGTGCCGGCCTCGACGCAGACCACCGCACCTTCGGGGGCGATGTCCACCGCCTCCTGGATCGTCGGATGATCCGCGGGCACGGTGACGTCACAGGGCTGCGCCGACGCTGCGCCGGCGAGCGCGAGGGCCGCCAGCGCAGGAAGCCAGATCCCAAGAGAGAACAAGCGTCTGGGCATGGTTCCCCTCTCCTCGCCGGACATCGACCATACCAGACCGCCTCGCTTCCCTTGCTCCCGCCGGCGAGGCGTCTCACGTTCTCCATGCCGTTCTGCATGACCGTCCGGCTGGCGCCGCGCGTTCCCTATACTGTTGGTTGGCGGAGGAGCCGGAGAGGACGGAGACATGCGCCGTATTGCAGCCATTCAGGTCGTCCTGCTCGCGGTCTTGTCCTCGGGTGCCGCCCGCGCGAACACCGTCACCGCGGAGTTCACGGGGTCGTACCACTACGACGAAGTCCACGGGTACATGGACGGTACCTACTGGCTGCACGCCTATGCCGGCGAGCTGAACCTGGACCTCGACGGGGTGGAGCACGGGGCCTGGTGCGTGGACCTGGACCACATGATCCAGTACGGGGTCTACGAAGCCGAGCTCGTCACCTCCCCGGTGGACGACGTGTCGTGCCTGCTGGCCTACCTGGCCGACACCTACTACCCGGTGACCGACGATCTGTCGTCCGCCGCCTTCCAGGTCGCCCTGTGGAAGGTGATGTCGCTGCCGTCGACCTTCACCGTGTCCGAGGCCGACATCGAGGCCGAGGCCAGCGCCCTGCTCGCCGAGGCCACGGGCAAGTGTCCCCTGACCTGTCAGGGCGCGGCCGAGATCTCGGTGGACGCGGAGGCCGCCAACGGCCTGGTGGAGGCCGTGGTCACGGTCACCGAGGACGGCCTGCCGGTGTACGGGGAGCAGGTCCAGGTCTCCACCACCGAGGGCGTGATCACCGAGCCGCCCGGGGGCCTCGGCGAGACCGACGTCGCCGGTGAGATCCGCGTCACCGTGGACCTCCAGGGCGCGACCACTCCGCCCCACATCTCCGCGTCCGCCGCCGGCCAGTGGTTCCAGGACGTGGTGCCGATCGACAACGTGTACCAGCAGACCCTGGCCATCCCGGACGGCACCTGCAGCGCCGCGGACGAGGTCTGCGTGGATCTGCAGCCGCGCCACGACCTGGGGGCGGCCATGGGCTACAACGTGTTCACCTGCATGGACTGGTACGGCGGACACCACGTCGAGGGCAAGACCGCCATCGCCAACCGGGCCTACTTCAACAACTTCCAGCTGGGCTGGGGCACCGGCGGCGGCGACGTGCTGACCGTCGGCGACAACCTGGCGCTGCAAAACGGCACCGTCTACGGCAACGCCATCAACGGCGCCCTGCAGATCGATCTGGGGAACGTGACCTTCGACCACGGCGGCACCTGGACCCAGGGCTCCCCCATCGATTTCGCCACCGCCTGCGACGACCTGCGGACCCGGTCGGACGAGCTGGCCATGTACACGCCGGACGGCCACGTGGTGGTGTTCCCCTCCGGCGCCATCAAGCTGGTGGGGGCCGACGAGGGCACCAACGTGTTCGAGCTGCCGGCGCTGGGGGTCCTCAACCCCTCCACCGAGCTGGTCATCGTCGCGCCGCCGGGCTCCAAGGTGCTGGTCAACGTGCTGGGCCCCTACGTCCAGTTCGTGGGCATGAACATCCAGCTGGTGGGCGTGAGCGCCGAGGACGTGCTGTTCAACATGCCCGACCTGGACTTCGGCGTGATCAAGTACACCGCCCTCGAGGGCAGCGTCCTGGCCCCCTACGGCACCATCAACGTGTCCTGGGGTGAGATCTACGGCACCCTGGTCGTGGGCGATCTGCGGGGCTGCGGCGAGTTCTACGACCACCCCTTCGAGGGTTACTTCGTCGACGGCGAGCAGTGCCCCCAGTAGGTCCCTGTCTCAACGCCAGAAATCCAGCGAGAGGCCACCGCCACCGGCGATCACGAGCCGGGCCACGGTCTCGTCGGACTCCGAGAACACGGCCGCGCCCACGCTCCCGGACAGGAAGAGGACCAGGGACCGGGTAGGCCGGACCCCCACGCGCCCCATCAGCCCCCCCTGCAGGCCCAGGGGGAGGGCTCCCTCCGGTGCGCCGCGGGTGGCGACCAGGGGGCGGTGGGTGAAGTAGACCAGGCCGGCGTCCAGGCCCAGATCGAGGCGCAGGCGGTGGTCCGGCGGGGTGTGGATGCCCACGGCCAGGCCCAGGTCGATCTCGGTGAACGACGAGCGGTCGCCGTCCTCGGTGAGCGTCGACATCCGCAGGACCAGGCGGGGCTCGACGAAGGGGATCCGGCCGCCCAGCTGGTAGCCGGCGCGGACCACGAAGGCAGGGGTCATGCCGTCGGTCAGGCCGTTGCGGACCGCCAGGGCCAAGCGGGGGCCGTGGAGCTGGGCCGGGCGAATCGTCCCCTTGACCGACTCGTCGGCGTAGGGGACCGAGTTCATGTCCCGGTCGCGCACCAGGACGGTGGCGCCCGCGCGGGCCTCCACGTCCAGCACCAGGTAGCGCTCGCGCTCGCGCTTGCGGATCCGGTAGTCGCCGGGGGGCAGGGAGACCGTCGCGGTGCCGCCCGGGCCGGGGAGGACCTCGGTGAGCACCAGCTGCCGGTCCCCGTCCACGACGAAGTACTCGCCGACCACCGACGACGCGGCGATCTCGATCCCGGCGGTGGCCCGGCTCAGGTGGGACAGCACCACGTGGCCCTGGCCGGACAGGGCGAAGCGGTAGGACGGGTGCTGCACCCCTCCCCGGCTCTCGATGGTCTGCTCCACGGTGCGGAAGTGGGCGTAGCGGTAGGCCTCCTCCAGGGTGACCCGACGGTCCGCGTCCGCGTCCGCGGCCCCGTAGAGGCCGGACACCAGGTGGTGGGTGAAGAACGAGCCCTCGATCCGGTCCGACTCCTGGGAGACCTCGTCGGCGCTGGACGAGGTGATGACGATCTGGCCCTCCACCTCGGGTCCGGCCAGGAACTCGATCTCGAAGGCCGGGCCCTGGGTGGCCCCCTTGGCTCGCGTGGCCGCCCCGCTGTGGCAGGAGTCCAGCACGAGGATCGAGAGCCGGGCGCCGGTGTCGTCCAGCAGGCGCTGCAGGTCGGCCACAGGGAGGGCGGAGCCGGACAGGTGCAGGTTCCGCTCGTCGCTGTGGCCCGAGTAATACAGCAGCAGGGTGGACTCGTCGTCGGCGAGGGAGTCGTCGTCCGGGGCCGCGAGGGCCAGGCCCTCCAGCAGGTCGCGGAGATGCTCGGCCCGCTGGCCCAGGACCAGGTGGACGTCGGGGGCGGCGAAGCCCCCGAGATCGGTCAGCACGCGGGCGACCTTGGCCGCGTCGCGCTCGGCGAAGCGCAGGTCGAGCTCGTCGGACATGCCGGCGTTGTTGCCCACCACCACGGCCACGCGCCGGTTCTGGGCGCTGGCGGGAGCGGCGGTCAGCAGGGCGAGGAGCAGGGCCCCGGCCGCCATCGGGAGGAGGCGCCTCATGGCGTCTCCCGGCGTATCACGAACCAGCGGTGCTGACCCGGGAGATCGAGGGATTCGAGGGCGGGCTCCAGCTCCGGGTGGGTGGCCAGGGCAGCGGCGACGGCGCCGCGGACCCGGTCCAGCTCCAGGGGTTCTTCGGTGAACAGGCCCACGAAGGCCTCGGGGGTCGTGGAGTCGTCCAGGACCAGGCTGCCCGGCAGCGCCACGTCGACCCCGGCTTCCAGCAAGGCGCTGCGGTCCCCGCCGAAGGGGTGATAGGCCGACACCCGCCCCGACGGATCCACCCCCACCAGCAGCAGGTGGCCAGGGGCGTCCGAGGAGACCACGAAGCGCAGGGCGTCGCCCCCGCGGAAGCGCTGATCGGGATCGCCCGGGACCACCTGTTCGCCCCGCTGGACGAAGAAGCGCATCGACACGCCCTTGATGCGCAGCGTCTCTCCGGGGAGCTCGTCCGGGGGGAGCTCCGGCGGTGGCGGACGGAGCAACGGCCAGGCCAGGGCGAGGGCCGCGACGGCGGCTCCGGCGAGGGTCAGGCGGCCCCAGGAGAACCGGCCTGTGCGCGGGGCCGGCGCGGGCTCGACCGTGCGGGCGCGGGCCTGGGCGATGCGGAGCATGCGCTCGATCCCGGGGGCCGAGTCGACCCGGGCCGCCTCGAACAGCGCCAGGCGCTCGCGGCAGCGGGGGCAGGTGTCCAGGTGGGCGCGGTGCTCGTCTTCGGGAGCGTCACCGGCCACCCGGCGGTCCAGGGCCAGGTCGGACAGGCAGTCCCCGTCGAGCCGCGGGCGCGAGGCGTCGGGGGCGGGTCGGTGCGGCGCGCCGGTCACGGTCTCTCCTCCCCGTCCCGGGCCAGCAGGGTGTCGATCTTCGAGAGGCGCTTCCCGACGGTCCTGCGGGATCGACCCGTCGCCGCAGCGATCTCCACCTGGGTCATGCCGTCGAGGTAGCGGTAGACCAGGATCTCCCGGCCCAGCGAGTCCAGCCGGGAGAGCAGATCCTCGAGCCCCTGCTTGAGGGCGTAGTGCTGGTAGGGGCTCGCGGGGGTGAGCCCGGCCCAGGCCTCACCCCGCTCGTCCCGGGCCTGTCGGCGCCGGTCACCCCGCAGTCGGTTGAGGCAGTGGTTGGTGGTGATCCGGTAGATCCAGGTCCCCAGGTCGGCCTCCCCCCGGAACTGGCTCTGGCGCGTCAGGATCAACGCGAACACCTCCTGGGCGGCGTCCTGGGCCTCGTCCGCGTCGCCGAGGATGCCCCCGCAGCGGCGCAGGACGCTGGCCCCGTACCGTCGACAGACCTCCGCCAGGTCGATCTCCGTCACCCCGTGTCACCACCCGCCCGGCGGACGCCCGTTTCCATCTCTTGCCCTTTGGACACCGCCACCCACGATTCGTGGGAACCCTCCCGACGATCTTCCCGTGGGAAGGGGGGATTGCAAGAACCGGGGTTCCCAATTCCGGCCCCCGGTGGTGTCCAAAGGGTGCAAGCTGGCCGCGACAGGGGCTCGCGACCACACCGGAGGAGCCGATGACTCGTTTCTTCTCGACGCTTTCACCCGTCTCCCGCGTCCTCGGGCTGGTGGCCTTGCCGTGCCTGCTGGCCACCGGCTGCCGCGACCCGCGGGAGATCACCGAGGCCGAGGGCGACATGGCGGTGGTCGTCGAGGGCAACAACCGCTTCGCACTGAACCTGTACGACGCCGCCAGCGCCGAGGAGGGCAACCTCTTCTTCTCCCCGTTCTCCATCAACGCGGCTCTCTCGATGACCTACGCGGGCGCCGAGGGCGAGACCGAGGCCCAGATGGCCGACGTGCTCGGGATCGAGATCGACGAGGAGGCCTGGCACGAGAACCTGGCCGCCCTGGCCGACGACCTGTCGGGCGAGCACTACCGGGGCTACACCCTGCACACCGCCAACCAGGTCTGGGGGCAACAGGGCGTCCCCTTCCGCGAGGACTACCTGGACGTGCTCGAGACCCTCTACAGCGCCCCGCTGGAAGAGGAGGACTTCGCCTCGGATCCGTCAGGGGCCACCGGCCGCATAAACGACTGGGTCTCCGACCAGACCCAGGGCCACGTGGACGAGCTGTTCGAATCGGGAGACCTGGACCCCCTCACCCGGCTCGTGCTCGCCAACGCGATCTACTTCGACGCCGACTGGGAGAACCGCTTCGAGGTCGGCGGCACCACCGACCGGGACTTCACCCTGCCATCGGGTGAGGTCGTCCAGGTCCCGACCATGACCCAGGAGGCCGATCTGGCCATCGCCAGCGTCGACGGGGTCCGTCTCCTGGAGATGCCCTACAGGGACGAGGAGATCTCCATGGTCGTCCTGCTGCCCGACGACCCGGCGGGCCTCGAGGATTTCGAGGCCGACCTCACCGCGGACAACCTGCACACCTGGATCGGCTCCCTATCGGAAAGTTCGGTTCAAGTCGAATTTCCGTCTTTCGAGCTGGAGACCGAGATCCCGCTGACCGAACTCCTCGTGGAGCTGGGCATGACCGACGCCTTCGACGACGCGTTGTCCGACTTCACCGGCATGGTCGCCCGCGAGGACATGGAGGCCAACTACTACATCCAGACCACGAGGCACAAAGCCTACGTGCTGGTGGACGAACGGGGCACCACCGCCGCCGCCGCCACCGGCGTCGCCGTCGGCACCCGCTCCGTCGACGCCGGCCCCATCCCCTTCGTCGTCGATCGCCCCTTCCTCTTCCTGATCCGGGACATGTTGACGGACACAATACTGTTCATGGGGCGGATCGAGGATCCTCGTTAATATTACGCCCCCCCGGTTGGCACGAGCCGCGAGCCGCCCGCGGGGACGTGTGCTCTCCTTGAACCTCTCCCCCTCCCGCTGATAGCGTCGCCGGGCCAACACCGGAGGCGTTCATGATCGGATTCGCCGAGCTCCTGATCATCCTCGGCATCCTGGCGGCCATGATCTGCCCGCTGCTGATCGTGGTGGTGATCGTGGTCGTGCTCATGAAGCGTCGGGATGGGGGGGAGTGAGCCCGGTGGACGTCTTCATCAGCTACTGCGAGAAGGACAGCGAAGTCGCCGTCGCCCTGGCCACGGCGCTGGAGGAGGCCGGATACACCACCTGGTACTACGAGCGCGACAGTCTCCCCGGCCTGTCGTACCTCGATCAGATCCTGGAGGCCCTCGAGGCCAGCAAGGCCCTGCTCCTGGTGGTCTCCGAGAAGTCCATGGCCTCGGACCAGGTGGACATGGAGGTCGTCGAGGCCCACGAGGCGTCGATGCCGATCTACGCGGTACTCCGCGGTCTCGACCACCGGACCTTCAAGCAAGAGAGGCGAGCATGGGCTGCCATGCTCCGTGGCAACGTCTCGATCCCGGTCACCCTGGGGGACGTGCCCGCGGTGGCGCCCCGGTTGGCCGCGGGGCTCCGCGGGCGAGGGATCCTTCCCGCGGCCGGCGACGCTTCGCCCGGCCCATCGAAACGCCCCGAGCGGGAACTCGTCTCGCCAAAAGAGCCGACTCGCCCCTCCGTGGCTCCTGGCGCGGCGACCACGCCCAGCGCTGGACCGGCTCGGTGGTACCGGGCCGTCGGCGGCGCGGGAGGAGACGTCGACATCGAATGTACGCGGTGCGACGAGATGACGTGCTTCTCGCCGCGGGACGGTGAGCGTCCCCCGGAGCGATGTCCGAAATGCGGGTTCGGCCCGTCCCAGGACGGCCCGGCCGAATCTTCAGCCTCGAAGTCGCCTCCGCCCCCCCGATCACCCCTGACCAAGGGAGGGCCTCCTCCGGGAAAGTGGTACGGGGTCGCGGGGTACGACGGCAAGGACGTCGACATCGTATGCAATCGGTGCAAGAAGATGTCCTGGTTCAGGCCAGCCGACGGTGAGCAGCCCCCGCCCGGCTGTCCCGAATGCGGATTCGACGGCTTACAGGACGACGACGAGGCCTCGGGGTCCGAGCCATCCGCGGGCGTGCAACGTCTCGACTGGCACCTGCCGCCCCCACGCTCCCGGGAATCCACGGATCTCGAGTGCCTGGAGTGCAGCGGGACCACGGCCTGGGATCCGCCGCTGGGCGAACCACCGCCGGAGGCTTGCTCCCGTTGCGGGTTCCGCGGCCAGGTCGCGCTCGGCATGGAGCTGGTCGATATCGCACCGGGGACCTTCCAGATGGGCTCACCGTTCTCGGAACCGGGCCGCGTCCTGGCCGAGCAACGGCATGAGGTCACCCTCACGCGGGCCTTCCGCCTCGCCGCCACACCGGTGACCCAGTCCCAGTGGGCGCTCGTCATGGGAGACAACCCGAGCCGGTTCTCCACGGGGGGAGAGGACCGACCTGTCGAGAACGTCACGTGGTACGACGCTGTACGGTTCTGCAACCGCCTGAACCGACTGGAGGGGCTCACCCCCTGTTACTCCGGCACCGACGCGTCCACCCGCTGGGATCCGGACGCCCGCGGGTACCGACTCCCCAGCGAGGCAGAATGGGAATACGCGGCGCGGGCTGGGACGACCACTCCCTTCCATACCGGCGATTGTCTGACCACCGACGCGGGCAATTTCAACGGGCGCTACCCCATGGAGGGTTGTGCACGGGGACTCGACCGCCGCGAGCCCTTACCCGTCGCCACCTTCCCGCCGAACCCCTGGGGTCTGTACGACATGCACGGCACGGTCTGGGAGTGGGTCTGGGACGTCTACCGAAGCCACGGGCCCGGTCCCGCCACGGATCCCACCGGCCCCGAACCGACCTCCGTACGGGGTCACACGAAACGAATCGTCCGGGGCGGATCCTGGGCCACCATGGAACGCTGGTGCCGTTCGGCGTTCCGCTCATTCTGTCCGTCGAATCTGTACGTCATGCCCGAGGTCGAGCGCTTCCCCAAGGGTAGCATCGGCTTCCGCGTGGCTCGTTCGTCTCCCGCTTGATCCACGCGGCAGCCTGATCCAACCGTGTTGTTGGAAGGCTGTAACGACCTTCGACGTCGACGACAGGGGTGTCGGGCCGTCCTTTCGACAGATCCTCGCGTAGCGACCGGCCCAGTGACTCGAAAGACCCGTGTCTACTCCGGGGTGGATGGGAAAGTCCCAAGGCCGCCATGGCCGGGCCTCCTCAACACGACGATGTCGTACCCCTTGGCCCGGTATCGGTCCGACCGTTCCCCAAGGAACACTGGCACCTCATCCTGGGGACAGACCTGGAATCCAACGGTGTTGTAGTACCCTTGTAGGTGCCGAAGCGAGAGGCAGAAGCAGCGCCGATCTCCGAGCATGCCGTCGAGTTGCCGCAACATGTTCGAACCGATGCCACAACGTTGATGTTCCTCGTCCACGAACATCCCTCGCAGGAGGACCTCTCCGCGCTCGTGAGCCAGCCTCACCGCCGCCGCGATCTCCCCATCCACCCGCGCCAGCAGGACCGTCTCGTCGGCGCCGAAGTTCGCGGTGTACCCCTGTCTCTCGTAGAACCTGGCGACCTCGTCGAGCTCGTCCCCGCGGGCCGGGTGATAGCGGGTCTCCGACATGAACCTCAGCCTCCGAGTTGCCAGTGCCCCGTCACCTGGAATCCCGGGCCCGCGTTCGCCGACTGCACCAGGGTGATCCGCCTGGCGGTGTACACGAAGGACCGGTCGTAGGAGGCGAAGTACGTCCGCGCTCGCTCCAGGGCCTCCCGGGACAGGTCTCCCATCCCGATGGTCACGTGGGGCACCCAGGAGGCGGGCCGGTACACGCTCAAGACCTCCATACAACGACGCTGTAACACCTCGTCCACGGCCCGGTGGACCTGCTCCAGCGCCGGGGTCTTCTCCACACCGAGGAACGCGGCATTCTGGGGCTGGTCGAAGAAGCCCACACCCGAGATCCGCACGGGGAAGGTCTCCAGCCGCTGGGCGAGTGCCTCCAGTCGCATGGAAAGGGAACGCGGGTCGTCGCAACGAGCGGCGCCGAAGGTCAGGTTCGGGTGGGCGAAGGTTCGTACCCCTACGGAGCCGAACTCGGTCTCGAAAAGGCGCCAGAGTCGCAGCGCCTCGTTCCGCGCCTCCCCCTCCAGAAGGGTCATCACCCCTACGGTCGGCACGACGCCCTCCCCGGAACCACAGCAGCGCTACCCGGCAGGGATCGGGATCGGCGGTGGTGGGCGGTGGCACACACACAGACCCCCTTCGCAGGCCACGGTCCCGCTGCCGCACGCGGGCAACGCGACGACCAGGCAGAGGAGCACTGCGGAGACCCCTCCGACGAGGAGAGTTCTCGATATCACGATTTCTTCTTCTTGCGCGGTGAGACGAGCTCCATCAACTCATCGACCGTGACCGGATTTCCCCGATGATCGGTGATCCGGATCCTCCCGTCCGTCACCAGCTCCCGAAGGTTCGTCCGGATCTTCTTGTTCTTGTCCCCCGACGACCCGATCCCGATGCCCACGGCCATGCCCGAGCCGAATCCCACCGCCATCCCACTCCCGAAGCCTTCCATCGTGCCCTCCAGTCTATGCTCAGCCGTCTTCCCTGCGCCGCGTGGCGCTCGGCGGTGTCAGTCCGAAGTACGCCAGCCCCGCGGCCACCGCCAATCCGAGCCAGGCCATGCCGATATCCCTCAGTGTCTGGTTCACGTCGTGATCGGCAAGCGTTTTTTCCTCCGCGACAGATGTGGCGGGCGGGGATGAATCCGCACCGGCCTCGGTATCTCCGGACGGATCCCGCTCGCTCGTGGAGGTCTCGGTCGGGTCCGGCTCGGGCTGGATCATCGCGCCGACGACCAGGGCGCCAAGGCCGACGGCCATCCAGACGATCAGGTAGGCCCAGGTCAACCCGGCCTTCCACTTGACCAGATTGCGGAACACGAGTCCCTCGACTCCCTCACCGGGCACGCTGATCGAGAGTTCGGCGATGGCCAGCGCCGAGACCAACCCGCCGACGGTCGTCGCGATCAGGCTGATCTCCTTCGTGTTCCCACAGGTGTCACACCCGGCGACTCCCGCGAACGCACAGTAGATCATGAACCCGATCGTCCCCGCGTAGAGGACCAGCAGCACCGTGACGATGATCGGAAGAAAATACGTCGCTGGACTCTTGGACATCCCGCTCCCCTCCCTCGGCTTCGTTCGGCCTCCCCGCAGCATACCCCAAGCGTGGAACCGTGGCGGCTCCGACCGGCACACACCGACGGCCGACACACACCTACAACTCGACTACAACATTGTTGACCAACCGCCGGGCCGCCCACGACTCCCGCGTACCTGCAGATACCCCCCGACCACGCATGCCGTGTTGACGTTCGCGTGGAATGGATCTAGTTTCTTCTCGGCTTCGACTGATCGGTCGAAAGGTGACTCGTCGGTCGAGAAAGGGCCTGGCCCATGGGCGTCAGCGAGAGGCGTGAACGCGAACGGGAGCGGCGGCGGCAGGAGATCCTGGCGGCGGCGGCACACGTGTTCGCGGAGCGGGGGTTGGAGGGGGCGTCGATGGGCGCCATCGCGGCCGAGGCGGAGCTGGGCAAGGCGACGCTGTATTACTACTTCTCGACCAAGGAGGAGCTGCACTCGGCGGTGCTGGCGGAGGGGACGGAGAGGTTCTTTGCGTCCCTGGGCCAGGTCGGGGGCGAGGTCGAAGAGCTCTGGGAGCTGGTCGATGCGGTCCTGCGGGCGTACGTGGAGTTCTTCTCGGAGAATCCCGAGCTGCTGTGGGTGACGGCTCCCTTCCTCCCGCACATGAGGTGGGGCGGGATGGACGGAGCCGAGGCCGGGCATCCATCGATCCCCGCGACGGAGCTTCCGGGCCATCTGTCCTTCCTCTCGGAGCTGGATCGGCTTCTGGAGTCGAGCCCCTGGGCCGGCAGGCACGGGGCGTTCATGGGATTTCTTTCCGATGTGTTCGTGGCCCTGGCCCAGCGGGTGATGGCCGGGCGGGAGGACGAGGTCGAGGAGCAGGTGGCCCTGTACGTGGATCTGGTGCGGGGGTACCGGGGATGAGAGAAGGCAGGGACATCGGCCGGAGTTGGGACCGAGGCGAGGCAAAAAGACGATGAAGTGGCTGACCGACCTTTCCATCGAGCACCCCTGGGCGACGCTGGCGGTGCTGTTGGTGCTGACCGTGGGCGCCGGGGCTGGACTCCGGAACATGGAGTCCGACCCGGACGTGCTGCGGGATCTGCCCGAGAACATGCCCGCGCGGCAGCTGTACGACCGGATCGGGGAGATGTTCCCGTCCAAGGAGATGCTGTTCATCGGCATCGAGTCCGAGGCGCTGTGGACGCCCGAGGGG
Organism: uncultured Rickettsiales bacterium; assembly: GCA_964542165.1. Lineage (GTDB taxonomy): Bacteria > Myxococcota_A > UBA796 > UBA9615 > CAYRNR01 > CAYTBN01. The sequence goes on from CAZITQ010000160.1 coordinate 17,955, forward strand.
CTACGGCAGGTGGAGGCGCTGACCCGGGCCATCGAGGATGTGGACGTGGTCCAGCAGGTGATCTCGCCCACCAATGCCACGGTGGTGGTGGGGTCCGACGTGGGCATGGAGATCCGGGACGCGGCCGATCCCTTCCCCGAGACGCCGGAGGAGGCCGCCGGGCTGCGGGACTTCCTGGTGAACCAGGAGCAGACGGCCGGCACGGTGGTGTCCGAGGACGGACGGGTGGCCGCGATCATGGTCTTCCTGCAGGCCCAGCTGGCCACCACCGAGTCCAAGGCAGCGGGCAAGGTGGTCGAGGCGATGGAGGCCCACAAGGGTGACCTGACGCTGTACCCGGCCGGCCGACCGATGGTGACCTACTTCTCGTCGCTGAAGATCGGCAAGGAGACGGGGATGCTGACCTCGGCGGCCCTGCTGCTGATGGTCGCGCTGCTGGGACTGTTGTTCTTCAACGGGCGGGGGATCGGGCTGCCCATCGGGGTCGTGGTGGCTTCGACCCTGTGGACCATGGGGGGCATGGGCTGGCTGGGCATCGCGATGACCCACTCGCTGGAGGCCCTGCCGATCATGCTGATCGCCATCGGGGTGGCGGACGGGGTCCACATCGTCCAGGCCTACATGGCCCGGGCCCGCCAGACCGAGGACCGCAAGGAGGCGGCCCGGTTGACCATGGACGATCTGCGTCGGCCGGTGGTGATGACATCGATCACCACCGGCGTCGGCTTTCTGGCCCTGAACACGTCCGGGGCCCGCTCGATCATGCTGCTGGGGCTGCTGACCTGCTTCGGGGTGATGGTGGCGATGCTGTTCTCGCTGACCTTCGTGCCGGCGGTCCTGGCCCTGTTGCCGGTTCCGAAGCGTGCCCGCAAGGCGGAGATCCAGGAGCGGGGCTTCGCCCTGCAGCGGCTGATGATCGGCTGGGGGCGGCTGCTGACCCGACGCAAGGGGCTGGCCACGGCCGCGATCGTGGCCTTCATCGCCCTGTGCGGCGTGGGCGCGACCCAGGTCGAGGTGGAGACCTCGGTGCTGGAGAACTTCAAGCCGGACGACCCGATCCGGGTGTCGTCGGAGTTCTTCAACGAACACTTCGCCGGGGTCACGAACCTGCAGGTGGTGTTCGAGGGCGGGGGTGCGGACGCTCTGAAGGACCCGGAGTTCCTGGCGCGGATCGAGCAGTTCGAGATCTACGCCCGCACCGTGAATGGGGTGGGCGGCTCCACGTCGATCCTGCCGATGTTGCGGTCCATGAATCAGGTGCTCCACGCCGGCGACGAGGCCTACGACCGCCTGCCCGGCGTGACCCAGACCGAGACCGGGTTCCGCTACGAGCTGGACGAGGAGGGCAACACGGTCGCGGTGCCGGTGACCTTCGAGTCGGATGGCAAGGCCCTGCTGGCCGACTACTTCTTCCAGCTGGAGAACGGAGGCAAACCCGGGGACCTGGCCAACTTCGTCACCGACGACTACGCGGACGCCAAGGTCACTCTCTTTCTGACCTCGGACTCCAAGAAGGACATGGACCGGGTCGTGGGCGATCTGCGGGCCTACATGGAGCAGCACCTGACCGGCACCGAGGTGGAGATGACCGGCATGGCGGTGCTGATGCTGGCGGTCAACGACCTGATCACCCGGGGCCAGGGGCTGTCGATCCTGGTCTCGCTTGCGCTGGTGCTGCTGGTGACCTCGATCATGTTCCGCTCGCCGGTGCTGGGACTGTGCAACGTGGTGCCCCTGTTCGGGGCGCTGTTCTTCAACTTCGGCGTGATGGGCCTGCTGGGCCTGGACCTGAACCTGATGACCATGGGGGTGTCGTCGATGGCCATCGGGGTGGGGGTCGACTTCGCGATCCACTTCGTGCACCGCTACCGGGTCTCGTTCGCGGAGCACGGGGAGGTGGGCGAGGCGCTGCGCCACACCATGGGCGAGGCGGGTGTGGCGATCCTGATGAACATGGTGGCGGTGGCCGGCGGGTTCCTGACCCTGCTGCTGGCCTCGTTCAAGGGAGTGATGGCGATGGGACTGTTGATCAGCCTGATCATGGCGTTCTCGGCGGTGGGTGCCCTGACGATCCTGCCGTTGATCTTCACCGGGCTACGGCCGAAGGCGGTGGAGAGTTACCGGCTGCCGGCGGCGGCGACGGGGCTGCTGCTGCTGCTCGCTGGGGCTCTGGCCCTGGTGCCGGCCCCTCGAGCGCGGGGGGCGGAGGGTGATGCAGCGGAGTTCATGCAGGGCGTCCTGGGCCGCAACGCCTTCGACGACATGCGGGGCAAGGCCACCCTGACCCTGACCTCGCCCAACGGCGGGACCAAGGTGCGGGTGTTCCACATGATCAGCCGCCGCAACGACGAGGGCGAGACCGACATGGCGATGACCATGGTCGAGCCGGCGGACATGCGGGGCAACGGCTTCATGATGCTGGGTCACGCGGGCCGCGACGACGACCGCTACATCTACGTGCCGTCGATCATGCGGGTGAACCGGATCGTGGGCTCGGGTCGCAAGGGGGCCTTCATGTCGTCGGAGTTCTCCATCGACGACATCGGGATGCCCGATCTGGAGGAGTGGACCTGGACGTTCTCGGGCGACGCCACCATCGACGGCCACGCCTGCAAGGTGGTGGTGGCCACCCCCGTGAGCGACAAGGTCGCCAAGGCCACCGGCTACTCCAAGGTGATCTGGACCGTGGACGTGGCCCTGAAGACCTCGCGCAAGGCCGAGTACTTCGACAAGCAGGGGGTCGAGTTCAAGGAGATGGTGGTCCAGGAGATCCAGGACTTCGGCGGCGTGCCCTTCGGCACCGACATGCTGATGACCAACCTGGGCACCGACCGCACGTCCCGGATGAAGCTCGAGGACCTCGTCATCGACCAGGGCGTCGACCCCACCCTCTTCCAGAGTCCGGAGCGGACCCTGCAGATGGGGTTCTGACGTGATCGGAAGAGCCGCACCTTTGCCCTCTCTACGCCTCCTCGCGACCTTCTTCTTCCCCCACTCTCCGTCTCTCTCTGCGCCTCTGCCCCCTCTGCGCCTCTGCGCGAGTCTCTTCTTCCTCTTCCTCCTCTTCCTCCCATCGACGGCCCATTCCGCCGAGACCGATCCGCCCAAGCCCCACCTCGCCTTCCACGGCTACGCCAAGGCGTCGGGGGATCTGACGCTGGCGGATCCGTATCCGTTCCACGGCAAGGCCCGGCTGCAGGCCGACCTCACGGGGGGCTACGGGATCGCGGACTTCCGGGCGATGCTGGACCTGGACCTGGACGTGCAGCAGGTGCCCGACGGCGCCACCGGCGACCGGGCGGCCGAGGTGTCGCTGATCCCGGTGGAGCTGCGGATCGACCTCCACCCCGGCCCGGTGGACCTGTCCATCGGCAAGCAATATGTGTTCTGGGGCCAGACCGACTGGGTGAACCCCACGGATCTCTTCACCCCCTGGGACTACGTGAACATCTCGTCGGAGCTGGAGGACTACCGGGTGGCCCCCTGGGCGGTGCGGGCCACCGCCTACGTCAAGGCCACCTCCTTCGACGTGGTCTGGGTGCCCTGGCCCATGCCCCACGCCATGGATCTGTCCGCCATGCTCGACGAGGGGGTGCTCCTGGGCGAGGCCGACCTCCCCGCCCGCCACGTGAAGAACTCGGACATCGGCGGACGCTTCTCCACCCGCTTCGCGGGCATCGACCTGTCGATCATGGGCTTCCACGGCCTGGACAAGCGCCCCGGCATGGTGATGACGGCCGATGTCGACACCTCGGTCATGCCCCCTCCCCCGCCGGTGCTCACCCTCACCCCGACCTACGGGAAGATGAGCGCCGTCGGTGGTGACATCTCCTGGGGAGCGGGGCCGATCCTGCTCAAGGGCGAGGCCGCCTACTACTGGACCGGGGATCGGGACGGCGACGATCCGGCGGTCCGCAACCCCGAGCTGGCCGCCGTGGCCGGCGTCACCGTGGTCCCGGTGCCCTGGCTGAACTTCACGGTCCAGGCCACGGCCAACCACCTGGGCAGGTACGACCCGGACGACGAGATCGCGGCCCTGGAGGCCCTGGGCATGGTCGACCCCACCGTGGATCCGACCACCTCGTGGGGCATCGTCGAGCGGGCGTCGGTGGACATCCGCGACGTGGTCTCGATCCAGGTGGTGGGCATGCAGGGCCTTCCCCAGGGGGACCACTTCGAGATGGCCTTCGTCTCCTGGCGCGCCGCCGACGGCCTGACCGTGCTCGGCGGGGTCGTGCTCTTCGGCGGTCCCGACGAGACCCGCTTCGGCCGGATCCGCGACTCGTCGCGGGCCTTTGTCGAGGTCAAGTACAGCTTCTAGGACCGGGCCCTTCGTGCCCGGTCAGGCGGCAGGCGGCAGGCGAAGCGGTCGTCTCACCTCGCTCGACATCGGATCCGGAAGAGATCGGGTGCAAGCAGGCGATGCTGCCGGAGGCAGCGCGTCCGGTTCTTCTGCCTGACGCCTGAAGCCTGACGCCTGAAGCCCTCTTCCTGCGATACTCCCCCCATGCCCGATCCGTGGACCATCGGAACCGTCGCCGTGGCTGCCATGGGCCTGCTGGGTCTGGTGTCGGGGGTGCTCGGTTCCAAGGGGCTGAGGCGCGCCCATGGCTTGCTCCAGGTGCCCATCGTCGCGTGGACCATCGTGGGCGCGGCCACGGTGATGTGGACCCGGGACTCGGGGCTCTTCGACCAGGGCATGACCATCGGTCTGGTGCTGATGACCGGGCTGGTGGGCTACCTCTCCCCCAGGGACGACGATCCGGGCTGGGCGAGGGCGGTGCACTACCTGCTGGGCGCGATCGTGCTGGGCTGGTACGCGGTCATGGCGAACCGGTTCGGCGATCTGGGGGGCTTCGGGGGGGGCTGAGAGGCCGGAAGAGGAGGGGGATCAGGACGCCAGGGCGTTGACCTCGCCGGTGGTGGAGGGGCGCATCAGGTGCGCGG
>CAZITQ010000161.1:0-22900 GCA_964542165.1 uncultured Rickettsiales bacterium
CCTTCAAGATGTTCATGATCTACAAGTCCCAGGGCTGGCAGAGCAACGACAGCGATCTGTACTGCGCGCTGCGGGAGACCGCCAAGTACGGGGGCATGGTCGGCGTCCACGCCGAGTCCAACGACCTGATCGAGCTGCTCCAGGGTGAGTTCGACGCCAGCCAGACCCCGGGTTGCTACGCCCACACCCTGACCCGCCCGCCGGTCACCGAGTTCGAGGCCATCGCCCGGGCGATCAACATCGCCGAGTCCACCGGTGGACGGCTCTACATCTTCCACATGTCCACGGGCCGCGGCACCGAGGCGGTCTGGGAGGGCCAGAACCGCGGGGTGGACGTCCACGCCGAGACCGGCCCCCATTACCTGTTGCTGGACGACGAGCTGTTCAAGCGCGACGACGGCCACCACTTCGCCACCTGCCCGCCGATCCGCACCCCCGTGGACCAGGAGCAGCTGTGGATGGGCGTGGCGTCCAGCGTCATCGAGTGCCTGGCCACCGACACCTGCACCTTCAACAGCGAGCAGAAGGCAATGTGGGAGGGGGACTACACCAAGATCCCCTTCGGCATGCCCGGCATCGAGACCCTGTTGCCGTTGACCTTCAGCTACGGGGTGGGCGAGGGCCGCTTCAGCCTGGGGCGGATGATCAAGGTGCTGTGCGAGAACCCCGCGATCCTCTTCGGGATGTGGTCCCGAAAGGGCTCGCTCGACGTGGGCAAGGACGCGGACGTGGTGATCTTCGACCCCGAGGAGAAGGTCACCATCACCCCGGACGTACTGGCCACCAACTGCGACTACAGCCCCTTCGACGGCACCGAGTGCGTCGGCTGGCCGATCACCACCCTGCTGCGGGGCAAGGTCATCGTCCGCGACCGGAAGTTCGTGGGCGAGATCGGCGGGGGCAAGTTCCTAGCCCGCGAGCCCCACGAACCGGACATGGACGAGGACGACGAGGAGTAGACCCACCTTGGACCGACAGACCATCCTCGACAAGCAGGGCTCCCTGCTCTTCGGAACGATCAACTACTACGCCGAGCCGCTGGCCTTCGTCAGCGGACAGGGCGCCTGGCTGACCGACACCGAGGGCACCGAGTACCTGGACTTCTTCGGCGGCATCCTGACCGTCAGCCTGGGCCACTGCCACGCGCCGATCGCGGAGCGGGTGGCCGAACAGCTGCGGACCCTGCAGCACACCTCGACCCTGTACCCCAACCGGCAGATCGTCGAGCTGGCCCAGAAGATGGCGGACATCACCCCCGAGGGGCTGAACCGCTCGTTCTTCACCAGCTCGGGCACCGAGGCCGACGAGACCGCGATCCTGGTGGCCAAGGCCAAGGCCGGCGGCGCCGGCGACATCCTGGCCCTGCGGCACTGCTACTCGGGCCGCAGCCTGCTGGCGATCAACGTCTGCGCCCATTCCGCGTGGCGGGTGCTGCCCAGCGCGATCCCCGGGATCAAGCACGCCCACGCTCCCTACTGCTACCGCTGCGCCATGGGGCTGACCTACCCCGAGTGCGACATGCGCTGCGCGTACGACATCGAGGAGCTGATCGCCACCGAGACCTGCGGGACGCTGGCGGCCTTCATCGCCGAGCCGATCCTCGGGGTGGGCGGGTTCATCGTGCCTCCGCCGGAGTACTTCCCCATCGCGGCGGAGATCGTGCGCAAACACGGCGGGCTGTTCATCGCCGACGAGGTCCAGACCGGCTTCGGCCGCACCGGCGGCAAGATGAACGGCATCGAACACTGGGGGGTCACCCCGGACGTGATGACCTACGCCAAGGGCATGGCCAACGGGCTGCCCATCGGCGCCACCATCACCACCGACGAGGTCGCCGACGCGCTCGAGGGGCTGACCATCGCCACCTTCGGCGGCAACCCGGTGAGCACCACCGCCGCCCTGGCCACCATCGAGACCATCGAGTCCGAGGGTGTGGTCGAGCGCAGCGCGGTGCTCGGAGCGAAGCTCCGGGAGAAGCTCGAGGAGCTGGCCTACCTGTACCCGTGGATCGGTGAGGTCCGCGGGATGGGCATGATGCAGGCCGTGGAGCTGGTCGAGGATCCCAGCACCAGGGAACCGTCGGCCGCCAAGGCGGTGGCGGTGATGGAAGAGGGCCGGAAGGAACGGCTGCTGCTGGGCAAGGGCGGCCTGTACGGCAACGTGCTGCGCATCGCCCCGCCGATGCTCATCGGCGAGGACGAGCTGGACGACGGACTACAGCGGTTGGAACGCGCCATGGCGCGGGTGTGAGGAGACAGACATGAGCCACGACAGCTTTCCGAAGGCCGACGACTACTTCGGACGGGTCAAGAACTACATCGACGGCGAGTTCGTCGACTCGGAATCGGAGCGCGCGCTCCCCATCGTCAACCCGGCCACGGGCGAGCAGATCGCCGAGGTGCCCCTGTCCACCGCCGACGAGGTGGGCGAGGCCATCGACGCGGCCCAGGAGGCATACGAGGAGTGGCGGGAGACGCCGCCCAACATCCGCGTCCAGCCCCTGTTCCGGCTCAAGACGTTGATGGAGGAGAACTACGAGGAGATCGCCCGCTGGGTCGTGCGCGAGCACGGCAAGGTGATCGACGAGGCCCGGGGCTCGGTGCGCCGAACGCTGGACAACATCGAGTTCGCCTGCGGCATCCCCTCCCTGATGATGGGCGAGTTCCTCGAGGACGGCGCCGCCGCCGGCATCGACGAGGAGGTCATCCGCCAGCCGCTGGGGGTGTTCGCCGCCATCGTGCCGTTCAACTTCCCTGCGATGGTGCCGTTCTGGTTCTGGCCCCACGCCGTAGCCTGCGGCAACACCTTCGTGATCAAGGCGTCGGAGCAGGTGCCCATCACCCAGTCGATGATCTTCGAGCTGATCGAGGAGGCGGGCTTCCCCGACGGGGTGGTCAACTTGGTCAACGGCGACAAGGAGGCCGTGGACAAGCTGCTCGTCGACCCCCGCGTGCGGGGGGTCTCCTTCGTGGGCTCGACCCAGATCGCGAAGTACGTCTACTCCACCGCCGCGGCCCACGGGAAGCGGGTCCAGGCCCAGGGTGCGGCCAAGAACTTCCTGACCGTGATGCCCGACGCCGATCTCGACGCCTGCATCCCCAACCTGATCGCCAGCTTCTACGGCAACACCGGCCAGCGCTGCCTGGCCGGCGCCAACCTGGTCTGCGTGGGTGACAAGGCCCGCCAGGACGAGGTGGTGGCGCGCTTCGTGGCCGCGGCCAGGGAGCTGCGCGTGGGCGACGGCATGGACGAGAACGTCCAGGTGGGTCCCCTGGCGGCCAAGAAACACTACGACCGCGTGGTGTCGATGATCGGCCAGGCCGTCGACGACGGCGTCGAGGTGCTGCTGGACGGCCGCGGCGTCGAGGTGCCCGACCGGCCCAACGGATTCTTCGTCGGCCCGACCGTGTTCGACGGCGTCGGTCCGGAGATGACCATCGCCTGCGACGAGGTCTTCGGTCCGGTGGTCTCCGTGCTTCGGGCCAAGGACCTGGACCAGGCCATCGAGTGGGCCAACGCCAGCCGCTATGGCAACGCCTCGTCGATCTACACCGACTCGGGCAAGGCCGCCCGGGAGTACAAGGTGCGGATCAAGGGCGGCAACGTGGGCATCAACATCGGCGTACCCGCGCCCATGGCCTACTTCCCCTTCGGCGGCATGGGCGAGTCGTTCTTCGGCGACCTGCACGGCCAGGCCAAGGACGGGATCAACTTCTTCACGGACCGCAAGGTCGTGATCACCCGGTGGGTGTAGGGAGGCGTCAGGCGTCAGGCGTCAGGCGTCAGGCGGGAAAGAGAAGAGAGCATGGCTGTTGAGTTTCCGGAGCTGACGTCCTTCGGGACGCTGTTCATCTACGCCGGAGCGCTGGAGGAGGCGCTGGGGGCGCTGGCGACCCGGGCCGCCGAGGTCGCCCCGGACGCCGCCGGCAAGACGCTGAAGACCGCCATCAAGAAGCACGGCAAGCGCGCCACCCAGCTGGCCAACATGCGGCGCGAGCGCCTCAACGAGGTGGTGCTCCAGCCCCTCACGGGGATGGATCGGGCCGACTACCTGCTCGCGGAAGAGCTCCCCGCCGAGCCCGCGGCTGCACTCGCCGCCCTGGCCGACGCCGAGGAGACCACGGCCCGCTTCTACGACGACGCCGCAGCCCTCGGGGGCGACGTGCTGATGGGCGTGGACAAGACCTTCCGCAAGTACGGCAAGCAGAGCCGACAGTGGGCGACCTCGCTCCGCTCCTGACCCCCTTCGATCAGGCCGGCGTCCCGGTGATGTAGTAGTACAGGTCCGGCCGCCGGCGGCGGATCACGGCCGCCGCCAGCGGGTTGAGGTGGTAGCGGGCGGGGATCGGGACCGGGGGGAAGCCCATGCCCTTCTTGAAGCGACAGAGGGGCTCGTCGTACCGGGAGTGGGGTCCGTAGACGATCTCGCGGATGCCGGGGGTGCGGCGGCAGATCTGGACGAACTCGTACACGAGCCCGGTGCCCACGTTGGACGACAAAAGGTCGGTGTCCAGGTGGATCGCGGCGATGTAGGCGGTCCGCTCCACTGCGCGAGCCACCAGATAGCCCGCGAGCCGCCCGTCCACCAGGCCCGCGAGGTGGACGCGGCCCAGCGTCCCCAGCTCGGCGCGCACCACGCGGTGGTAGCGCGTTGGCGAGATCGGAGAGCCGTAGCCGGTCCGACGGTAGGCCGAGTGGAAGACCCGATGCCCCTGTTCGAGCAGGATCCCCGGCCCCGTCAGCGCGCCCAGCTGGACCGTACGCCAGCACTTGCGCAGCTGGTTGCGCCGCTTCGAGGGCAGGGCCTGGATGTCGTAGCCGCGGATGTCCGCCATCATCTGCAGCCAGAGGGTTCCGTTGGCCGCCACGCCATCGGCGACGCTGGTGCGGAATCCCCAGCGGACGCGGCCCGGCGGAGCGGCCTCGGCGTCGCTCATCCGAGCCGTCCAGTTCACGGCCCAGTACATCCCTCCCCGCTGGCGGTACCAGTACCTCCCCCGGCGCTCGCGGACGGTGTACCCGTCGACGCGCAGCCCTTCGGCGTACTCCGCCTCGGTCATGGGCGAGAGCGCGGCCTCCTCGGGGGGGATGGCCTGGGGCAGCGCCGCTGGTTTCATGATCCCCTCACGTGCGTTCTTGCTCATCGGTCGCCACGCCGGCGAACATGAGGGGAACCCTGGGATTGCCGATGCCCATCGTGGACCGCCTGACTCGGATTCGAGGCTACCTCGCCCCGCGGCTGTTCACCGACGAGACGCTGGTCGTTCTGCGGTGGGGGGCGCCCGAGCACCCCGAACCTCCCGACCTCCGGATCCGCCGAGCGGGCGCCGCCGACCTGAGCCACGTGCTGGCCTTCGACTCCCCTCGACACCTGGCCGCCTTCCGGGCGTTCCTCGCCGCCGGGGATCGGGGCTACCTGGCCCACCTCCGGGGTCGCTGCGTGCACCGGGTCTTCGTCACCCCCGGACCCGCCCGGGTCCAGCTCCATCGGTTCTGGTCCCTCACCCTCGGTCCGCAGGAGGTGTTCGTCCACTCGGCCCGCACCGCCGGCGACGCGCGCGGCCTGGGGGTCGCCCCGGCGGTCGTCGAGCATTTCGTCCACGAGCTGGGCGAAGACCGCGACTACCTGACCCTGATCGACGCCCGGAACGAGCCGGCGCTGCGGGCGGCGCGGAGCTCGGGGTTCGTGGAGCGCGAGCGCGTCCGGTTGGTCGTGGTGGGAGGACTCATGGTGCGCCGCGCGACGCCGGTGAGTGCAGCCGGCCGCGTCAAGACACGAATCTCGCGGGTTCACCTGCGTCCCGGAAGGAGCGCCGCGAGTCGCACGGACAGGGAGTAGCCGGACCCCACGCACGCTCAAGGCGTGAACGCCCACAGGCGCGCCCCGGTCCAGGCGAGAGCGCGGACGTCTCGCGGATCTGGGGCACCGGCCACGTCGAAGGGAGGGGCGGAGGCGGCGGCGTGGGAGGCGACGAACTGATGACAGCCTTCCCGATCGTAGATGTGGAGGGATCCGTCGCCTGTGAGCAACGCCAGGTAGGCGCCGATCCCGTCGATGGCGTCCTGACCCCCGTCCGCCGCCAGGAACCAGCCGTCGGTGTTGTCCACGTCCGCCCAGCCGGCGAGCAACATCCACGGGGCGGGGGCGTGGGGAGAGTGCCAGTCCGAGCCATAGCCCACGGATTCGACGAACGAGAGTCGCTCCGTACCCGAGTCGTAGGCCAGTTCGTGGATAGCGGAGGGACCGGCCAGGTAGATCCGGGCGCTGTCGCCGGTCCAGCGGGCCGGGTGGGCCACCGCCGCCAAGACGTCGACATCCGCCACGACCTCGACGACGGCGCTGCGCTCGCCGGAGCGAATCCATGCACCCAGGTCGGGATCGAGCACGTGGGCTGTCTCGGCGGTCAGGACCCAGACGGTTCCGGTCGCTTCGAGACCGAACGCCGCGTGGATCGGGGCCGCGGGCGCGTGCTCGCTGCCCTCCGGTGTCACGACCTCCCAGCGGTCCTCGTCCGGATCGAGGGCAGCGATCGCGCCGGGGGGAGACGCGGCGGGGTCCTCGCCGTCGTGCACCGGCGCACAGCTGTGAACGGCCAGACCTCCGATCAGGATCGCAGCGGCGTGCGCGAGGCCTCCTACACGGCGAGCACGCGAGGTCGGGCGTGGGACGAGGGGTTTTGGCCCCACGTCGGCCACCTCGGTGGGTTCAGAACGAATAGCCGAATCCCACCGCCAGGCCGGCGTCCAGTTCGATGAAGGAGGTGCCCTCCCCGTCCACCGGCTGGTCCACGCCGAAGCGCAGCAGCAGGTCCGGGCCGGCGCGGAGGTTGATGTACTTGCTGATGTAGACCGCGAAGCCCAGGTCGAGCCTGACCGCGCCACCGTACAGCGAGGACTCGATCTCCGTCCCGGGGTCCGCGCCGGGCACGTCCCGGGAGCCCACGAAGCCGCCGCCCCCGATCCCGGGCTTGAAGAATGCGCTGTGGCCGAGCCGCACCATGTAGTTGGCGGTGACCAGGCCCAGGAAGGCCATGTCCGAGGCGTCGATGGTCTCGCCGCCCTCGATGGCCAGCTCCTTCTGGGCCAGCAGGTTGAAGCTGACCCCGATGGCCAGGTTGTCGATGACGTAGTACTTGGGGGTCACCCCGCCCACGAAGGCCACCACCATCGACGAGGCCTGGCGCGACGAGTCGTTGAGGTAACGAAGCAGGAACAGGGCGTCGAAGAATCCGATGTCCACGACCCCCTTGTTGATCTTCTCGTAGCCGGAGGTGCCCGACCCGATGGACCGACGGGCCTCGGCGGGGGCGCCCACCGCCAGCGAGATGGCGGCAATCAGCAGCAGCAGGTGGAACTTTCGCACGAGAAACCTCCTCGAATCGAGTCCGCCCGCCCCCGTGGGGACACCGGGTACCATCGGAAGCGAGGGGCGGACGCCGAATGGGTCTCGCGGGATTCGCCGGGCTCGCTGTTCTCGGCCTGGCCGAGCCGATCCGAGCGGCGACCTGCTGCCTGGTCCCGGGATCGGAAGAAGCCTCCGACGACGGGTTGTCCGGGGAGAACACCGATCCCGTCGTCGAGATCGAGTTCGTACCCCTCCTGGACGGCGGGGACGTCGACGAGATGTACCGGATCTACCCCGCGCTCCAGCTGGCTCCCTCGAGCCGGTCGCTGAACCCCACCACGCCGGTTGACTCGGACGTCGCCCCGTCGATATCGTCGCGTCCGATCCCATGTCCCAACTCGCCCTGTGGCAACGACCCGAACTCCGCACGGACGAGGACGACGCGCGAGAGCGCAAGGCGTCCTGGCTGGAGCTGTTCTACGACCTGGTGTTCGTGGTGGTCATCGCCCAGCTCTCCCACGGCCTCGCCGCCGACGTGAGCTGGCGCGGCCTGGCCTACTTCGCCCTGCCCTTCGTGCCCGCCTGGTGGCTGTGGATCGGAGGCACGATCTACGGCGACCGCTTCGAGACCGAGGACGTGGGCTACCGGCTGTTCACCTTCGCCCAGATGGTGCCGGTGGCGGCCATGGCAGTGCTGGTGCACCACGGCCTCGACCACGCCTCGGCGGGCTTCGCGATCGCCTACGCGGCGGGTCGGCTGCTGATCATCGCCATGTGGATCCGGGGCGGGTACCACAACCCCGTGGCCCGGCCTGTGACCAACCTCTTCGCGGTGGGTTTCTCCACCTCGGTGGTGATCTTCCTGGGCTCCCTGCTGGTGCCCGCGCCCGGACGCTACTACCTGTGGACCCTGGCCCTGATCATCGACCTGATGGTCCCGATGACCACCCTGCAGCACCAGAAGAAGCTCCCCCAGTTCAGCACCTCGCGGCTGCCCGAGCGCTTCGGCCTGTTCACCATCATCGTGCTGGGCGAGAGCATCGTCGGGGTCGTCACGGGCCTGGCCAACAATCACCACCTGACCTGGGAGGTGGCCCTCGTGGGCCTCTTCGGCATGGTCGTGGCCTTCGGGCTGTGGTGGCTGTACTTCGACGGCGTGTCCCACCGCGCCCCCAAGCCCGGCATCCAGAAGGCCCTGGCCCGCAACTACCTCCACCTCCCCCTGGTCCTGGGTATCACCGCCATCGGCGCCGGCGTCCTGCAGCTGGTGGGACACGCCGACCACGGCGTCCCCGGCCCGGTCCGCTGGCTGCTGTGCGGCGCCACGGCCAGCGTCCTGGTCTGCCTGGGCCTGCTCTCCCTGGTGGTCGTCTCCGGCATGCCCACCGAACGCCGCGCGAAGGCCAACACCGGCCTGTTCTTCGGCGGCGCCCTCCTGGCCCTGCTCCTCGTCCCCATCAGCGCCCACATGAACGCCCTGGTCTTCGTCGGCGGGCTCGTGGTGCTGCTGATCGCGCTGGTGGTGGCGGACGTCTGGATGAGACGGGCGGCGGCGGACTGAGGATGGACGGCCGCCCGGTTGCTGGTCCTCGAAAGCGGGTGATAGCCTCCCCCTGAGGGGGCGGAACCTACCTTGACCCGTGACGACGAAGCCGGCGGAAAACCGCCCCCCGTCCCGACCGAGGGCGACACCCGGCTGTGGCGCCAGGCTACCGCGGGAGATCCACCGGAGTCCCAGTTCTCGATCTCCGATTCCGACGGCGGACTGGAGCCGGGAACGGTGGTGGACGGATTCCGGGTGCGGCGCAAGCTGGGGCAGGGGGGGATGGGGGCCGTGTACCTCGCCCGGGACCTGCGGCTCGGGCGGAAGGTCGCCCTGAAGCTGCTGCGTCCGGAGACCATGGGCTCCCAGGAGGCGGTGGAACGCTTCCTGTTCGAGGCCCGGACCACAGCCCGATTCAGCCATCCCCACATCGTCACCATCTACGCAGTCGGCGAACACGAGGGGCGGCCCTACGTCGCCCTCGAGTTCCTGGAGGGCCAGACCCTCCGTGAGCGGATCCAGGGGGAACAGCTGGGGCTCAAGGGCAGCCTGCGCGTTGCCCTGTCCATCGCCGACGCCCTCGCGGAAGCCCACCGCCACGGCGTCCTGCACCGGGACCTGAAGCCCGAGAACGTGATGATCCCAAAGGACGGACGGATCCGGGTGGTGGATTTCGGCCTGGCCAAACGTGTGGCCGGGATCACCCTCGGGACCTCCGGCGCCGCGGCCACCGAGGAGGGCGGCGGCACCTCCACGCTGGCCGGCGACGAGTTCCAGACCGACCAGGACGGGGTGCGAGGCACGCCGCTGTACATGGCCCCCGAACAGTGGACCAACGGCACCCTCTCCCCGGCGACGGACGTGTGGTCCCTGGGCCTGATGACCTACGAGATGCTCGCCGGCGAGCACCCCTGTCGGGGGAGGGACAAGATGCAGATCTGTTACCAGGTCTGCAACACCCGGGAGCCGATGCCTCCCCTGGTGGCGGAGGTCCCGCCCGCGCTGCGGGACACGGTGGCCCGCTGCCTGACCAAGGATCCGGCGCTCCGCCCATCCCTGGAGGAGATCCGCGAGGTCTTCGCCTACGTGCTCGCGGACGACCGCCCCCGGCTCGCCGACGAGCGCTCGCCCTTCCCCGGCCTCCTGCCCCTCGACGAGCGCTATGCAGAGCAGTTCTTCGGACGCGAGACCGAGACCAGCGCCTTCCTCGAGAGGATGCGTGAGCGACCGGTGCTACCGGTCGTGGGCCCCTCGGGGGCGGGCAAGAGCTCCTTCGTCATGGCCGGAGTCGTACCTCGGCTTCGGGAGCATGGCCGCTGGGTCGTTCTCCGCCTCCGCCCTGGACGCAACCCACAGCGAGCCCTGGCGGCGCGCCTGATCGCCGGAGCCGATTCCTCCCAGCCCTCCAGCGCCCACCGGACGCCGTGGTCGGATTCGGGTGCCGCCGATACCGGCGAGACCGTCGACCCGCCCACGCTGGGTGGTCGCGACCTGGACGCCGCCGAATCCCAGCTCGCGGCCGAGCTCGCCGAGTCCCCGGCGTCCCTGGCGCTGCGGCTCCTGGAGATCGCGGACCGGGAACGGGCCTGGGTCCTGCTGTTCGTGGACCAGCTCGAGGAGCTGTGCACCCTGTGCGAGAGCGAGGAGGAGCGGCGGACCTTCATGGACGCCCTGTGCCTGTCCGCCGACGACCCCGAGGTCCCTGTCCGCACGGTGTTCACCCTGCGGGACGACTTCCTCGGTCGGCTGGCCGCGGGACCGGTGGCCCAGGACACCCTCAGCCGGGTCACGGTGCTGCGCAGCCCCGGGCCCGAGGCCCTGGGCGAGATCCTCCGCGGGGTGGCCGGATCGGTCCGGTACGACTACGACGACGAGACCCTCGTGGAGCGAATCGTCGAGGACGTCCGGGGAGAACAGGCGGCTCTCCCGCTGATCCAGTTCGCGGGCCAGGCCCTGTGGCGGCGCCGGGACCGCGCGAAGAAACTCCTGCGCAGCGACGCGTACGAGGCCATGGGCCGGGTGGCGGGTGCCCTGGCCCTGCACACCGACGAGGTCCTCGCCGGACTGCCGCCCCCCCAGCTGCGGTTGGCCAGGGCGCTGCTCGTCCGCCTCGTGAGCCCCGACGGCACGCGCCTGGTCCTTCCACGAACCGAGCTCCTGGAGGGCCTGGGCGAAGGCGCCGACGAGCTGCTGGACCGATTGATCCAGGAACGGGTGCTCCTGGTTCGCAAGGGCGGGGCCTCGACGGACGAACCCGAGGTGGAGCTGGTCCACGAGTCGCTGATCCGCTCCTGGGAGCGCCTCGCCCGCTGGCTGGAGGGGAGCCGCGAGGAGATGGCCTTCCTCCACGAGGTGGGCCAGGCGGCGTCCCTGTGGGAGCGGCGGGGGCGTCGTCCGGACGAGCTGTGGCAGGGGGACGCCCTGGCCGACGGTCTGCGGCGGCTCCAGCGGTGCAGCACCGTGCCCTCCGATACCGTTCGCGCATTCCTGGACGTGGGTCTGAGCCGTGAGCGATCCCGAGCTCGCAGGCGCAACACCGGGATCGCCGTGGGCTTCGCGGTGCTGATCGTGCTCTCCGCGTCGCTGGCCTTCACGACCCTCCACTCGCGCCGGAATCGTGCCCTCGCCGAGTCCCGCGAACAGGAGGCCCAGTCAGGCCGGGTCGAGGCGGACCGGAAGCGCGCGGAGGCCCTCGCGGAAGGAGCCCAATCCGCTCTGTACCGCGGTGATCTCCTGGAGGCGGGCGCACGGATCCGCGAGTCCCTGGAGCTGACCGACTCCCTACTCGGGCGGGCACTCCACTGGCAGATGAGCGCCTCGCAACAGCGATGGACCCGCGATCTCGGAGTCCGGTTCCACGACGTGGACTTCGCCCCCGATGGGCGGACGATCGCGGCCGTCGGAGAGACCGGGACCGTGTTCCTCCTCGACGCTCTCACGAGCGAGACCCGGTACCTCCGTGGCGCCCACGCTCACACCGTCACCGTCGCGTTCTCCCCGGACTCGGCTCGGCTCGCCACGGGAAGCGCCGACGGCGAGATCGCCGTGTGGGACCTGGCCACCGGCACGACCCAGATATTCCCGGACCGGCACACCCTGATCGACCTGCAATTCTCACCGGACGGCCGCCACCTCGTCTCCGGCGGCCGGAACAACCGGCTCCATCTGTGGGACGCCGCGACCGGGGCACTGAAGACCTGGTATTCCGGGCACGCGAAGTTCGTCCGCACGGTGAAATTCAGCCCGGGCGGTGACCGTCTGATCTCGGGCAGCAACGACACCACGGTGCGGATGTGGGACATCGCGACCGGCGAGCAGATCCTCGTGATGGAGGGGCACGAAGCCGAGGTGGAGTCGGTCTCGATCTCGCCCGACGGATCGTTGCTGGCTTCTAGTGGATACGACGGAACGGTGCGGATCTGGGACGCACGATCCGGCCTGGCGCTGTCGACGCTCGAGGGACACGAAGGGCCCGTCGTCGAGGTGGCCTTCAACCCGGAGGGCACGGTTGTGGCGTCCGCCGGTCACGATCACACGATCCGACTGTGGGATCCCCGCACGGGAGAACAGGTTCGAACCCTGACGGGGCACGAAGGGTGGGTGAGTGGCCTCGCGTTCAGCGCGGCGAGCCGAGATCTGGTGTCGTCGGGCTACGACTTCACCCTCCGCAGCTGGCGAGACGCGGCGGATGGAGGACGCCCGGGACTCCCGACCGCCAGGGGCCACGGCTCGGAGGTGACGGGAGCCTGCTTCACCGCCGACGGCGAACGGATCGTCTCGTCGGGGTGGGGCGATCGCAGCTTGCGGGTGTGGGACCGCCGGACCGGCGAGCAGACGGCGGTGCTCGCCAGCCAGCCGGCGGAGCTGACCACGGTGGCCTGCAGCCCCGACAGCCCCCTGGTCGCGACGGGCGGTGTTTCGCCATCGCTGACCTTGTGGGACATCGACACCGGTGAGATCGCAGGGGTCCTGAACGGACACACGGGCACGATTCGAAGCATCGAGTTCGATCCATCGGGGGGGCGGCTGCTGTCCACGGCCGAGGACTCGAGCATCGCAGTGTGGGACCTGTCCTCGGGAGAGATGCGCCACCGGCTCGAGGGCCACGAGATGGGTGTCGGCCACGCCATCTTCGGTCTCGACGGTGGGAGCATCGCCTCGGTGGCGGACGACGGAACGGTACGGACGTGGGATCTGTCCACGGGGCAACCCCACTGGACGACCGGATTCCTCGGTCGACCCAGGGCCATCGCCCTCGACGCGCCGCGTTCGCGCTGCATCGCCGTCGACTACCACGGGGTGTATGCCTTCGACATGAAGACCGGGCAGCGAGGTTCGCAGTGGCAGGCGGACGATCAACTCCTCACCATCCGCCGCCATCCCACCTATGCGAGTATCGGAATCGCCGGACTCAACGGGTTTGCCGCCCTGCAGACCATCGCCTCGCGGATCGTGGCGAGACCCCTGGTCGGACATCGGGGAGAGGTCCGGACGATCGCGTTCGACCCGTCGGGGCAGCTCGTGCTCACGGCCGGCCAGGACGGAACGGTTCGCCTCTGGGACCATGGCCTCGCCGAGCCGTACTGGCGGACCGTGACCCTGCTCGCGTCAACGCATGAGGTACTCACGCACAGGGGCTGGAACCGGCTTGGCGAGGCGTCGGCGAACGGACCTGCGAGTGCGATCCCGGCCGCCGAGGTACCCGCCTGGCGGCGAGCGCTTGGCGAGTACGCGCTCCGCGCGGTCGAATCGAGTGACGGCACCCTGCTGTGCGTCCATCGTCCTGAGCGATGGGCCGAGACCATCTCCGAGTCGCTGGAGGTCTGGGACACGGCAGGCGATGAGCTACTGGCGACGGCTTCCTTCTCCGACATCGTGCAGATCGAGGCGCTCGACGATGCCTGCCTGATCCTGACGCGACACGGGCTGGTGTCTCGCGTCGACCGGAGCGGGGTGCAGACGAACCTGGAGCAGAGCGGTCGTGCGATACGCGCTGACGGATCCGAGAGCTACGCGGTGACCGAGACGGACGCGAGGATCTTCGACGCCCACGGTGAGGTCGCAGGGAGCTTTCCCGTAGGATCGGGCGTCACCGCGCTGATGCGCGACGGGGACCGCTGGAGCCTGGGGTACGAGGATGGAGCCATCGAGCTGTGGTCGATGGAGGAGGACGAGCCGCTGCGCCTGGTCGTGTTCCAGGACACGACCGCGAGCGAGGTCGTCGAACTCGTCGCCGGGCCCCAGGGCACGCTGATCGCCGGATTCATGAGCGGCGTCCTGGGAGTCTGGGACACGGAGACCGGATCACGGCTGTACGGGATCCAGCTCCACGGCCCGGTCAAGCACTTGGCTCTCGTGGACCACAGCCTGTACGCCGCCACCGACCTCGGGGACACCGAGGTGCTCGAACTCGACGCCCTGTACATGGACGAGTGCTCGCTGATCGAGGCGGTCTGGGACGACTCGCCTGTGGTTTGGGAGGGGGGGAGAGCCGTGGAACGGGAACCGCCCGCAGACCATCCGTGCCGGTCAGCCGCGGGCGAGTCGTAGGCCGACACGTAGTAGCCCCCGGGCACGGTCTCTAGCGATACGGCTGGCGCTCGAAAGACCCTGGGCCGCGGGCGGAACGAGACCGCCTCCCCCCGGAAAACCGATCGCACAGACCCCGTCACCGTGTCGTCGTGGTCACCGGGGGGCGGACGCGGGGAGTCGGGGCTCCGACGCGGTGCCCATCGGACCCGCCGCGGCCGCGGGCGACGGTGCCGAGGCGTCTCCCTCCGGAAGCAAGGCCGCGATGTCGCCCGCCAGCGCCGTCACGGAGTCGCGGCGGTCCGCGCTTCGCGCAGGGCCGGCGTCCAGGTGAATCTTGGCCAGGAACCGCCCGGATCGCATGACCAGCAAGGCCTCGTAGAGGCAGGCCGCCGCGCCCGCCCCTTCGATCGCCGCCGAGTCCTCGTGCAGTCCATCGTAGATCGTCTTCGCACCGGCCTCGGTGCCCAGCTCGTACAGCTCCAGCACGACCTGCGCCCCCCGGACGCGTCGCTCGCCCATCTCGACGACGGTCAGCGCGCGGAAGTCCTGTCGCAGGTACACCCCGTCCTCTCCGTTGACATGCTGGTAGAGCGTGGAGGGATCGAAGGTCCTCGCACCGCCCGTATTGGCCCATCCCTCGAGGTCGTGGAGGGGGGCCAGGTAGTCCGCGACTTCGCCCAGGGGCGGTGACTCGGGGGCCTTGCCGCACCCCACCAGGCCTGCCAGGAGGGGGACGATCAACAGGATCGTGGTTCGCATCGCGAGGTCCATGGTCGACTCCCTGGATGCCTTTCAGGCGAAGGTGAACAGTCCTTGTGCCTCTGCGAGCCGTGAGGGGATGTCCAGGCCATACCGGCACCGTGTGCGGCAGGTCTCGCACCCGGCGCAGACCTCGGCGATGCCCCGGGGTGCCTGGGAGCGGAAGTGGGTGCGCGCGCGCTCGGGTTCGCCGTACTCGCGCAGGTAGAGCACCGACCGCAGAACCTCGGGCACCGCCAGTCCCGCCGGGCAGTCGCCCACGCAGCCGTAGCAGGAACGGCAGTGCTCCCCCTCGATGCGGTCCGTCATCTCCGCCAGGATCCACTGATCGTCCTCGTCGAAGGGCCGCTGGATCGCCTCGAGGTATCGCTTCACATCGAGTGTGTCGTGGATGTTGAGGGTGGCGCTGTCGATGAAGCGATTGCTCAACACGTAGCGAAGGATCGAGGGCATCGCCTCCCTGGCGGCATGGCGTGGACGACCGAAATGGACCTTCATCGCGATGGTCCCCACCCCCGCCGCGTGGGCCGCGTCCAGGAGGTGGATGTCCTCCTCGGGGGAGAGGGCGTTGAAGAACACCATCACCACCTCGTGGTCACGGGTCCGGATCACGTGGTCGACCGTGAACTGCAGCCGATGGGTCGCCAGCCCGGAGAGACGGATCTTGCCCGCCCTCTTGAGGTCGGCCAGCGCCTCGTCGCACTCCGTGCAGACGGGGAGATCCTCCCGCTCCGAGCCATGGACCAACAGGAGGTCGAGATGGTCCGTCCGCAGCGCTCGCAGGCTGTGCTCCACCGACCGGATGATCTCCGAGTAGATGTAGGGGGCGGGGAACTTGGTCGCGAGGACGTAGCTGTCCCGGGGGACGTCGCCGAGGACACGCCCCAGCATCTCCTCCGCTCGGCCCTCGCTGTATTGACGGGAGGTCTCGATCAGGTTGATCCCCCCGTCGAGGGCGGTGCGCACGATCCGCTCGTCCAGTTGGTCGTTGACCCCCAGCGCGATGGGACTCACCTCCAGTCCCGAGCTCCCCAGAACACGTCGTTCGGGGATGGGAGCGTCGCTCCAGCGCCCTTCGTCCCGGCGCGCGAGGCGCTCGAGCCCCATCGCGCCAAGACCCACGCCCACGGTCAGCGAGCCGAAGAGGATCTCCCGGAGGGCTCCCCTGCGGGACAGATCACGTCCACGCCCGGAACCCACCTAGGGCGCCTCTTCGCTCGCGGCCTGGGAGTTGGAGGGCGTGCGTGACCGTCGGAGGAGCGGCGTCAGGACACCGATCGCAACGGACCACATCACCAGCTGGATCACGAGCGGCGCGGTGTCCTCGACGGCGTGTAGGAGGGGAGCCAGCTTGAAGTAGACCCAGGGCAGCGCATGGATCAAGGTCACCAGGGCCTGGAAAGCGGACCAGAATGCGATCGACGCGGCGGGGAGGAGCGCGAACGACCGGGCGAGCCGCGAATCGACCCCGGAGGAGTTCAGGATCCGCGTGAGCGCCCGCCGGGTGAGATACGCGAGGGCGAGGCCGACGGCCAGGACGAGGACACTGGTGACGATGGTGAGCGGTTGTAGCCCGCTCGACCCGACAGGGTGCATGGACGCCTTCCTCCTGCGGCCCCCGGATCCAATCCGCCGTTCGTCATCCCTCCCGACTCGGACGGCACTCATCGCCGTGTTGCATGGTGTCAGGTCGGATGGGGGAGGTAAAAGGCGGCGGACGAATCAGTTGAGGCCGTCGAGGACCTCGGCGACCGGGGCCTTGCAGGCCCTGCAGGCCACAGCGCCGCGGAACAGGGGTTCACCGCAGTCGGGGCAGTGGTAGCGCTCGCACTCGGCCCGGGCCCAGGCCACGGAGCCTGCCTCTTCGCCCAACTCGGCCACCTTCTCGCGCCACGCGGGGATCGCCCGCTTCATCACCCGGCGACCGACCGGGATGGGGAATCCTTCGATCAGCGAGCAGGGGAACTCGTCGCAGGGGTGGCAGGAGGTGAGGCCCTTGCCCTTCACACAGTCCCGGATCCGGCACTGCTCGCAGAATCCGTAGAGACACTCGGGCGGATCGGCCTGCATGCACCCCAGACAGGCGGTCTCCTCGGGTCTCGACCCGTACAACCGCGCCAGGATGTCCCGGAACTTGGTGTTCCCGTCCCGGGTGGAGAGGTACACCCCGCACGCCCCGCAGTAGAGGCCGCAGGGGGCCATCAACCGCCGATCCTCGAACTCCTCGTCCCGCCAGCCGCGCATGGATCCTCCAGGGGTGGTGAGCATGTCACGCCCCATCGTGATCGACCAGCTTGTGAGCGGACGGGGGCTGCGGGTTGGTCCCACACGGGATCCCGTGGTCGATGTAGGATCGAGCCACGCGGGTTCCCCGTGGACCCACGAAGCGCTGCAGGGGGACGCCATGGGCATGGTCCAGATCGTGATTCTGGCCGTCGTGATCTGTGTCGGGATCCATCTGATCCGGACGGCGCTGGGGCGGACCACCGGGGCGTCCCGAAGAGAGGCGTTGTTCTCGATCCGGTTCGAGGACGGCCAGCCCGCCGAGGAATCCGGATGCCTCCCCGAAGGCCTACGCCGGGACCTGCACCGCGTCGGTCGGGACTTCCGCGTGTCGGGACGTGTGGACTACTACCCCGACGAGGGCGTCGACAGCGAAAGCGACCTCGACGACGGGGAGCTGCAGCGCTTCCGCAACGTCATCGCGATGCACATGCGCAGGCCAAGCGCCCCGTCGTGACGCCGCTGACGGTCCCGGAGGGACCGGAGCAGAGACCGGGCAGTCCGTCCGAACGCCACGAAACTCCCACGCCGGGGGAGTGATCGAACACCCGGACGACCGAACCTCTGTCGCCTTCCGCGAGGGGGAAGAACACGAGGGTTCGGTCGGAGCCGAACGCTCGGGTTGCGGACCGAGGGCGCGGTCCGCGGGACGGGTACAATCGCCCTTCCCGCCAGCCCGCCGGGGTCGAGCGCTTCGGACGCCCCACGGGTGGAGGTCGGGCGCGGCGAATCATCGAGGTGGGTCATGGACGATGGGCTCGAGACGCGGATCGGGACGCTCCGGCAGCTCAGGCCCGGCGGCATCGAGGTGACCTATCGCCCGCCGTCGGTGCTCCAGGGCGCCCTGATGTTCATGGCGATCCCGCTGCTGGTGGGCGGCGGCGGCCTCCTCTTCAACTTCGGCAAGGTCGTGGATCTCGTCCGCAGCGGCGGCCCGGACCTCTGGATCATCCTCGGCCTCGCGGTAGGTGGGGCCTGCGTCTTCGTGATCGGCGTCTTGGGTGCCGTGCTGGTCCTGCGGTCGATTCACCCCCCGCAGCGCCTGCTCATCGACACCTCGAGCGGATCGATCCGCGTCGAGGGCAAGGCCAAGACGTCCACGTCCGTGGACCGCGTCCGGGAGGTCGTCCTGGTCACCGAGACGGTGTTCGCCCGCGGCGCCCGCTTCGCCCACTTCTACCTGACGCTGGTGTCCGACGACGGCGATCTCACCCTGCCCATCGGTGGCGGACGCGCGCCCGATCTCACCGAGCAGGAGACCAGTCACCGGATCGCCCGGCGGGTCGCGGCCGCCCTGGACCGCCCCCTCGCCCAGCGGGAACGCTGACGCTTCGCATCGCTTGCCCCCGGCACGGTGGGACCTAGGGTGTGGACCACGGAGGACAGATGACACTCCATATCGGTTCGACCCGCCGACTTCGAAACGGCGTCGAGATCCCCCGCCTGGGGCTCGGGGTGTTCCGTTCCGGGCGCGGGGACGAGACTCGCGACGCGGTGCTGTGTGCGCTGGAAGTGGGCTACCGGCACATCGATACGGCCAAGATCTACGGCAACGAAGGGGACGTTGGGCAGGCGCTGGTGGAGTCGGGGATGGCCCGGGACGAGGTCTTCGTCACCACCAAGCTGTTCAACGACGACCACGGCAGGGACCGGACCCGCGACGCTCTGGAGCGCAGCCTGGACCGGCTGAGACTGGATGCGGTGGACCTGTACCTGATCCACTGGCCCGTGCCCGAGCTGCGCCTGGAGACCTGGGAGGCCCTGGTGCGGGCCCACGAGGACGGCCTGTGCCGGGCCATCGGGGTCAGCAACTACATGGTCCACCACCTGGACGAGCTGTTCGCGGCGACGGGGCGGCCACCGGACGTGAACCAGATCGAGGTCAGCCCCTTCCTCCAGCAGCGGGACGTGCGCCGCGCTTGCGCGGTCCACGGGATGCCGGTGGAGGCCTACAGCCCGCTGACCAAGGGCCAGCGGCTGAGCGATCCCACCCTCGACGCCGTGGCTCGCCGCCACGGCAGGTCCCCGGCCCAGATCCTGATCCGCTGGGCACTGCAGCACGACCTGGTGGTGCTGCCCAAGTCGGTCCGCCGCGACCGCATCGCCGAGAACGCCGACGTGTTCGACTTCGAGCTCGAAGGGCGGGACATGGATCTCCTCGACACCTTCGAGGAGGGGCTGTTCACGGGCTGGAATCCTTCCACGGCTCCCTGAACCGCCAGAGCGGAACCCTCGCTCTCGATCCAGACACGCCCGAACTCCCGCGGGGCGGAACGACGCGGCGACTCGTGCGACCGGACCGCGTAGAATTTCCTCGAGGAGGAAAAAACCGGTCGCTCGGACGACGATGGCCGGTGGGGAGAGGATGAGACGCCAGCCCAGACGGGGGCCCCACGACGCGGGCTACCCGGAGCATCCGCCCCTCCCCAGCAGGCGCCGGGTGATGCACCAGCTCGTCGGACTCGGGGGCCTGGCGCTGTTGGGCGGAGCCCCCGCCGCCAGCGGCCCCCTCGCGAGCCTGCTCGGTCGAAGCGAGCGGACCACGGCCGTCCTGCTCCCGGTCAGCGGTGACTACCACGTGGTCGGGCTGGACGGGGGGGCCCTGCACTACGTGGTGCTCGTGGGAATCGAGGACGACAGCCTCGCGGACTGCATCCGTGATGCGGAGGAGGACCTGCTCGGAGCGTTCGACGAGATCCTGGTCGCCTGGGGCGTCGACGGCTGGCTGTCCTCGGAACAGCTGGAGCAGGTGGGCTGGGCATTCCTCGGCGAGGTTCAGCAGCGATGCCCGGGTTCGGTGGACGGGGACGACGACGATTCGGCGGATCCTGCGTACCGGTGGCTGGAGATCGACCACGAATTCCGGCCCGACGACATGCGCCTGGTCGGTGTCATCCAACACCCGCGGGGATGTACCTGTTCTTCCTCACCATCCACACACCGGACCTACCAGCCCAGGCCATCCATCGCCGGGGATTCGTCCAGGTAGAACAGGCCGCGATAGTGTTCCGCCGGGACCAGCCGGTCCGAGCCGGTCTGGCTGGTGCCGATTCGGTAGGTCTCACCCGGCGTGAGGAAGGGATCCGCTGCACCCGGGAACTCCAGATCGACCAGCAGGTACTCGCGGCCCAGCTCGTGGAGCATCAGGGCCACGTTGTTCTCGTCCGCGGGGGGATCCAGAGGGCCGCTCATCATGCCGGGCCAGTCGATGGAGACCTGGTAGGCCAGCAGGCCGATGGGGGCGTAGAGGTCGCCCAGGGCGTCGTCGAGGAAGCCACCCATGTTCCGGGCGGGGATGGACGAGGCGACCATGTCCTCGGTGTGGGCCGCGATGTGCCAGTTGTGGGCCCACAGGGCCACGCGGGCTTCCGGGTGCCGCAGCTCCCACATCCTCAGGAACACGTCGGCCATGCCCTCGTCGCGGGCCTCGTAGGATCCGGCCACGTCGGTGTAGTAGAGGGAGATCTCCCCCTCCCAGGCGGCCAGGCCGACGAGGTGAATCCAGGCGTAGGCCAGCGCCTCGTGCGACGTGGCCGCCACGAGCTGCGCTTCCTCGTCCTCGAAGCGCAGGATCAGTTCGTCGAGGACCTCCTCGCAGGCGGCGTGGTCCTCCTCGTCGACCAGGGTGGCGTCGGGGTCGGCATAGTATTCGTACGCGTCCGAGGCATCCGCACCGTTGCAGCGGTCGATCCGGGCGGTCAGGGCCTCGGCCTCGGCCGGGAGAGCCTCCTGGACGAACTGCTTCAGCCCCGGGCCGTCAGCCCACGGCTGCTGGATGTCGAAGCCGAAGAAGGCCACGGTGTCGTCGGGGTGGTCCACGTTCCAGGTGCGAAGCCACTCGACCAGCGAGAGCAGGGCCTCGCCGGCCCAGACCATGAACAGCCCATCGATCACCGCGTCCGCCGCGTCTCCACCTCCCGTGTCCACGTACTCCGCCACGAGATCCGCGTCGACCCAGGGCGACTCGATGGCCACCGCCCGGAATCCCTCCTCCTCGACCAGGTAGCGGATCAGCCGATTCTTGGCCTGGTAGAAGCCGCCAGAGGTGTGGATGGTCTCCCCCAGGGCGACCACGTCCGCGTCGGCGACCATCGCCCCCAGGGGCTCGAGATCGTCCCGGGGGAGGTCCGGATCGATGCCGTCCACCCCGTGGATCCCCCCGGGCAGGTCGTCGTCGTCATCGCCGGTGCTGTCGTCGTCCCCTGTGACGTCGTCGTCTCCGTGCACGTCGTCGTCGTCGGGTTCCTCGGGACAGCCCAGCGCCACGAGGAGCCCGAGGGCTGCGAGGATCGAGAATCGCTGGAGGACCATGGCGGGTACCCCCGGGCCGATCAGCCGCCCCCCGCGGCCTTCGGCCTGACGTAGGTGTTGAACCACAGCCCCAGGTGGACCGTGACCGTGTGCCCGGTGAACTCGCCCTGCCAGTGGGGGTGGTAGTAGTGGGCGAGCACCAGGATCCGCAGCCGGCGGATGATCGGGATCTCCAGGGCCAGCGAGGGCAGCACCGCGAAGGCCTCCCGCTCGATCCGGTCCACGTCGTGGCCGCCGCCGGGCAGCTCCGCCCGGTAGTGGTGGACCACGATCTTCTGGCCGCCGATGGCCACGCCCAGGTCCAGGTCCACCGGACCCAGGGGGATCGCCCCCACGGCGGTGAAGGCCCCCATGGTGGCGCGGTAGGGGCTGTCGAACTCCCCGAACTTCATCGAACCCGAGCTGCCCATGCCCCCCAGGCGCAGGTGGCGGCCGAGATAGAACTGCATGCCGCCGCCGATGCCGCCGGCCGCCCGGGTCGGCACGTCGTCGATGCCCGTGATCTTCACGGGGGTGAGGTGGAACATCAGGCCGCCGGCGAAGAGATGAATCTCCCGGGGGGCCTCCGGCGACGGTTCTCCGTCGTCACCCCGGGCCGGCAACGCCGACAGCGCGAAGATCGTCAGCAGGACGGCGATCGGGAATCGAGGGGTCACGTCGCGCCCACCTCCGGCGTCAGTCCGAGACCGGCGGGATCACCTCCGGCTTACCCGGCACCGCCCTGGGCGAGATCAGCGGCGGGTCGCTGATCGGACAGATGAACGAGCAGATCATGCAGCCCAGGCAGCGGCTCTCGTCCATGACCGGGCGCCGGGACAGCTCGTCCCACGCCAGGCACTGGCCGCCGGCGTCCTGGCAGACGATGTGGCACTGGCCACACCCGATGCAGCGGTCCAGGTCGTAGGCCGCGACCCCCTGGTGGTCCAGATCGAACTGGTCGGTGGGCACGGTCCGGGGCAGGGCCGCACCGATGAAGTCGTCCACCGACTCGAAGCCGTGCTGGTCCATGAAGTAGGACATGCCTTCGAGGATGTCCTCGACGATGCGGTAACCGTAGTGGATCACCCCGGTGGTGATCTGCAGGGTGCCCGCGCCGCAGAGCATGTACTCCACCGCGTCGATCCAGG
>CAZITQ010000162.1:0-22569 GCA_964542165.1 uncultured Rickettsiales bacterium
CGCCCCCCCCCCCCCCCCCCCCGCGGCCGCCCCGCCCCGCCGGGGGCGGAGGGCCCCGAGGAGCCGGGACCGGAGCCGAGGAGGATCGGGACGAAGGAGGCGGCCAGGGTGCTGCGGGTGAGGGCGGCGAGGTTGTATGCGGCTGCTCGGGAGGACCTGGGGGCAGGGCTGGACATCCCGGGGGAGGAGGTCGGGGATGGGACGCAGAGGAGGCACTTGAGGTGGGATCCGGACGGGCTGCGGGGGTGGTGGGAGGGGAGGCGGGATCGGTAGTTTGGGGGGCAACACGGCCGGGCAAGCCGGCCGTGGCACCCGGGTTTGGTGGGCTGGGATGGAGGAGTCCACGGGCAGCGAGTTGCCCGTGCCATCCGCCCATCTTCGTGTCCACTCCATCCCCTTCATCGAGAAGATCTCCTTGACATATAGCGGTTGAATGTCGTAACCCGTGTTATCTCGACAGCACGGGAGGAGCGATGAGCGTTCATCAGCGAGGGGATCGGTGGCGGGTTCGGTACCGGAACAAGGGGGAGAAGAACCCCCGGTCGTTCTCGATGCCGAAGGGGACCACCCGGAGGGAGGCGGAGCGGCTGGACCGGGAGATCAAGCTGACCATCGACACGGCGGGGGCGTGGTTCCCGGCCAGGGCGGCGCCGGTGGACCTGGAGCAGCTCGTGGACGCGTACATCCGGGAGCGGACGGCGGGGACGGCGGAGAAGCCGGCGGCGCGTCCTGCCACGCTGCGGATGTATCAGACGGTGCTGCGGCAGCTGTTCCTGGGGTTTTGTCGAGGGCGGGCGGTGGCGGCGCCAGGTCTGGCGGTGCTGAACCGGGACGCGGTGTCGGGGTTCCTGGCCCAACGGCGTGCGAAAGGCAGCAAGCCGGGGACGCTATCGGCGTACGCGCGGATGATCCGGGCGTTCTGGGGCTGGGCCGCGCGGCAGTACCCGGCGAACGTGGCTCTGGTGGACATGCCCAGGGTCCACATGCCCCCGTCCAAACAGGTGCTGGCGCCTACCTTCGAGGAGATCGACCGGATGATCGCCCAGCTCACGGAGCGGGCCGAGGAGGTACGGCGCGCGGCGCTGATCATGCGTTTCACTGGGCTACGGGTGTCCCAGGCGGGGGGATTCGCCTGGGACGACCACGATCCGGACTGGGAGGGGCGTGGTCCGGCGCTGCACATGCGGGTGACCAAGAGCGAGCAGGAGTCGGCGCTGGACCGCTGGATCCCGGTGGCCCCTCCCCTCGCCCATCTACTGCTGGCATGGAAGATGAGAGACGGGCGGCCCGAGGGGGATGCGGCGATCGTGGGGCCGGCGATGCCGCGGGATCCGCACTCGACCACGGGGGAGGCCTGGGCGCGGGCGGAGGTGCCGGAGGATCGCTGGCGGGGGCATCCGGGCAGAGTGTTCCGCAAACGGTTCATCTCTCACATGGTGGAAGCGGGGGTGTCGGATGCGGCGATCGATCACCTGATGGGGCATGCGCCTCAGGGGGTACGGGCGCGACACTACGTAGATCCACGGGCCTTCTGGCCAATCCTGACCGCCGCGGTAGCCACAATCCCCCCTCTTAACGCCGAACTTTCTGCCGCGATCTGTCTTTAGGTTCCGTAGCACCGAACGGGAACCTGGGGGGAGAAGTGCTGCACGGCTCGTGTCCACCTCGTGTTCAGTGGGTGGACCTGGCCAATCGGGCAAAACGCTAAGTACTTGAAATTAAAAGAATGGTGACCCCAACGGGATTTGAACCCGTGTTGCCGGGATGAAAACCCGGTGTCCTAGGCCTGACTAGACGATGGGGTCACCGGCGTGTCGTTCAGGCGAATGCGTAATTACCCAGAGCCTGGATTGGTGTCAAGCGATTCCGCGACCGGTGAAGGGGTCGGAGCGGTGGATGATCTGTTCACGCCGGGGCCCGACGGAGATCATGCGAATGGGGACGCCGACCAGCTGTTCGAGGCGATTCACGTACGACTGGGCGGCCTCGGGGAGGTCGTCGAACTCCCGAACATCGGAGATGTCCTCGTGCCAGCCCGGGACGGTGTCGTAGTGGGGCTCGCATCGGGCGAGTTCGTCCACACAGCAGGGGAAGCGCAGGACGGGCTCGTCGAAGACCCGGTAGCCGGTCCCCACGCAGATCTCGTCCAGGCCGCTGAGCACGTCGAGCTTGGTCAGCACCAGGCCGGTGAGTCCGTTGAGGGCGGCGGAGCGGCGGGCGATGACCGCGTCGAACCAACCGCAGCGCCGCGGGCGGCCGGTGGTGGAGCCGAACTCGCCGCCGGCCTTGCGCAGCTTCTGGGCGACCTCGTCGAACTCCTCGGTGGGGAAGGGCCCCTCCCCCACCCGCGTGGCGTAGGCCTTGACGACGCCGAGGACGGCATCGATGTCCGTGGGCCCCACACCCGAACCCACGCAGGCGTTGCCCGCCACGGTGTTGCTGGAGGTGACGAAGGGGTAGGTCCCGTGGTCGATGTCGAGCATCGTGCCCTGGGCCCCCTCGAAGAGCACGGAGTCTCCGTGGACCATGCGTTCGTGGATCACCGCGGAGGTGTCGACGATGTGCTCCTGCAGGCGCTCGCCCCAGGCCCGCCCCAGGCGCATGAGCTCCATCAGGTCCACACCCACCCCGTCCGTACCCAGTCGACGGCGCAGGTCGGGTAGACAGGCCTCCAGCCGCGACCGCAACCGAGCGGGATGCAAGAGGTCGCCCATCCGGACGGCCCGCCGGGCCACCTTGTCCTCGTACGAGGGGCCGATGCCTCGGCCGGTGGTGCCGATCCGTCCCGCGCCCCGCTCCCGCTCGCCCTTGCCGTCCAGCAGCCGGTGGTAGGGCATGATCGCGGTGGCGCGGTCGCTGATCTTCAGACGCCTGGGGCCGGTGTCGTGTCCCAGGGCGTCCAGCTGGTCGAGCTCGGTGATCAGCAGGGCCGGATCGACGACCACGCCATTGCCGATCACGCACAGGGTGTCCGGGTAGAGGATGCCCGAGGGCACCAGGTGCAGGACGAACTCCTGGTCGTCCACGATCAGGGTGTGGCCCGCGTTGGGTCCTCCCTGGAATCGCACGACGACCTGCGCCCGCTCCGCGAGCAGGTCGGTGACCCGCCCCTTGCCCTCGTCCCCCCACTGGCAGCCCACGAGTACGAGGTTCGCCACGTCCGCTCCTCGAAGACGCGCACCGCCGTCAACGGCCGCGCCGCTAGGAACCGATCCCGGGGACCGGTGCTACTCCGCCGGATTGAGTCGGAGGATCTCCTGGTTGATGAACAGGTGGAGAGCCGAGACCACACGGTACTGGTCGAAGGTACCCATGATCGTCAGCAGCTCCTCGAGGGTGATCCGGCCATCGATCTGGCTGAGCAAGAATCCGCCGATGGGGTCGAGAGAGAGCTCGAGGATATCGGCGTCTGCCGCCAACTCCGGGACCTGGTCGAGGGGCTTGAGATCCTCGATGTAGAAGGAGACCAGCTCCTCCTTGATCTCGTCCGCCAGCACCTGGGTGTCCAGGTCTCCTGGCGAGCGCTTGAGGATCTCGTCGCAGATGTCGAGCGCCGCGCTGATGTTGTTCGCCTCGCGCTCCGCCTTCACCTGCTCCAGCAGATCGGCCTTCTCCTCCTCGCCGATGGGCGTCCCGGAGAACTCCGCGCCCTCCCCGTCCTGGGGAGCGATGACGTCGATCTCCGACTGGGACTCGAACGGGGCCGACCACTCGCCGGTCTCGGGCACCTCGACGCCCACGCCGCCGCCATTCTCGTCGTCGGGGTCCGCGGTCTGCGAGCGCGGCTCGATGACCTCGAGTGTCTCCAGGTAGTCCAGCGCTCGAGGTTCGTTGGCGTCGATGTCGAGCACCTTCATCCAGGTGACGATCGCCTCCTGGACCTTGCCGTCGACCAGGGCGACCAGTCCCTGATCGAGAAGGTCCTGGACCTCCTGTTCGGAGTGGCTTGAGGACATCGAAGCGATCTCCGGCGGGGGAGCGGGCGTGGGCCCTTCAGCTCTCCTGCTTGTCGATGGTGTCTATGGCGCTCTGCAGCGAGGATTGGAGCTCCTTGAGCGCTCCGCGGTCCCGCGCTGCGACCTTCTTCTTGACGGTCACGCCCAGGTTGATGAACTCGTCGACCTGCTCCGCGCCGAGGAGTTGCTCAGCCACGGGCAGCTTCTGCATCAGCGACGAGTGCAGGCTCTCCACGTGGTAGATCAGCTTCGCCAGGTCGTCGGCGTCACGCTCTGCGACCTCCTGGCTCGCCTGCTCCTGGATCAGGGCCTCCAGCTCTTCCTTGGACATCCCACCCGAGAGGATGACGGTGATGGACTGTTCCTTGCCCGTGTCCCGGTCCAGCGCCCCCACCGAGACCACGCCGTCGGCATCGATCGAGAACGTCACCAGGATGTCCGGCACGCCCTTGGGTGCCGGGCGGATGCCGCCGAGGAGGAACTCGCCCAGCAGCTCGTTCTCGACCGCCTGGTCGCTCTCCCCCTGCAGCACGACGATCTTCACCGCCGACTGGTTGTCGTTGACGGAGGTGAAGGAGTGGGACTTCTGGACCGGGATGGTGGTGTCCTTGGTGATCAATCCGGAGAACCGCCCGCCCACGGTCGCGATGCCCAGGGTCTTGGGCGTCACGTCCAGCAGCAGCGGACCCTCCTGACCACCCACCAACGCCGACGCCTGCAGCGCCGCGCCGAGGGCCACGACCTCGTCCGGGTTGAGCCCCTTGCTGGCGGGCTTGCCGAAGGCCTCCTCGACCCGACGCTGGACCATCGGCATGCGGGTCTGGCCACCGACCAGGATGACCTCGTCGATCTCGTCCAGGGAGAGTCCCGAGCTGTTCTGCGCCGACTTGCAGATGTCGATGCTCTGCTCCACCAGATCCCCGACCAGCTCCTCGAGCTGCTTCTGGGTCAGCTCCTGCTGGAGGTGGATCGGGACGTTGTCCTTGCTGGCGATGAAGGGGAGGGTCACCTCCAGCGACTGCTTGAAGCTGAGCTCGCACTTGGCGTTCTCGGCGGCCTCCTTGAGGCGCTGCAGGGCGATCTTGTCCTGACGTAGATCGATGCCGTGCTGGGAGTGGAACGTCTCGGCGAGGTGGTCGATGACGCGGTTGTCGAAATCGACCCCACCGAGGAAGGTGTCCCCCGAGGTGGAGAGCACCTCGTAGACCCCCTCGTCGACGGTCATGATGCTGATGTCGAAGGTGCCACCACCCAGGTCGTAGACCGCGATGCTGCGGTTGATGTTCTTCTCATGGCCATAGGCCAGGGCCGCGGCGGTGGGCTCGTTGATGATCCGGATCACCTCGAGGCCGGCGATGGCCCCGGCGTTCTTGGTGGCCTGGCGTTGTCCGTCACCGAAGTACGCGGGTACGGTGATGACCGCCTTGGAGATCTCCTGGCCCAGGTGGTCCTCGGCGATCTTCTTCATCTCGGCCAGAACGAAGGCGGAGATCTCCTGCACGCTGTACTCGCGGTTGCCCGCGACGATGCGCGTGTCCCCGTCCTGGCCCTCGACCATCTGGTAGGCGACGGTCTCGGTGGTCTTGCGGACCTCGTCCGAGGCGAACCTGCGGCCGATCAGCCGCTTGGCTCCGAAGATCGTATTGGTCGAGTTGGTGACCGCCTGCCGTTTGGCGATGTGACCCACCAGGCGCTTGCCCGCCTCGGTGAATGCCACGATCGAAGGCGTGGTCGGATATCCCCCTCGATTGGGGATCACCTGCGGTTGGCCGTCCTCGACAATGGCTACACACGAGTTCGTCGTACCCAGGTCGATGCCGATCACGGGTTCCATCTACCGCTGCTCCCTCCGCCCAGGCCGGGCTCCCCGGCCCCCCTCGTCCGAGTGCGGAACCTACTGCCGACAGTGCTCCCAGCGTCGACTGGGTATTCTGCCATGCTCTCCTAAGTCACCGCAATCGCTTGAGTGCCTTCTTCACGTCGTCGTTCTGGGGGTCGATGTGGGAGGCGCGCTCGAAGGCCTTGAGGGCGCTCGTAGGCATTCCCACATTTTCGTAGGCCTTGGCGAGCTCCACGAGGAATTCCATCCGGTTCGGTTCTTTCTCCACCGCCATTCTCAGAAGCTCGATGGCGGTGCGATGGCGCATCGTCTGTTCCCAGACCAGCTTGCCGAACGAGAAATAGTACTTGCCCTTGGTGGGCTTGCAGTTGACCGCCTCCTTGAAATGGGCGGCCGCTTCCTGGTGCTGCTCGCGCTTGATGGCTTCCTGCCCCGAGAGCCAGTGCTGCTCGGCCTTGGTGTTGCGGCCGCGCTCCAGAGAGAGGCGGAACTTGTCCCCGGCGTCCTGGTTCTTCGGGTCGAGCATCATCGACTGCTGGAAGTGCGCCGCGGCCTCCTCGTACTCCCCGGCCTCGTAGTGGCGCTGGCCGATCATGTAGGACCTGCGCGCCTTTCGCAGGCGATTCGTCAGTTCCTCCTGAGCCTTCTTGAGGAAGGCGGGCGCCTCGGCCTTCTTTCGCTTGCTCTTGACCTGCCCGCTGTCCCTGGCCCTCCGCATCGGCTGGGTGCTTCTGAACGTCACCTCGTGGGTCGCCATGGACATCTGGCCCGAGGGTCCCAGCTCCTCCTGGAATGACTTCGCGTCGTAGTCCGCCCGACTCGAGGCGTCGCTCAGAACGCGGTAGGCCTCGTTGATCTTGGCGAACACCTGTTCGAGCTTGGGCTTGTACGGGCCGAGCTCCCGGCGGAAGAAACGATCGGGGTGGAACTCACGGGACAGCTTGTAGTAAGCGCGCTTGATGGCGCGGGTCGGGGCCTCCCGGCTGATCTGGAGGATTTCGTAGTAGGTGGCCTGCTCGAGGCCGTCGTACAACAGGTCGATTCGCGCCTGCTGCCCTGAATCGATGCCGAGCTGCGTGCCGTCGGGGAGGATCACCCCCGTCCCGGGCTCGGGGGCGATGCCGACGTTGGACCCCTCCTCCTCGGCGTCGTCCTCGATCACGAATTCGGTCTCGGTCTCGGCGGGCTCGACGGGCTCGACGGGCTCGAGGTCGGGTTTGGAATCCTGGGTCATCGGGTGATCTCTGCCTCTGTCCTACAGAATGTACCGGCTCAGGTCGCGATCTTCCACGACCGATGCCAGTTTATCATCCACGTAGGCCGGATCGATCACCAAGCGCTCACCCGAGCGCTGATCGGCGTCGAAGGACACCTCGTCCACCAGCCTCTCCATCACGGTGTGCAACCGCCGAGCGCCGATGTTCTCGGTGACCTCGTTCACCTCCGCGGCGATCTCGGCGATGCGTGCGATGGCCCCGTCGGTGAACTCCAGGTCGAGCCCCTCGGTGCCCAGTAGGGCCGTGTACTGGCGGATCAGGGAGTTGTCGGGCTCCACGAGGATCCGGCGCAACTCCTCCTTGCCCAGGGACTGGAGCTCCACCCGGATCGGGAAGCGACCCTGCAGCTCGGGGATCAGGTCGCTGGGCTTGCAGCCGTGGAACGCCCCGGCGGCCACGAACAGGATGTGATCCGTGTGGACGATCCCGTACTTGGTGGTCACCGCGC
Organism: uncultured Rickettsiales bacterium; assembly: GCA_964542165.1. Classification (GTDB taxonomy): domain Bacteria; phylum Myxococcota_A; class UBA796; order UBA9615; family CAYRNR01; genus CAYTBN01. The sequence goes on from CAZITQ010000162.1 coordinate 7,522, forward strand.
TGCCCTCGACGATGGGGAGGATATCCCGCTGCACGCCCGCCCGGGAGACGTCGGGGCCGCGGACGGAGCGTTCGTCCCCACCGACGATCTTGTCGATCTCGTCGAGGAACACGATGCCGTTCTCCTGGGCCCTCTCCAGCGCCAGGGCGACCACCTTCTCCTGGTCGATGAGCTTGTCCACCTCCTCCTGGGTGAGGATCTCCAGCGCCGCGGGCACCTGGACGCGCCGCTGCCTGGGCCGACTGGGCATCAGGTTGCCCAGCATCTCCTGGATGTTGATGCCCATCTCCTCGACGCCCTGGCCGGAGATGACCTCCACGTGGGGACCGGTGCGTCCCTGGGTGGTGAGTTCCACTTCCCGCGCGTCGAGTTTTCCCTCCTGGAGCCAGGTACGCATCTTCTCCCGGTGGCGGTTGGCCCGCAGCTCGGCCTCCTCCCTGGCCACGGGATCCCCCGGAGGGATGTTCTGGGCGCCCTGGGACTTGGGCAACAACAGGTCGAGCAGCCGTTCCTCGGCCACCTCGGCGGCCCGCTTGCGGTTCCGCTCGGTCTCCTCCTTGCGGATCATGTTGACCGCGATCTGGACGAGATCGCGGACCATGGATTCCACGTCCTTGCCCACGTAGCCGACCTCGGTGAATTTGCTCGCCTCGACCTTGACGAAGGGCGCGTTGGCCAGGGCGGCGAGGCGCCGGGCAACTTCGGTCTTGCCGACCCCCGTGGGGCCGATGAGGATGAGGTTCTTCGGCGAGATCTCGTCCCGCAGGTCCTCGTCCACCTGCCGCCGCCGCCAGCGATTTCGCAGGGCGATCGAGACGGCTCTCTTGGCGTCGTCCTGGCCGATGATGAAGCGGTCCAGGGCCTCGACCACCTGCACCGGCGTCAGGGCCGTAGCGAGCTCGGTCTCCACCATCACCGGGCCTCCTTCCCATCCAGCTCGAGCACCTCGATGCGAGCGTTGGTGTAGATGCAGATCTCCGCGGCCACCTCCAGCGACCGGCGGACCACGTCCCCCGGGGGGAGGTCCGTGGCGTCCAGCAGCGCCCGCGCCGCCGCGACGGCGAAGCCCGCCCCGCTGCCCACCGCGCTCACGCCCCCCTCCGGTTCGAGCACGTCACCGGTGCCCGTCAACAGCAGCAGACGCTCGCGATCGGCCACCAGCAACATGGCCTCCAGCCGGCGGAGGTACTTGTCGGTTCGCCACTCCTTGCTCAGCTCCACCGCGGCCCGCACCAGGTTGCCGCCGTGGGCGTCGAGCTTGGCGTCGAAGCGTTCGAACAGCGTGATCGCGTCGGCCGTGGATCCCGCGAATCCCGCCAGGATCCGGTCGCCGTAGAGCCGGCGGACCTTGGTGGCGCCGGACTTGATCACCGTGTTCCCGAGGGTGACCTGGCCGTCCCCTCCCATGGCCACGCGGTCGCCCCGCCGGACGGCGATGACGGTCGTACCCTTCATCTGCTCCATGTCGGTCTCCTCGTGGCCCCCCTGGGGCCAGCGGCCAACGTAATCACTCCTGCGGCTGCGGGAAGTCCTCACGCCCGCGGGTGACAGGCCTCGTAGATCTCCATCAGCTGGGCCACCGTGAGGTGGGTGTAGCGCTGGGTCGTGGCCAGGCTGGCGTGCCCGAGGAGCTCCTGGATCGATCGCAGGTCCGCGCCCCCTTCGAGCAGGTGGGTCGCGAAGCTGTGGCGGAGGGCGTGGGGGTGGAGGTCCTTGAGCAGGTCGGACACCAGCCCCTCGCGCTTGACGATCCGCCGGATGCTGCGGTCTCCGAGCCGCCCACCCCGGGCGTTGAGGAAGAGGGCCTCTTCACGACCCCCGGCCACCAGCCGACCCCGCACACCGAGGTACCGTTCCAGCGCGTGGCGCGCGGGTGGCCCCAGGGGCACCTCGCGCTCCTTGCGCCCCTTGCCGGTGACGCGGAACAGCGGCCGATCCGGGCGCACCTGATCCACGTCCAGGGCCACCAGCTCCGCGACGCGCAGGCCGGCACCGTACAGCAGCTCCAGGATCGCCGCGTCGCGCACGCCCAGCGGGGTGTCGGCGTCGGGTCGCCCGTCCAGGAGTCGGGCGGCCTCGTCGGCCGTCAGGAACGTCGGCAGGTCCCGCCGCACCTTGGGGGCCCTGACCCGCCGCGCCGGGTTGGAGGCGAGCCGGTCCTCCCGGACCAGGGAGTCGAACAGGCTTCGCAGGGCCGAGAGTTTGCGGCTGGAGGTCGACGGGGCCACGCGGGTCAACGACGCCAGGAACCGCCGCACCAGCCGATGGTCTACCGCCTCGACCTCGGTCACCCCGGCCTCGCCGTCCGCGAAGGCCGCGAACTGCGCAAGATCGGTGCCGTAGGCCTTGAGGGTGTGGGCCGAGGCGCCGGCCTCCACCCTGAGGTGCTCCAGGAAGTGCTCGATGGCCGCGTCGATCCTCACCGCACCAGGGTCGGACGGAGGGAAATAGGTGTCAAGACCACCGCAGAGCCGCCGGACCTACACCCGGCTCCCGGCCGCTGCCAGGGCCCCGGCCGCGTACTCCGCCATGGCGACCACGGCGCGTTCGGCCATCCGCGCCCGCCGTTCCCGGCGGGGGAGCTTGCGTCGTCGGCCGGGCTCCCGCTCCAGGGGCGGGACCAGGCCGAAGTTGGCGTTCACCGGCGAGAAGCCACGCTTGGTCGGGGTGGCGAGGGCGGTGAGCAGGCCGCCGAGGATCGTCACCGGCGGGGGTGGCGGCAGGGTCCGCCCCGCCCGCTCCGCCAGCACCCACAGCCCGGCCATCAGCCCCAGGGCGGACGACTCCACGTAACCCTCGCAGCCCGCGAGCTGCCCCGCGATGCGGAGCCAGGGGTGCTCCGCCAACCGCAGCTCGCGGTCGAGACAGGACGGCGCGTCCACGTACGTGTTGCGGTGGATGCTGCCCAGCCGCAGGAAGTCTGCCCGCTCCAGCCCGGGAAGGCGGCGCAGCAGGGCCCGTTGCTCCGGGTGCCGCAACCGCGTCTGGAAGCCCACCAGCCCGTACGCGGTGCGCTCGAGGTTCTCGGCGCGCAGCTGGACCACGGCGTGCGGCCAGCGTCCGGTCCGCGGATCGTCCAGGCCCACCGGCCTCAGCGGCCCGAAGCGAAGGCTGTCCTTGCCCCGGGCGGCGATGCTCTCGATGGGCTGGCAGGCCTCGAAGAGCTTCTCCTCCTCGAAGGGGTGTCGCGCAACCCGGCTGGCGGACACGAGCTCGTCGACGAATCCGTCGTACGCCTCCCGATCCAGCGGGATGTTGAGGTAGTCGCCCTCCCCCGTCTCCCGGCGGGACGCGCGGAACATGGGCTCCTCGTCGAGTGTGTCCGCGTCCACGATGGGGGCGATGGCGTCGTAGAAGTACAGGTGTCGGGTGCCGGTGAGCTCTGCCAGGGATCCGGCCAGCTCGGGCGAGGTGAGCGGCCCGCTGCACAACAGGACCGTCGACCCCTCCAGTGGACCGAGGTCCTCGACCGCCGCGCGGACGATCTCGAGACTGCCGAGGCGCCCGAGCTCCCCGGCGACGAGGCGGGAGAGTTCGCCTCGGTCCACGGCCAGCGCCGAGCCGGCAGGGACCCGGCAACGTCCAGCGGTGTCCATGAGCATCGAACCGAGGGACCGGAGTTCCCGCTTCAGGGCCCCCGGAGCGTTGGCGTCGCCGTCGGATCCCAGCGAGTTGCTACAGACCAGCTCGGACAGTCCTCCCCCCTGGTGGGCCCCGGTGAGCCGGGCGGGGCGCATCTCGTACAGGCGGGTCGGCACGCCCCGGGACGCCAGCTGGTAGGCGGCCTCGCAGCCCGCAAGGCCGCCTCCGACGACGTGGACGATGTCCGGGTCCAATGTGGATCAGCCGCTCTTGCGACGGCCCTTGCCCTTGCCCTTGCCCTTGCCCTTGCCTTTTCCCTCGCCCTTGTTGCGGACGATGGTCTTGCACTTGGGGTAGGCAGAGCAGGCCACGAAGGTGCCGTAGCGGCCTCGGCGACGCACGGTGGGGGAGCCACACTTGGGGCAGGGAGGGAGCTCGCCCTCGGGCTCCTCCTCCGCTTCCGCGGTCCCGCCGGGGGCGCGCGCTTGAAGGGGCTGGGTGTTGCGACACTCGGGGAAGCCGCTGCAGGCCAGGAACTTGCCGTAGCGCCCGTGCTTGATGACCATCGGACTTTCGCACTTGTCGCAGGTCTGGTCGGTGGCGACCTCGCGGCTGACCGGCTTGATGTTGCCGTCCTCGTCCTGCTCGACGTTCATGGTGTTGCGGCAGTCCGGGAAGCCACTGCACGCCAGGAACTGTCCGTTCCTGCCCCACTTGAGCACCATGGGCTTTTCGCACTTGTCGCAGGTGAACTCGGTGGGCACACCTTCGCGCTTGATGTTGCGCATCGAGGTCTTGGCGTCCTCGAGCTGATGCTCGAAGCGGTCGTAGAACTGCACCAGCACGCCCTGCCAGTCCAGGCTCCCCTCGGCCACGCTGTCCAGGCGGCTCTCCAGATCCGCGGTGAAGGTCTCGTTGATGATGTCCGGGAAGCTCTCCCCCAGCAGCATGTTCACCGTCATGCCCAGATCCGTGGGGTGCAGACGCCCCTTGCGCTTGCGCACGTACTCCCGGTCCTGGATGTTGCTGAGGATCATCGCGTAGGTGGACGGCCGGCCGATGCCCTTGTCCTCCAGGTCGCGGATCAGCGTGCTGTCCGTGTAGCGCGGCGGTGGCTCGGTGAAGTGCTGGGTGGGCGAGACCTCGAGCAGGCGCAGCTCCTGGCCCTGAGCCACGTTCGGCAGCAAGACGTCCTTGTCGTCCTCCTCGTCGTTGTCCTTGCCCTCGGTGTACACGGCCATGAACCCGGCGAAGATCTGGACGCTGCCCTTGACCCGCAGCTCGTGATCGACGCAGGTGACCGCGATGGTGACCTGATCGAACACGGCCGGCTTCATCTGGCAGGCCACGAAGCGGTTCCAGATCAACCGGTAGAGCTTGAGCTGGTCCGAGGTCAGGTAGGGGGCGACCACGTCGGGCGTGTTGCGGACGTCGGTGGGCCGGATGGCCTCGTGGGCGTCCTGGGCGCTCTTCTTGACGGCGAAGCGATTGGCCTGATCGGGAACGAAGTCCTTCCCATAGCGCTCGTCGATCAGCTCACGCACCGACGCCAGGCTCTCGTCGCTGAGCCGGGTGGAGTCGGTTCGCATGTAGGTGATCAGCCCCTGAGCCCCCTTCTCGAGGTCGACGCCTTCGTAGAGGCTCTGGGCCACGTGCATGGTCTTCTTGGGGGTGAATCGGAGCTTGCGGGAGGCCTCCTGCTGCAACCGGCTGGTGATGAAGGGGGCCGGAGGCTTGCGGTACGCCTTCCTGCGTTTGACCTCCTTGATCATCAGGGGATTCGAGCGCAGGTCGTCCGCGATCCCGTGGGCCGTGTCGCCGTCGCTGATCTCCTTACGCTTGCCTCCACTGCCGTGGTAGCGGACGGTGAACTCCGGCGGCTTCTCACCGGCGACCCGCGCGGCGATACGCCAGAACTCGCGGGGGACGAAGGCCTTGATCTCGGCCTCGCGCACGGCGATCAGCTTCAGCGCCACCGACTGGACGCGGCCCGCCGACAACCCCTGCCGGACCTTCTTCCACAGCAGCGGGCTGATCTGGTAGCCCACCAGCCGGTCGAGGATGCGGCGGGTCTGCTGTGCGTTGTACCGATCCCGGTTGAGGGCGTGGGGGGCCTGCAGCGCCGCCTTGACCGCCGCCGGGGTGATCTCGTTGATCAGGACCCGGTGAACCCGGTCCCGGTCCCCGAGCTCCTCGGCAATGTGCCAGGCGATGGCCTCCCCCTCGCGGTCCGGGTCAGGGGCGAGGTAGACGTCGTCGGCGATCTTGGACGCGCTCTTGATCTTGCGGACGATGTCCCGCTTGCCGCGGATCACCTCGTAGTTGGGCGCGAAGCTGTTCTCCACATCGACGCCCAGGTCGTGATCGGGGAGGTTCTTGATGTGTCCCACGCTGGCGATGACCTCGAAGTCGTCGCCGACGTACTTCTTGATCGTCCTCGCCTTGGCAGGCGACTCGACGATGACGAGCGAACGGCTCATCCGTGTCTCCGGCCCGACCCCGGGCGCCGCGGCCATCCGCGACGCGTCCGGTCGGACGCGCTAGTGAAAGATCGCCTTCCACTCCTCTTCGAGGAGAGCGAAGGCATCGTGTTCCAGCTCCACCTGCCGCTCGAACAGCACTTCGGCGGCAATCCTACGAACAACCTCGAAACTCGCAACACCCACGACCCGGTCACAGACCCGGTCGAGGACCTCTACCTCCGACGAGGACTCGAGATAGCCGAGCTCGCGGAGCCGCTCCAGGAAGACCGTCGCGCGGTCGTCCAGCGCGGCCCTCGGTGGCCCCGGGTAGTCCGGCCCGTCGTCCCGTCGCGTCACACGCTCACTCCACGCGGCAGTATCGGTCTCCTCCGCACGAACGAACCCTCCCCTGCAACCGGAGGCGAAGCAACGCCGCGCGAACCTCGACCAGGTTCATCCCGGTCCTGCGCATCAACTCGTCGACGCCCGACGTTCCGGCCGCAAGGGCCGCGGTCAGCCGGGCCTCGCCCGGATCCGCCGCCTCGGCTCCCCGGGAGACGACCCCGTCGTCCTCCCGAGGTCGCTCGTCCAGCACCCCGAGCACGTCCTCGACCCGCGTCACCGGCGCCGCCCCCTGCACCAGGAGACGGTTCGTCCCGGCGCTGGTGGCGCTGTCGATGGGTCCGGGGACAGCCATCACCTCACGCCCTTCGGCCAACGCCTCCCGGGCCGTGATCAGCGCCCCGCTGCGGGCCGCGGCTTCCACGACCACCACGGCCTCGGCAAGCCCGGCGACGACCCGGTTGCGTCGCGGGTAGTACGCCGGTCGGGGCGTCGTTCCCGGCGGAAACTCGCTCAACACCAGCTGTTCGCGTGCGATCCGCCGGTAGAGCCGCTCCAGCGACGCCGGCGAGGCCAGTTCGGGGCCGGCGCCGAGGACGGCCACGGTGCCACCGCCTCCGCGGAGAGCCCCGTCGTGGGCCTCGGCGTCCACGCCGAAGGCCATCCCCGAGACCACGCACACCCCCGCCGCAGACAGCTGGCGACCCAGCGTCCGCGCCGCCCAGCGGCCGTATCCGCTGCAGCGTCGCGAGCCGACCACGGCCACGGCCGGCCGCTCCAGGGGATCCCTTCGGCCCACCGCGTACAGCACCGGCGGTGGCCGTGCGATGGTCCGGAGCGGGGCCGGGTAGTGCGGGGAGTCGTAGCTCCACACGTGCACGCCCAGGTCGCCACAGCGGGCAACGATATCGGCAGCGTCTTGCAGGGTCGAGTCCGCGTCGTCGGCCAGCGGAGCACCGATCGCGTTGCGGGCATCGACGTTTTCAAACAACGTCCCGACCCGCCCGAACCTGCGCAGCATCGCTCGCAGATCGACAGGCTGGTTGACCAGGGAGAGCGCCACCCAGTAGGTCAGCTCGTCCATTCCACACCCCCATCGTGTCGACCGGAGGGGGGCGGGCCGGTCGCGGGAAGCGCCTTTTCTATATAGCGGCGACCGCTGGCGTCAAGGGGGGAAGGGCAGGCAGAGGCCGGAAAGGGGGGGTCAGCGCAGGTCGGCTTCTTCGATGACCGTGTACACGGGATCGCCCACGTAGATCTCCTCTGCGGCGTCCACGAGCACGGCCTTGGCGAAGGATTCTTCCACCGAGAACACCACCGCCTTGCCGGCCACGTACTGGGGGAGTTCGTCGTTGAGCTTGCGGGCTTTGCGGGTCACGGCGGTCGGATCTCCCTGGTGCATGATCCAGAAGATGGTGCCGTTTTCCACGCCCGCGTTCCTGCCGCGGTCGATCCACAGCACCTCGCGGTCCTGCATCAGGTCGGCGTCCTGCACCAGCCGCTCGATGATGGAGCCCTCGATCTGTCCCTGCAGCTCCCGCTCGACCACCATCGTGCTCACCGGGATGCGGTCGGTGATCAGGTCGCCGCGGCCGATGTCGACCCAGCTCTCGATGAGGGTGGCCGTCGCGATGTCGGTCCGCAGGTTCACGTCCGTGACCAGGATCTCACCGACGATGCGGTACAGGTTGCCGACCTTGGCCCGACGCACGTACGGGTGCCGGACCAGCTTGATCGGCCGGTACACCGAGTAGATGTCGCCGCAGTTCACGTCCTCGACGTCGTCCTCGTTGAAACGGATGTAGACCTCGTGCTGCTGGCCCAGGATGGTCGCGTTCTCGGGTGAGGCGAGGACGTTGCCGAGCTCCAGGGTCTCGTCCCGGCGCGGATCGTCGACGATGATCGCGGGGGCGGACACCCGGTAACGCGAGTCGCGGATCGAGAACGGCCGGTGGACGCCGCATTCGCGTTGGCCCGCGAGCATCCGCACCACGTCCTGGAACTCGTCGTCGAATCCGTAGTCCCCGTCGTCGGGCCTGCCGACCTCGAGCACCGGCGGGTAGATGTCGGTGCCCGGCACGAAGCGCACGATCTGCCCCGGGTAGATGTAGTGGGGGTTGGTGATCTCCTCGTTGTTGATCGACCACAGGCTCGGCCACTGCTGGGGATCGCCGAAGAACCGGCTGCAGATCCCCCACAGGGTGTCCCCGCGAACGACGCGGTACACGTCCTCACCGAACTTGGGGACCTTGGGTCCGTACCCGAGGGTCTCGGTGCCGTAGTCCGGGGCAGCGATCTCGTAGTCGTCCTCGGCGGCGGCCTCGCGTTCCTCCTCCTGGGCCCAGGAGGCGGCAGGGAGGAGCAGCGTGCAGCTCAGCAGCGCCAGCGCGATCCAACAGCGATCAGCAATCCAACTCATCCGGAGTCTCCCGCGTGCGCACACCTCGCCTGTCGAGTGTGCTTGCGCACCATTGTCCGGGGCACGCAAGGGGGTGTCAAGGTGGCGGGTCGTCCGTGCCCCCTTCGGGGGGCACCAGCTCCTCGGGCAGGAAGAGGGTCACCTGGCGCCCCGGGCGGTTGGGATAGGTGAAGCGCTCGTAGCCGGGGCCGAGCTCCGCCCCCAGCTTGCGAGCGTGGAGCTTGCGGCAGACGAAGATGTCCGCCTTGCCCTTCCACTTCTCCCAGTCCTTCTCCCCGTCCGGGTAGCCCTTGTAGTAGCGGAAATGGTCCCTCTCCCAGCCGTGGGTGTAGAGGTACCACCGCATGGGGTTCTTGGCGTCGATGGCCACCACCGACAGCTCGGCCGGGTCGCCGGAAGCCTCCCCCACCGCACGCATCAGCTCGACCATCGGCATGTAGCCGCGCACCGTCTGCACGTACACGTACGGGAGGTCAGGATCGTCGTAGCGCTCGAAGTTCTGTTCCTTGCTCTGCACTCCGAGGGCGAACAGGGCCGCGACCCACACCGCGATCCCGGCCAGGGCGGCGACGGTGTGGAATCCGGCCAGCCAGCGTGCCATCCGGGCCACCCCGAGGCCGGCCAGCAGCACGAGGGGCAGGGAGATGTTGATGAAGCACCACGGGGTCTTGTAGGGGATCAGCGAATACGCGAGGAAACCCGTGAGGAACCAGATCCCCACGAAGAGGGTCATGCGCTCGCGGCGGATCGTGCCGGCCACCATCTCGGGCACCCCCACGGCCAGCGCGGGCCACACGTAGGGCCAGAACTGAATCCAGTACCCGAATTCCTTGCCCTGGTTGCGTCCGCTGACGCCGTAGCCGACCCAGTGATAGTAGGTGGTGAAGATGCCCGTGAGTCCCTTGGGGAAGCTGAAGAACGAGGAATAGAAGAGCACCATCACGACCACGAAGGCGCAGCTGCCCACCACCAGGCTCGGCCAGCGCCTCGGCCCGGGGGGCGCCGCCTCCCCGTCATCGCCGAAGGTCGAGGGAACCAGGGCTCGGGGAGCCACCAGGCCCAGGAGCCACACGAAGACCGCGCCGGCGCCGATGCACCCCACGCTGATGATCGCGGTCTCCTTGTTGGCGAACATCACGGCCAGCGCCACGCCCGCCACGGTCGCGCGCGCCATCGAGGCCCGACGGAGCCACAGTAGCCCGGCCCCCACGAAGACCAGCGTCCCCGTGGTCAGGTAGACCTCGTGGATCACCGTGCGGGAGAAGTACACGTCCACGGGCAGGACCGCCAGCAACAAGGCGGCTGCGCCCACCCCCACCGCTCCCAACCATCGGCGGTAGAGGGCCAGCAATGCCACGGCGGAGGCCCCCACCAGCGCGGTCCCCAGCCGCAGGGTGGTGTCCGAGGCGCCCAGGAGCCAGAACACCACCAGGTTGACGTAGTACATCATCGGCCCGTGGTAGTCGCTGGCCTGGTACTGGTAGTACCCCGTCCACCACAGCCGCAACGAGTACCAGCCGTTGACCCCCTCGTCGCTGTGCAACGGCTTCAGCGGCAGGTCGATCAAGCGGTAGGCCAGGGCCACCAGCAGGGCCGCGGCGAGCATTCCCCAACCCACCGCGCGGAGGGCGGTGCCACGCGCAGGGCCGGTGTCAGTCACGCATCACCACCGGATCGAAGGTCGTATGGGGCCGGACCGCGCCCAGCCAGGCCTCCGCATCCGCGCGCGCTCGGAAATTCCCCACCCGGACCCGATACCAGGTCTGCCCCTTGACCACCGCTTCCATCTTGAACGCCTCGATGCCTGCGCCCCGGAGCTTGGCCAGCAGGGCGTTGGCCTCCCCCTCGGTGGGGAAGGCCGCGAGCTGGACCGAAAACGCCCCCTCGCGCGCCGGTGCCGGCAGGCCCGCGACGGGGTCGGTGTCCCCGTTGGGCTCGGCCCCTGCGCTGGCGTCGTCGTCCGCGGGCCCAGGCGTGGGATCCTCGTCTTCCCACACGAGCTGGAAGCCCGGCGTCGGCGTCTCCGGCTCGACCTCCTCGGGGGTCTCCGGCTCGGTCTCCTCGGGGGTCTCCGGCTCGATCTCTTCGGGGGTCTCCGGCTCGATCTCCCCTGGGGTCTGCGGGTCCGCCTCGGCGGGATCTTCGCCGGGCGCCGCCGCGGCCTGTGCGTCTCCTGGATCCGGCGCCGCGGGGACGCCGTCCTCCTGGTAATCGCGCAGGATGTCCGCGATGGTCCGGTCGGCAGCCGCCACGTCGGGAGCCACGAGCTCCTGCTCGTCCGGAGAGAGGACTCGCCCCACCTGGATCCCGACCACGAACGCCATGGCGACCAGCAGCAGCACGCCAAAGGTGAGGGTCCCCGCCTGACGCGTGGTCAGCCGCAGGCTCCCTCGCTCCTGGATCTTGTCCAGGTCCTTCATCTGGCGGATGCTCATGCCTCTTCCCGGTCGCGCCCGACTCTACCAGACGCCACGCTCCCGTTGGACCCGACGTTCACCCGTAGTGAATCAGCTCCATCTCCCGGTGTACCAGCTCGGCCAGATGCGCGCCCTCCACCTCGTCGACCACGCGATTCAGCTGGCCGTCCAGGTAGCGCGAGTCACCCGAGATGGCCGCGACGCCGATCTCGGCCCTCTGCAGTTCGTCCTGGTCGCCCACCTCGGACCACGCCACGTTGAACCGCGAGCGGACGCGGTCCCGCAGGCGGGCCAGGACGCGACGCTTCTCCTTGAGGCTGCGGACCCCGTGCAGGGCGAAGGTCAGGCGGAGGACACCGACGACCACGGAGACTCCAGCTCGTGCACCCGTCGCCGGACCGCTCGTCAGCCCAGGCGGGCCGGGCTACCTCCGGGCGACCTCCTCGATCGTGAAGCTCTCGACGATGTCGCCCTTCTTGATGTCGTGGAAGTCCTGCAGCCCGAGGCCGCACTCGAACCCCTTGGCGACCTCCTTGACGTCGTCCTTGAAGCGCTTGAGGGACGACATCCGTCCCTCCCAGACCACGACGCCCTGACGGAGCAGCCGGACCTGGTGGTTGCGTGCCACGGTGCCGTCCGTGACGAAGCAGCCGGCGATGACGCCGATCTTCGGGATCTTGAAGGTGTCGCGCACCTCGACCGAGCCCTGGGTCTTCTCCTCGTACTCGGGATCCAGAAGTCCGGTCAGCAGGCCCTCGATCTCCTCGAGCGCCTCGTAGATCACACGGTAGGTCCGGATGTCCACGCCCTGCTGCTCGGCGAGCTTGGACGCCTTGACGTCCGGGCGGACGTGGAAGCCGATGACCATGCCGTTGGAGGCCGCCGCCAGGGTGACGTCGTTCTCGGTGATGCCACCCACCGCGGCGTGCAGGATCTTGATCTCGGTGTTCTCCACCTCGATCTGCAAGATCGCCTCCCGCAGAGCTTCCTGGGAGCCGTGTACGTCGGTCTTGAGGACCAGGTTGAGCTCCTTGCGGCCCTGGGCAGCCAGCAGCTCTCCGAGCATGTCGGCCGTGACCCGGGAGGTCTTGGCCAGGCTCTTCTCGCGCTCTTCGGCCTGACGATGTTCGATGATCGACTTGGCGCTGCGCTCGTCCTCGACCACCGCGACCTCGTCGCCGGCGTCGGGCACGGCGGAGAGCCCGTGGATCTCGACCGGAGTCGCAGGGGGCGCCTGCTTGAGCGCCTTGCCCGCGTAGTCCTTCATGGCCCGGATGCGACCGAAGGCCGTACCGGCCACCACGTAGTCGCCGCGCTCGAGCGTTCCGTGCTGGACCAGGACCGTGGCCACCGGGCCGACGCCCTTGGAGAGGTTCGCCTCGACCACGATGCCCCGGGCGTCGCGGGTCGGGTTCGCGGCCAACTCGAGCATCTCGGCCTGCAGGGCGATCATCTCCAGCAGGTCGTCGATGCCGATGTTCTTGGTGGCGGACACCGGTACCATGACCGTGTCCCCGCCCCAGTCCTCCGGCTGTAGACCCTGCTCGGACAGCTCCTGCTTCACCCGGTCGATGTTCTTGTTGGCCAGGTCGATCTTGTTGATCGCGACCAGGATCGGAACCTCCGCCGCGCGGGCGTGGGCGATGGCCTCGATGGTCTGGGGCATCACCCCGTCGTTGGCCGCGACCACCAGGACGACCAGGTCCGTGACCTGGGCGCCGCGGGCACGCATGGCCGTGAATGCCTCGTGACCCGGGGTGTCCAGGAAGGTCAGCAGCGAGCCGCTCTGGTTCACCTGGTAGGCGCCGATGTGCTGGGTGATCCCGCCGGCCTCCCGGGCGGCAACCCGGGTGTCCCGGATGGTGTCCAGGATCGACGTCTTTCCGTGGTCGACATGGCCCATCACCGTGATGACAGGAGGTCTGGCCGCCATGTCCTCCGGAGCGTCCTCGTCCTGGGCCAGGATCTCCTCTTCCTTGAACGCCACGTTCTCGACCCTGTAGTCGAACTCCGCGGCGATCAGGGTCGCGGTCTCGGCGTCCACGAACTGGTTCACGGTCACCATCTGACCCATCTCGATGAACTTGCGGATCAGGAGGGGTGCCTTCACACCCAGCGCCTTGGCCAGTTCGGCCACCGAGATCTCGTCCTCGATGCGGATCACGCGCTTGGCCTCCTTCGGGATGGTGGACACCGGCTTCTGGCCGATGGCTCCCCGGGCGGGGCCCTTCTTCCGGGTGCTGCGGCGGTCCGGGTAGTACATCATGTCCGGCCGCTGCACGATGGACTTCCGACGCCCCTTCTTGCGGCGCTGGGTCTGCTGCAGCTTGCGCTCCCGCTCGCGCTCGGCGCGCAGGTCGCGCTCGATGCGCTGGTCCGCCAGGCTGCGGCGGCGGGAACCACCGTCGCGGGGCTGACCGGCGACCTCGGGCTGCGTGGGGCCTCCGGGACGGCTCATGCCCGCCTGACGGGCCTGCTTGAGCATCTGCTGGGCGCGGATGTCGTGGCGGATGACCGGCTTGGGCACCGGACGACGCTCGGCCATGGGGGCCTCGTCGATGATCCGCCGTCCCTTCTTGGGCTTGTGCTGGACGATGCCCTGCTCCCGCAGGAGCTCCTCGAGGCTCTTCTCCGCAGCCTTCTTGTCGGAGACAGGGATGGGCGGCGGAGGTGTGGGGGCCGGCTCCGCGACGGGCTCGGCCACGACCTCGGCAGGTTCGGGGGCCTCCGCCGGCTCGGGCTCCGGGGCCACCTCGGGCTCGGCGGTCGCGGTCTCCTCGGCGGGTGCCGCGGCCTCCTCGATCTCGGGTGCGGGCTCGGCAGCCTCGGGCGTCGCCACCGCCTCGTCTGCGGGGGCTTCCTCGGCGACCGGCTCGGCCTCCGGCGGCTCCTCGGCGACGGGCTCGGGCTCCGGTGGAGCCTCTTCCTCGACCTCCACCGGTTCGGGCTCGGGCACCGCAGCGTCGGGCTCGGCGGCCTCGGCGACGGCGGGCTCGGGCTCCACCTCGTCGACAGGGGCCTCTTCGGCCTCGGGCTCGGCGGCCTCCTCGACGACCTCGGGCTCGTCGTCGGGGCTGCTCTCCGGCTCGGGGGCGGGTGCGTCGACGGACTCGTCGCCCTCGGGCTCCGCAGCCGGCTCCATCGCCTCCTCGGCGAGGGCAGCCGCCTCCGCCGGGGCCGACTCGTCGGCTTCGGGCTCGGGCTGGTCGGGAGCCTCGGCGACGGCCGCAGCTTCCTGCTCGGCGGCAGCAGCGACCTCGTCCCGCTTGGGCTTGCGGGCGCGCCGCCGGATCACACGCCGGCTGACGCGCTTCTCGACGTACTCCGAGTCGGACTGCTCGTCCTCCCGGGTACGGCCGAGCGAGGCCATCTGATTACGCATCTTCGAATCGATGCGATCGAAAATGTCCTTCCTCGCCATGCTCACCTCGCGGCCGATCTCCCCGACCGCTCCCTTCGTGGGTCACACGTGGTGCAACCCTGCTTTCGCCCGAGCCATCCCGGGCCTGAGAACCATGTTCCCAGGGAAGTGCCCGAAAAAAAGCGCGTGCATTATAGGAGACCCCGATATCGTTGCAAGGACCTTTCCAGCTCGCCCGCGAGGGGCCCATCGCCCATCGCGGCCACACTCCGGACACCCTTGCCCACCGCCCGGCCGAACTGCTCCGACGTCAGCGGGAGAGAGTGGCACTCCACGCCCGCGCGCCGACACATCCGCTGGACGCGCTCGACCGCGTCCGCGCCCACCTCCAGGGCGGTGATACCCATCCCGACCCATCCCCCGCGGCAGGCCCGTGACGCTGGCGGGCGGGAAGGTGATCCAACC
>CAZITQ010000163.1:0-22541 GCA_964542165.1 uncultured Rickettsiales bacterium
GCACGGTGGAGCTCATCGGCGCCGAGCACTCGCCGGGCCACGAGGTCACCGCCGGCTCCCTGGCCCAGGCCGCGAGCCAGGCGGCGGGCATCGCCCACGCCCGCAAGTTGAAGGGGGAGACCGGGCGGGTGTGGTTGTTCATGTCCGACGGGGAGTTCCAGGAGGGGCAGACCTGGGAGACCGTCGCGGCCGCCTCCTGGCACGGGCTGGGAAACCTGGGCGCGTACGTGGACGTCAACGGCCAGCAGTGCGACGGCGCCACGGCCGCGGTCATGAACGTGGAGCCGCTGGCAGCGCGCCTGGAGTCCTTCGGGGCCTGCGTGCGGGAGGTACCCGGGCACGACGTCCACGCTCTGGCGGCTGCGGCGGAGGAGCCGCCCGGGGACCGGCCGCTGTTCGTGCTCGCCCGGACCGATCCCTGCCGGGGCATCGAGCTGCTGCGCGAGCGGGCGCCGAAGCTGCACTACGTGCGGTTCGAGGGGGACGAGGAGCGGGCACGCTACGAAGCCGTTCTGGCGGCCATGACCTGTGCCGGGGCGCGGGGCTAGCCGTGGAGATCGTCGCCCGGCCCCACGCCCGCAACCTGGTGCGCTGGGCCGAGGACCGCCCCGAGGTCGTGGTCCTGTCCGCCGACCTCACCGCGTCCTGCGAGGCGGACGACTTCCGGGCGGTGTACCCGGATCGTTTCTTCTCGATGGGGATGGCCGAACAGAACCTGGTGAGCTGGGCCGGGGGTATGGCCCGGGAGGGATTCACCCCCTTCATCCACACCTTCGCCGTGTTCATCTGCCGGCGGGCCTACGACCAGCTGGCGATGTCGGTGGCCTACCCGAACCTGCCCGTGCGGTTGCTGGGCTTCCTGCCCGGGATCGCCACGCCGGGTGGGGTGACCCATCAGGCCATCGACGACCTGGCCCTGATGCGGGCCGTCCCCAACATGACGGTGCTGGAGTGTGGGGACGCCACGGACGTGGAGACCGCGCTGGACGAGGCCCAGGCCGTGGACGGGCCGGTGTACGTCCGCATGCTCCGCGGCGAGGTGCCGCGGCTGTTCGCGGCCGGCGAAGATGCCCGGTTCGAGGGCGTTCGCTCGCTGTCGCGGGGCGGTGATGTGACCCTGATCACCGCGGGCATCTGCACCGAGGAAGCCCTGCGCGCCTCCCGGGCGCTGGCGGAGCGCGGCGTGGGGGTGAACCACCTCCACGTGGCCGCGATCAAGCCGCTTCCGAAGGCGGAGATCCTGGACGCGGTCGCCGGGGCGACCGAGGGTGTGATCGTGCTGGAGAACCACAGCGTGATCGGCGGGCTCGGGTCGGCGGTGGCCGAGACCATGGCCGAGACCGGCTGCGGGGTGCGTCTGAGGCGGCTCGGGCTGCCGGATCGCTACGCCCATGGCGCATCGCGACCCTACCTGATGCGGGAGTACGAGCTCGACGCCCTGGCCGTGGTGCGAGCCGTCGAGGAACTCGTCGACGAGGAGCTGGGCATCGGCCCGGAGGACCTGGCCGCGGTCCACATCCCCTCGGTCCACAGCGCGGCCAAGGCGGAGGTCCTGTGACATCGGATTCCGACATGCAGCTGAGCGGCGAGCACGTCGTCGCCACCTATCGACTGCGCGGAACGCGCGAGCGCGCGAGGGAGCTGGCCGAGGCCATCCGGGTCGAGCAGACCATCGAGTTCCCCCTCGACCTGGTGGAGCGGGACGACATCCGCCAGGAGATCGTCGCGTCCATCCGGTCCCTGGAGCCCCTGGGAGAGGGCGAGCACAGGCTGATCCTGGAGTTCCCCCTGGAGATCATCGGCCGGGAGCTGACCCAGCTGCTCAACGTGCTGTACGGCAACATCAGCCTCCAGCGGGACATCCGCCTGGAGGGGTTCGAGCTGCCCCAGGGCCTGCTCGGCTCCTTCAAGGGGCCGCGGTACGGCCGCAAGGGGCTGGCCCAGCTGGTGGGGGGCGCGGGCCGTCCGCTGATCTGCACGGCGCTCAAGCCCATGGGGCTGTCCCCCGGCGAGCTGGCGGACCTGGCGTACCGGTTCGCCCTGGGTGGGGTGGACATCATCAAGGAGGACCACGGCCTGACCGACCCGCCGTTCTCGCCCTTCGCCGAGCGGGTGCAGCTCTGCACCCGGGCGATCCGCAAGGGCAACAAGGAGTCCGGCCACTCGGCCATGTTCGTGCCCAACGTCAGCGCCCCGGCCCACGCCTTCTACCGCCGCGCCCACCTCGCGGCGACCCTCGGGGCGGGGGGGCTGCTGGCCGCGCCAGGACTGATGGGCTTCGACACCGTGCGGGTCCTGGCCGAGGACGACAACCTGGGGCTGCCGATAATCAGCCATCCGTCCCTGCTGGGGGGCTTCACCGTACATCCGGGGGAGGGCATCGCCCACGGCGCCCTGTTCGGGCAGCTGAACCGGCTGGTGGGGGCCGACGCGGTGATCTTCCCCAACCACGGGGGTCGCTTCCCCTTCACCGAGGAGGACTGCCGGGATCTCGTGGACGGGACCTCCCGGACCATGGGCCGGATCCGCGCCTCGTTGCCCATGCCCGCGGGGGGCATGAGCCTCGAGCGGGTGGAGGAGATGGTCCGCTTCTACGGCCCCGAGGTGGGCCTGCTCATCGGCGGCGAGCTGCACCGCCACGGGGACCTGGTCGAGACCTGTCGGCGGTTCCGACGGCTGGTGGAGGAGGCAGCGGCGGGAACCGCGGGGAGCTAGCGTCCTTCCCTCGTTCCAAGCTGCGGGCGGAGCCCGCCAGCGGCCCCCCAAGGCCACTCGCGACGGTCTCAGTTCTGCTGCGGGCGTAGCCCGACTGCAGCAACTGAGCACGGTCCCGGAGCCCCGAGAACAAAAAACCGCCCCGGGCGTGAACCCGGGGCGGTCGGGAGCGATTCAGCAGCTACGGCGCCAGCTAGTTCTGGATATCCCCGATCGTCGTCGTGGACGCACGACCCAGGGTGCGGGCCCAGTACCCGTTCGGCATCTGCTGCAGGTCAGCCTTGATCCGCGAGATGATCATCGCCGCCGGCCCCTGGGGCAGGCGGGCGGTGACGTCCGCGGGAATGTCGAACGCGCCGTCGTCCTTGAAGCGGCAGAGGCAGATCCCCTGGCTCGTGTCCTCGGGCACGATCATCGCGATGTTGCCCCAGGCCTCGTCGTCGTAGGTCTGGGTGCGGATGGGCATCGGGCGGTCCCGCTGCACGGAGAAGAAGTTCTCCACCGGCGGGTCGGTCGTGATCAGCTCACGCCCCATGGGCAGGCCCTGCTGGATGTCCAGCGCGGGGATGCCGCCGTGCACGTTGCCCTGCTGGCCCGTGGCCCGGATGTCCATCCAGGTGTCGAAGGGCAGCGGGTTCTCGACCGTGGAGACCTCGTAGTAGTGGTCGTCCGGCACACGCTCGACCTGCTCGAGCACGACCCGGTCGTTGCCCGTGACGACCTCGACGTCCTGACCGGCGTCCAGCGGCTCCTGACCCCAGAAGAAGTCCATCATGTCGTCCTCGGTGGGGACGATGTCGCAGGTGTCCTCGGGGAGGTCCACCGGGTCGATGTTGGAGCAGGTCTCGGGGGTGCCGTCCGGCTCGAAGAAGTAGGCCTTGCCGGTGGTGGCGTCCTCGATGACGTTGCCGCCGCCGTCCCAGAGGCGTCGGTTGTCGACCTCGACCACCGCGCCCACGACGCAGGTCGGGATCTCGATGTCCGGGACCTCCATGCACTGGGAGGGGTCGGTGGGGAAGGAGGTCAGCGACACGCCGCCGGGGGCGGTGACCGCGTACGAACCGTCGGTGGCGGCGTAGGTCTGGCTGCCGACCACGACCTCGGCGCGGATGTCGATGACCGCACCCTCCATGATGGGCCACAGGATGTAGCGGCCATCGTCGTCCGTGGTGCCGCTCACGGCGCCCTGGAAGTTCTGGGCGCCGGAGTACACGTCGGCGCCGATGACGTCGTTCTCGCCCACGTCGTCGACGAAGCCGGTGACGCAGGTGATGGGCTGGTTGGCGCAGACCTGGACCTGGTTGCCGTCCTGGTCAGCGGCCATCCAGCAGTCGTCCAGGTTCCAGGCCGAGAAGTAGGGCGCCTCGATGGTGCCCGCCAGGCGACCGGGGTCGGTGGTGGAGGGGATGACCGTGGTCTCGCCCTCGTGGACCCAGGTGCCCAGATCCTCGTCGAAGTGCCAGGTGGGGATGGTGTCGCCCAGCTGGATCTGCTGCAGGTCGGGCAGGTTGTCCGGGATGACCAGCTCGACGTCGGCGATGGCGTTGCTGGCCAGTTCGGCCTGCTCGCCGTCCACGGTCATCTGGACGTCGACCATGGCGTAGGACATCAGGCCGACCGTGGCCGCTTCCGGGCCCGCGAGCGCGGAGAAGTCATTGGGGGCGGCCCAGATCTCGTCGGTGGTCGGGTCGATGTGGGTGACCGCGATCTCCACCGGACCGCTCAGCGGGGTGCCGTCTTCCTTGCTGACGAACCCGTTGGCGGGGAAGTCGATCTTGAACTCGCTGGTCTCGATGCGACCACCCTGGTTCGCGGCCAGGGTCTGGTAGGCGTCCACCTCCAGGAGGCGGGCGTTCAGGGTCCGGGTCTCCCAGCCGGTGACCTCGGTGTCGCGGGTGTTGGCGGTGTAGCCGCGCTTGGTGAAGCGGACCATCACGTCGCCGGGGACCACGTCGATGAGTTCGAAGTAGCCGTTCGACGCCGTCTGGGTGATGTTCTCGGTGCCCACCAGGGTCACCGTGACGCCCTCGATCCCCGTTCCGTCGGGGAGGCTGACCACGCCCTTGACGCGGCCGACCATGGGGCCGTTGAAGCCCTCGGTGTCGCCGTCGCCCCCTCCGGTGATGTCGGGGGAAACGCCGCCGCCGCAGCCGACGATCATGTTGATAGCGGCGATGACCGCCAGACCTACCAGGAAAACCCACAGGTGCTTGTTCATCACTCCCTCTCCTCCCGGCTGCCGACCCGCATCGGCTGCCGCCGTGTCGTTGTGGCGCCGTGCCACGCCTTCTGTCTAGCAAGCTTTTCAAGAGGAATGAGCAAAGTTCACCAAAGGGTTCTTCATGGGTCGGGAGTGTTCCGTATGGAGTTCTGTATGGGCGTTTGACGACTCCTTGACAGGGGTTTTTTTGGGGGATTTTCGGAGGAAGATCGGAGGGTTGAGCGTGTCGTGGCGGCGGGCCGCCGCGCACATCCGATCTGCTACGCTCCTCCCGCCGGCGGGCTGCGGGGCCGGCGCGGGGGGATCGCCCTTGGAATCGTCCACCGAACGGGCCGGCCCGGCCGCCATCGACATCCGTCGGCTGCCGAGCCGAACGTCGGTGACGGTCCTGCTGATCTCGGCGGTGGTGTTCGGGACCCTGTTCTCCATCTCGGCCCAGGCCCACTACGCCCTGTTCTGGCCGGTCCTGGTCGCGGTGGTCGTGTTGACCTTCCGGCGGCAACTCACCTGGCCCGAGCGGATGGCGCGGCGGGGCGACTACGTCGCCGCGGGGCCCGAGTTCGGCGAGCTCATCGGCACCATGCGCGGTCTCGCCCACGCGATGCGGATCCGCCGCGTGCCGATCCTGTTGATCCGCGAGGGGGCGGAGGGGCTGTCGGTCTTCGGCACCTGGCGCCGGTGGTACATCGCCTGCGGGGAGGAGCACGCCCGGCAGCTGCTGGCCGCCCTTCGACGGGAGGAGACCCGGGACGACGTCCGGGCCGCGTTGATCCACGAGCTCCACCACTTCGGCATGGGCGACCACCTGTGGATCGGTCACGCCCGGGCGATTCTGATCACGAGTTCGGCCGTGCTGGCCTGGACGGCGGTGTTCGTCCTCGGATCGATCGCCGCCTCGGTGGCGGCCACGGACTACGCCCTGACCCACGCGCCGTCGGACTTCATCGAGCAGCAGCGGGAATTGCGGACCTTGCTGGGGTTCGGCGAGCCGCTGGTGGAGCCTCCGGCCGAATGGGTGGACCGGGCCTACGGACTGGAGGACAAGCGCGCCCGGCTCGCGCATTGGGATCCCTGGGCGTCCGCCCTTCAGATCCTGGCGAACACTCTGCCGCTGGTGCTGGTGGGGGTCTGGGTGCTGCGGTCCTACTGGCGTGATCTGCTCCGCGCCCGTGAGCACTATGCGGACGTGGGGACGGCGGCCAGTCTGGGCAGCGTGAAGCCGTTGATGCAGTCGCTGGTGAGTCTGGCGCCCACCCGCGGGTCGCGTCCGCCGGCGCCCCGATTCTGGCGCCGTCGGCTCTCGCCCGCCGCGGTGCTGGGCCTGGACACGCCGGCCCACCCATCGGCCGTGCAGCGCCTGGCGGTCCTGCGGGATCCCCTCGCCGTGTTCGGCGGTCCCCGGGACTTCGCCCTGCGCACGGGGCTCTTCCTGCTGGTGCTCGACGCGTTCTTCCGCCTCAGCTCGGCCGCGGCGGTGGATCACCAGTGGCCCCGCAGCCTTCCCTTCGTGGCCGCCTACCTGCTGCTGGGCACCCATCTGCTGGCCCGGGTGGCCGGGGGGCGGAGCTGGGCGGGCGAGGCGCTGTGGATGACCGCCCTCGCCCTCGCGCCCCTGGTCGCGGCGCGGCTCCTGGGGCTCGCGGCCCTGGGGCCGATCCTCGCCCTGGCGCACCGGGTCGACCACGGCGCGGTGGACCTGATCCTGCGAATGGCAGCGAGTTACACCGGGACGGGGGTGGGAGAGGCGCTGTCGGTGGGGGTCGGGGGGTACCTGACCGGCGTGGTCGTCCCGCGCGTCGCCGAGGCGCTGGGGCTGGGGCTGGTCACGTCGGCCACCGTGCTCGCGAGCGGAGCCGTCATCGCACGGATCTTCACCTGGTACCGGCACCCGTCGCCCCGGCGGGCGGTGGTCGGAGCGGCGAGGGGAGTGCTGATCGCCGGGGCGGCGGGGCTCGGCCTGGCCCTCGCTCCCTCGCTGTGTCATCTCGTGGACGGGGGCGTCGCGACTCCGGTCTGGTTCGGGGTGTCCCTGCTCGCCGGCGGCACGGCGATGGGCGCGGCGCTGCTGGGGCTCGTCGCGGGTCAGCTGCTGTACGGAGGGCGGTGCCCCGGGTGCGGCGCGCGACTCAGGGGATCGTTCTCGCCTGGTCAATCCTGCCCGCGCTGCGGGCATCGACCCCACGAATGGCTCCTCACGCGCTACGGGGTGAACCCGTGACACGCGCGTCGACCCGTGCGCGCGTGCTCCGTGGGATCGGCATCGGCTGCGGGCTGTGGCTCGCCCTCGCGACCGCGTTCCACGGAGTGCTGAGCGTGTTCCCCGTGACCGAATCGACGCCCGAGGGGGTGCAGCTCGTTCTCCTGCCCATGGTGATTCTGGGGATGCTGGGCTCGGTCGCCGCCGCCACCTTCCTCGTCGTGGTCCATCATCGACGTTTCGACCGGGCTGTGCCCTGGGTCGCGTTGCTGGCGATCTGCGTGGTGAGCCACGGCCTCAACATGGCCTGGATGGCGGAGCCCGATTCGCGCAGTGCGCTGCCGGCCTTCCTGTACGGTCTGAGCTGGTGGGCCCTGTTCGTGGCCTTCCTGATCGCCTGTGTCCGCCGGGACCCGGGGGCTGCGGTGCTGGGCGGGTTCTTTGCGGGCTTTCCCTGGTTGCTGGCCCTGCTCGGGTCGTCGGTCGATCTGGCCGCGTACATCCACCCCGAGGACCTCACCCAGCCGCTCACGCCGACCGAGTCGTGGATGATGCTGCCGGGGATGTTCTTCCTTGCCTACGCGCCCATGGCGCTGGTGAGCTTTCTCGTCCACACCGCCGTGGCGCTGTACCGGGAGTTCTTCGGCATCCCGCCCGGGAGCATGGATCCGCGCAAACGGGTGCTCGACGCCGGTCGCCTCAACGCCCCGACCCGGGACGCTCCCTCAGCGAGTAGCCCGCGAACGCCACCAGTCCCACGATGAAGGCCCCCGCGGCCACGAGGGGGATGCGGCTCAGGCCCGCCAGATCGACGGTCTCGCCCTCGCCGGTCAGCACCATCCAGCCGAACACGGTGATCGACACGCCGATCATGGTCTTTTGCAGGATGGCCTGGACGCCGAAGTAGATGGCCTCGCGGCGCTGGCCGGTGAGTTCTTCGTCGTGGTCGACCACGTCGGCGAGCAGGGCGAACGGCAGCATCATGAAGCCGGCCACCGGGATCCCGATCAGCCCCATCACCACCGCGGTCTGGGTCAGCTCGGAGCCGAAGGGGAGGTGGCCCACGGCCGCCAGCAGGGGGGCGGTGGCCGCCGACAGGACGATCGCGGCGGTGAAGGCGGGGAACTTGCCCCAGCGCTTGGCCGCGGCGTTGAAGGCCACGAAGCACACCGCGTTCATGGCCAGGAAGGGGCCCATGACGATCGTGACCGCGCCCTCCTCCAGGGACAGGCGATCCGAGACCCAGTAGGGCACCAGCATCACCAGCAGGTTGAGGCCGAACCAGTAGCAGGCGGTGGCGGAGACCAGGTGGAGGAAGGGGCGGTTGCGCAGGGTCAGCAGCATCCAGCGGAAGAGGTCGCGGACCGGGGCGCTGCGCGGCGCGTCCGGGGTGGCCTCGGCGGGCCGGTCTCCCGGGGGCTCACGGATGGCCAGCAGGGTGGGGACGAACGACACCACGGTCAGGGTGGCCCCGAGACCGGCCAGGGCGAGCCAGCCCCCGGCGTCGATGACCAGCCCGATGACCGCGAAGATCGCCGTGCCGACCAGCACGAACACCGCCTGCATCGTGGTCAGGTTGACCCGCTCGCGCGTCCCGCGCGCGATCTCGGGCAGCAGGGCCAGGTAGGGGGTGACCACCACCGTGTACAGCACGAAGAACGCCTGGATCATCACCAGGGCGTAGACCACGTTGAGCCAGTGCTGGCCAGCCACCGGTGGTGTCCACAGCAGGGCGAAGACCAGGGCGAAGGGGCCCAGGCCCCAGAAGATGAAGGGGATTCGCCGTCCCCGTCTCGACCGCAGGCGGTCGCTCCAGAAGCCCACCAGGGGATCGGTGATCCCGTCGGTGATCCGTCCCAGGAGGAAGAGGGTCGCGAACAGCCCGGCCGGCACCAGCGCCTTCTCGGGGCTGGGCACGTAGCGCACCAGGATCCACTGGGCGACGATCAGGTTGGTCAGGTTCATCGCCAGCCCGCCCATGGCGTAGGCCAGCTTGCGCCCGGTGGACAGCTCGTTCATGGACTCCCCGCGTCGCCATTATCCGGGATCGCGGCCGCGAGCGCCCGAGCCCACTTGCCCTGGCCCGCCGCGGGCTGCCAAGCTGACCGCCGAAAGGGGACGACCATGCGCGGACGGCTGTGGGGAGGACTGCTGGCGACACTGCTGGCGCTGGCGCCGGTCTCGGCGTGGGCCCAGGAGGGCGCGGACGACGGGAGCTGCCCGGGCGCCCACTGCCTGGGGGACGGCTGCGCCAAGCTGGTCCTCAATCAGTTCCTGGGGGGCAAGCTCAATCCCCTGGGGGTCGAGCACCGCCTCGAGCTGGGGACCTGCTTTCCCCTGATCCGCACGCCCGGGATGCTGTTCGACTACACGAACGTGCGCTTCGGGGCCATCAACTACGTCAGCCCGACCTACGCCCACCTGGGCGGCTTCTTCGCCATCAGCCCGCTGTCGATCGTCGAGCTGCGCGCCGAGGTCAGCGGCGTGACCTTCTGGCCGATCCCGATGACGCGCACCGGCTACAACCCGGTGGCTGGGTACGACGCCCCCTTTGGTCCAGACGACCTGCCCGCCGGCTCCGGCGGATCCGCCTGGGGGGTGATGGCGGCCTTCAAGCCCACCCTGCGGGCGCGCGTCGGACTGGGGAGTTCGCCCCTGTCGCTGGTCGTCAACGACGGCTTGACCTTCGAGTTCTGGAAGGTGGGCGACCAGGAGTACTACTACAACTGCCGCCGGGACCTGGTCCTGGCCCAGCAGGACTGGCTGCTGGCCAACACCGCCATCGTGGCCATCGAGATCCCCGTCCACCCCAACGCCACGCTGATGCTCGGCGGCATGGACGACCTCAACTACGTGCCCTCCTCCAAGTACCTGGACCACAAGGTCTCCGGCGTGATCTCCATCCGCCTGGACCGCCTGGGCAAGGGCATGCGCGACTTCCAGCCCTTCGTCACCGTGGGAGCGTACGAGAAGCACGCCGAATTCGACGATCAGCTCTGGATCGGGATCGGGATCGCGGCGGCGTATCCGCTCAAGACCCTGGGCGGCGGCTGAGGCCGGGCGCTCACTCCCCCGGGTACGACAGCCGTACCGTCTTGTCGAAGTTCCCCCACAGGCGGCTGTAGCTCAGCTGGCACAGGTAGCGGCCGGGGCGGTCGACGTCCACGGTGTAGCGGCGGGAGCGCAGGGCCAGGCGGACGTCGAGGGTGTGGCGGCCCGGGTGGACCGGGCAGGACAGATCGACGCCCTGGTTGAAGTTGCCCTGGCCGATCTTGTGCCCGTCCACGAACACCTCCACCGGGGCGTCGATGAGCATCTTGGTCGGGGCGAACAGCACCTGGAGGGTGGCCTCGGGCGCCGGGCCGGGTTGCGGCGTGGGCTGCGGAGCCGGTGCGGGGTGCGATTCGGCGGTGGGACCGGGGGGACCGGGGGCGGTGGCCGGGCCGTCGAACACCCCGGGGACCTGCTCGGCGAAGCGGGACAGGCCGGTCTCCGCGTCCTTGAGCACGGACTGGGGGTAGACCCGCCCGTGGGCGGCCCAGGCCCGCAGGGTGGGGGGATCGGCGGGGCCGTACTCGGCACCGTCGGGGCCGACGACGAAGTAGCGGGGCATCAGTCGCCGCTCCGGTCGAGGGTCGCGACGCCGAAGACGCCGTCGGTGGGGCCGTCGCCCGAGGCGCGGAGCTGCTGGTCGAAGAACACCGTCGAGTAGTGTCGGACGATGGGGAAGGAGTCCTCCAGGGGCAGGTACCCGTCGGCGCACTCGCTGGCCGGCGGTTCCTCGGGCACGATGCCCGGGCAGCCGTCGATGGCCAGCAGGACCAGGCCGTCGAGGAACAGGGGGTTGATGTCGTCCCGGGGCTCCAGGTACTCCGCGGCGAACTCGCCCAGCTCCAGGGCGCACAGATCGGTGTAGGCCAGGTGGCCCGCGGCCTCGATGGACAGCAGGGCGCCATCGGCCAGGCCCCCGTGGATGTCCTCCATCTGCTCCATGGTGAACATGCCGTCGCAGGTGGAGCCCATCAGCAGGGTCGGCACGTCCCGGGCGGTGTCGTCGGCGCCGCCCATGGGGAGCAGGGCATCGAACACCTCGCGGGTGTCCCCCTCCCGCGACGTGGTCGCGCCGCCGGCCGAGTGGCCCGACAGGCCCATGTGGTCCAGGTCCAGGGCGCCGACGAAGGCCTCGGACAGGCCGTCCACCAGGCCGGTGCCGTCGGTGTTGGCCAGGGGCAGCCACTCCAGGATGTCGTCGATCTGGTCCGGGGCGGGATCGTCGCCGCCGAAGGCGTCCAGGTCGCAGCCCTCGAGCGCCGGGGCGAAGAGGCAGGGCAACACGGCGTCCAGGGAGCGCCCGGGGTGATCGGCCGCCACCACCACGTAGCCCCTCGAGGCCAGGTGGGTGGTGAAGTCCACCGACTGCAGCCGGAATCCGCCGAATCCGTGGGAGAACACCACGACCGGGTAGGGGGACTCGGGAACGCGAAGGGGCACCTCGCGGACGGCGCGCGTGTCCACGTCGGGCAGGACGATCTCGCCCAGGGCGTCGCTGACCGGTTCGGGGATGAACTGGCCCATCCACATCACCTCGGTCTGGCGGTCCGCCACGTCGTCCGGGGCCGGGTACCAGATCTCCATCTTCGTGTCGCCGTGGGTCACGGTGGTCACGCCCACCGGTACGCCCCACTCGGCGGGGTCGGCGGGCAGGTCCAGGGGCTCGGGCAGGCCCTCGTCGGGATCCTCGGTGGTCGGGCAGCCGAGCAGCAGGGCGACGGCGAGCCAGGGCAGCGCTTCTCTCATGGGGTCTCCGGCCGGGCTTGGCCCCGGCAGCAGCATCCTACGTTTCCGGCTCGACTTCGCCCAGGGGCCTGGCGTGCCACAACAGGGTGACCAGCTGCCAGGGACCGAGCTCCACGCGGACGCGCCCGCCCCGCCGTCGCAGGGACCGCTTCACCCGCTCCCCCGCGTCCGCCAGCTCGATGCGACCCGGTCCCGGGGTGGTCAGCCAGGCCGTGGCCGGATCGTCGGCCATCTGCAGCAGCCGGATCGCGATGGCGGCTCCGTCCTCCGACCGCTTGAACGCGACCACCTCCACCGTCGACGGTGCAACGAGGGGCGGGAACAGGCTCCCTCTCGTGCCGCCCCGGAAGCCAGGTGGCGCGCTGGATCCGCGTGCCGCCCCGAAGTTCGCCCTCGTCCCCACCATCGGCTGGCAAAGCTCCCGCGCCGCCCTCCTCGCGTCCGCCGCCAGCCCCAGATCCACCCGCCAGGGCCCGTCCACCGTCGCGTCGATGGGGATCCGGAGCCTCAGCAGCGGCCGCCGCTGGCTCAGCAGCCGGATGGACCGCAGCAACACGATGTCGACGGTCTCCCCGCCGATCTCGTGGGCCGGACATCCCAGGTTGGCCACCCCGGCCTCGCCCCGGAGCCGCACGTAGCCCTGCACGGCCACGGGCCCCCGCCGGTCCATCTCGCCGAAGGGGACCTCGTAGCGGCTCGGTCCGGGGACGGCCTTGCGGATCGGTAGCCGGATCCGCCGTCCCGCCTTCACCGCCCCGCCCTCCACCGACAGGCCGATCCAGTCCCGTCCGGGGACCTCCCGCAGGGTGATCCTCAGCGGCGCGCCGCCGAGCACCCCGTCGCAGACCGCGGTCCTCCCCAGCGGATCCCCGTCGAACCGCCAGGGTGTGATCGTCATCTCGTCCAGGGCCCCACCGATCCGGGGCAGGTAGGCGTTGCCCCGGTCCGCCTCGAGGCGCGGCCGTTCCACCACGGCGACCCGGCCCTCGTCCGTGGACAGCTCGATCCGGCCGCCGGCCAGGGGACGAACACGTGTTCGCCCGGCCACGAACGCGCCCGCGTCCGGCGGTGGCCCGGCGCCGTCGCTAACACGTGTTCGCGGTCCCGTGGACAGCACGGCGAATCCGAAGGCGGGGAGGGTGGCCCGCACGGCGAGCACGCCGGAGCCACCGACCGCGGACACCGAGAAGGGGAGGGGGCTGCCGTCCGGCCCCCGGATGCCCTCGGGTGCGGGGCCGCTCCAGGGGACCCGGGCCACGTCGGTCCGTTCCCACCCCAGGGGATTGAAGAGCACCAGGGATCGCGAGGCTTTCCCGGAGGTGGGCGCCAGGGCCGCGAGCCCCTGGTCCAGCGACGTCCGGGCCCGCCGTGACGCCTCGCCGTAGCGCCCGGCCACGTCCGCGGTCACCGCGGCCGCGTGGCAGCCGCCGATGCTGTCGTGGGCGTGGTTGGTCAGCAGGGGGATCCAGGCCTGGTCGGCCGCCCGCCGCCGCGGCGTGTCCCCGAGTCCGCGGGCCGCCAGCAGGGCGTCCAGCATCTCCGCGGCCAGGACCGTGGAGGTGGCGACGCGGTCGGCTCGCTTGAGGGCGGGGCGCAGGGCGTGGGTGCCAGGGAACACCGGGTTCAGGTCTCCCCGGTGTATCCGCAGCCGGGAGCGGTTGCGCGCGAGTTCGTCGAAGAACGCGCGCGAGGAGCTCAGCGCCACCGGTCGGTCCGGGAGGGCGGCGCGGAGGCGGCGCAGCAGCCGTTGCAGGCCCGGCAGCGGCGGGGAGTACTCCGTGCCGAAGGGCAGCAGGACGGGCAGCGGCCCCGCCTCGTCCGCCAGCCGGAGGGCGGCGTCGACCATCCGGGTGCCCGCGGAGAGCCACGACAGCAGGGCCGGGGTGCGGACCACCCCGGGCGAGTAGCCCTCCGGGAGGACGTGGGTGGGGATCTCCGTGCCGTCCAGGCCGCGGAACAGGAAGCTGGCCGGCAGGTCCTCGGGGCCGGCGGACACACCCGGGTCCTCGGTGGGCGCGATGCGGAAGGCCAGCAGGGCGTCGTACCCGCACTGGGTCAGGATCTGGGGCAGCTGGGCCGACTGGCCGAAGGAGTCCAAGTTCCAGGCCACGGTGGGTACGGTGCCCAGGGTCTCGCGGGTCCAGCGCCGGGCCACGAGCCCCTGGCGCACCAGGGCCTCGCCCGCGGGGAGGTTGGTGTCGGGCTGGGTGTAGGTGCCGACGATCTCCAGCTGGCCCCGGGCCACGGCGCCGCGCAGCCGTTCACGCAGCCTCGCCGGGGTGATTCGCCGACGCGTCCTGCCGTGTCCCAGCTCGAGCCCCGCGGCGTAGAGCCGGTGGTAGACCGAGCCGTAGGCCATGTTCGGTCGCGGCTCGTCACCGTCCAGGATCGCGGCCAGCGGGGGGATCCCGTCGAGCACGAAGCGATCGTCGGGATCCGCCTCCAGTCGCCGCAGCACCCGCGCCAGCACCGACTCGTAGCGCCCCAAGGAGCGCCCGAAGGTGGTGATCCACTCCTGGTCCATGTGGCTGTGGCGGACCACGAACACCGGACCGGGGGCGCCGCTGGCAGGGGCATCGCCCATGGTCCTGGAGTACCAGAACCCGGGAGCGGTGTCGCGTCGACGTGCGTCTCGGCCGTGTAAGGGGGCCGTAAGCACCCCGCAGAAGCGCCCCGACAGACTGGAGTCATCGCGTGACGCATGGAGACGAAAGGAGCACCTCATGCACGCAATTCCCACGATTCGCTGGTCTGTCGCCATCCCGGTCGGACTCGCCCTGGCCCTCGCCAGCGCGGGCTGTGATGGAGGCCCGAACTCCAACCTCTTCGATCCGGACGATCCCGAGGGGGACGTGGATCTGTTTGCCGAGACGGGCACCGAGGCCCCGGTCTTCGACCCGGAAATCGCCGGAGGTCCCTACGACGACGCCGCCGACTTCCCCGACGCCTACACCGTGGACAGGGACGCCGCCTGGGAGATCCTCGTCGAGGCGGGGGTCGAGCCCTCGCTGGTGGTGTACTTCGACATGCTGCCCCACGTGGTCTCCGACGAGGAGGCCGAGATGGTCTGGGGCGCCATCGAGAACCTGGACGGGGAGTTCTTCGTCACCACCACCTCGCCGTGGACCAAGGGCGAGATGCTCGAGCACTTCGCCCCCGCGCCCGCCAACATCATCGACTTCCTCGAGGTCACCGGCGTCGACCAGATCGAGCCGGGGACCAAGAACGGCGTCCCGGGCAACTACGACTCGTTCCCCTGGGGCTTCCGCCTGCCCATGGAGGCCGGCAGCTTCACCATGACCTGCGGCTACGGCTGCGGGTACCACGGCGGCAGCATCCACTACTCCACCGACTGGGCCTACGGCTCCTGCGGGCATCTGCTCGAGGCGCCGGCCAGCGGCTGGGTCAAGTACGCGGCCTGCGGCGGCAACAGCGGCTACGGCAGCCAGGTGGTGGTCGAGGCCGGCGACGCCGGGAGCGGCCGGCGCTACATCTGGCGCGTGGCCCACATGAAGAAGACCCCCAAGGTCAAGGCCGGCTGGTGGATCGGCAAGGGCCGCGACCTGGGCCGCATCGGCTGCTCGGGGACCAGCTCGGGCAACTCCAACTGCACCACCATGAAGTGCGGGAGCCAGACCTGCTACGGCCCCCATCTGCACTTCACCGTCTACCGAGGCACGGTCAACGGTGCGTCGGTCAGCGGCTCCTCGCTGCCCATCTCCAAGTGGCCCGGCGGCAACGACAGCATCTGCGGCGGCGCCCTGTCCGGCTACAACTTCAACGGACAGCCCGGGTACGGCTTGACCGTCAAGAGCAACGGCTGCCCCTAGGAAAGGTGGTGTGGCGGCATCGGAGCCCGCCCCGACGGAACGCGCCGGGGCGGGCTCTTCCGCGCGCGGGCACCTAACGCACCTTGATTTCCTTCCCTTTCCCGTAGAGGATGGCCCGCGTACCGGAAGGAGGACATATCCGATGCGGAATCTCTGGACCCTCATGCTGACGCTGACCCTGGCCTTCGCCCTTGCCGGCTGCCCCGCCGACGACGACGACAGCGCGGGTGACGACGACGACGCCACCGCGGACGACGACGACGCCACCGGCGACGACGACGCCACCGGGGACGACGACGACGCCACGGCGGACGACGACGCCACCGGCGACGACGACGACTCGACCGGCGACGACGACTCGACCGGCGACGACGACGACTCGACCGGCGACGACGACTCGACCGGCGACGACGACACCACGTCACCGTGGGACGGCAGTATCGAGGGCACGCTGACCGCGAACGCCCTGCCGCCGACGGCGACCGCGCCGTTCACCATCCGCGTGCTGGTGGTCGACAACGCCGACTGGGCCGCCAACGGCTTCGCCGCCACCCCGCTGAACGAGGTCTCCCTGGTCAGCGACCTGCCCGCCTCCTACGCCATCGGTTACACCGAGGGTCTGTCGGTGGAGGTCCTGGCGTTCCTGGACGAGAATGAGAACGGCACCGTGGGCGACGCCGGCGACCTGGCCAGCTTCTCCATGGCGCCGGTGACGGTCTCTGCCACGGGCATCGACCTCGACTTCATGATGGCCGTTCCGTAGCAGCACTCACGGAAGCCCACTCCACGTCGCCTGCCGGGTGATCCACCCCCATTGGATCGCTCGCCCTGCTCGCTCTGCGTCCGGCCCTTGCCAGATGCCTCGAGCCTCTTCCCCGGCCTTCGCTGCCAGCCAAGCCCCTCGCGCGCCAGGCCCGGTCCGGGATCGCCGTGAGTACTGCGAGGCGACCGCCTCTTCACACCGTCGTGGATCCCCCCGGAGTCATTCCCCCTGCGCCTGGGTGGCGAGCCACGCCTCCAGGTCCCGGTGGAAGTGCTGGCAGACCTCCGTGTGCCCGTAGATCTCGGCGACCTTCGTGGCGATGTCCCACCGGGCCCCGAGGGCGGCCATCGCCAGCACCGCGGGCCAATCGGTGTGCTCCAGGATCGGCGCGGCGTTCCGGACCGCCGCGTGGCGCTCGTCGAAGGAGAGCGTCGGATCCTGCTCGGCCCAGGTCCGGCAGAAGAGTTCCACGGCGAAGGAGTCCTGCTCCTCGGGTGACATGCCCTGGATGGGCGCGAGCAGCGCGGCCTCGGCGGCCGCCTGGGCCTCCTGGTGGGCCATGGCCTCCGAGGCCTCGGCCGAGGGCACCACGGACACCTCGGACACGCGCTCGATCTCGTGGAGCAGACCCGCGAGCGATGACGCGGCGACCCGGCTGTCCATCACCGGATCCTGGACGAAGCCGCCCACGATCAGGGCGGCGGCCAGGGGGGCCTCCGCCTCGGTGTCCAGCAGGAAGCGGACGTAGGAGTCCCGGGTCAGGGGGTCGCCGGTCAGGACCGCGTCGAGGACCTCGGCCCGGGGCCCGGCGCCGGCCGCGGTGGGGGGACAGGAGTTCAGTCCCATCCTTCCCGCGAGCTCCAGCAGGTCCCATTCCAACCGCTCCGGTTCGCGATCCTCCGGGACCGCCCCGACGAAGGTCAGCGTGCGCCGCCACGACGCGGCGGGGGTGCGAGCGTCGCAGGTCACGAACACCGGGGGAGGGGGCTCGTCCGGATCTCCGGACTTCACCGTGGGCTTGGTGCCCGCGCAGGCGGAGAGGAATCCGAGGACGAGAAGGCCAGTAGCGATCTGTCGCATGCCGGGAGGCTACGCCAACCGGCGTCGCTGGGCCAGACGCCATCTCCCTGATCGAGCACCTCCCCTGGGTGGCACAGGGAGATCCGCTCTTTGTGGGAACGGCGTCCAGAGCCCTGGGTCCGCACCCCAGTCGACGATCATGAAGACGTCGTGATCCGGAGCGTGTGCGCGCCCCCCTGCGTCACCTCCGGCTCCAGCACCCACCGCACCCCATCCCGCTCCAGCACCTCCGCCCCCTCCACCTGGGCCTCCCCGGCCGCAACGGGCACGATCGCCACCGCTGGTGCCGCCGAGGTCGGCTCGTACACCAACTCCATCCCCGACTCCAGGCCCGTCACCGAGACGATCCTCCCCGGGATCCGGTGCAGGTAGGGCCGGTGGAAGGCCCCCATCATCCACCCCGCCTCGTCCACCTCCCCAAGCACCATGTGATCCCCGCCGTGGTCGTACGACCACCAGGCCGAAGCTCCCCCCGCCGCCTCCACCGTGTCGATCACCGAGTGGACATAGTCGTGCTCGTTGCCCTCGGACGAGAAGAT
Organism: uncultured Rickettsiales bacterium; assembly: GCA_964542165.1. Classification (GTDB taxonomy): domain Bacteria; phylum Myxococcota_A; class UBA796; order UBA9615; family CAYRNR01; genus CAYTBN01. The sequence goes on from CAZITQ010000163.1 coordinate 18,143, forward strand.
CCCGTACTCCCCCAGCAGGAAGGGCACCCCGCTGTCCTCCGCGTGCCGCAGCAGGTTGCCCAGGGTCTCGGCCTCCTCCTCGAAGTCCCCGTCGTACCCCGTGCCCGCCTCGGCGTAGAAGGGGTAGAAGTGGGGTGCGAACACCAGGGCCTCGCGATCCGGGAACACCAGCGACGTGGTCCCCAGCAGGTTGGTGTGCAGCGACGGCTCCAGCGCCACGAACCGACAGGTGCCAGCCGAATCACAGGGGTCCACCGCTCGGATCGCGTCGATCACCCTTTCGTAGAACTCCGGCAGGATCACCTGGTCCATCTCGTCCTGCTCGAAGCGCCCGAAGAAGGGCTCGTTCATGACCTCGTAGCCCACCACCGACGGGTGATCCCGACCCACCGCCGCCAGCCGCGCCCAGGACTGGGCCACGTGGTCCTGCAGCTCCTCGCTCTCCCACAACCCGTCGAAGCAGTTGGCCACCTGTTCCGTGAGGTAGCCCTCCCACCAGTAGTTGCCCGCGGGGGAGTACTCCTCGTAGTTGATGGGATCGCAGGTCCAGTACGGCGCCCCGTGGGACCCGAAGCCCTCGCCCCACAGGTCCTGGTGCATGTCCAGCATCACCTCGACGCCCAGGCCATCGAGGTGGTCCAACCGCTCGTCCAGTCGCGCCAGGTACTCCGCGTCCCAGACCCCCTCCTCCGGCTCCACCCCCTCCCAGAACACCAGCAGCCGCACGAAGGTGATCCCGCTGTCCATCAGCAGCTCCCACTCCGCCTCGGTCAGCCCGGGGTCGTGGTGCTCGTCCCCCTTGGAGTGGTTGTTGACGTTCATCCCGCGGTGCAGGACCGTTCGACCCTCGGCGTCGACCCAGTGGTGGGGAGGCGCCTGCGGGGCGTCGTCGCCGCCCCACTCCACGACTCCGGGACCATCGAGGAGCGGCACCTCGCTCGCTGCGCACCCGGAGGCCAAGAGCAACACGACGGCAGCCCACTTTCCCGGCTCGAGGGCGATCACGCCACCTCCTCGTCGACGGCCGCCATCATACCCCCGACCATCTCGCCCCGAAGTTCCCCAATGGAGACCTTTCCCCCGAGATGGTCGTCCATCTCCCCCCTTTGTTCGCCGACGGAGAACTTCGGAGGGAGATGGTTGGGCGGTGGAGCGGGCTCACTCGGGGATGTGGATGGTCCGCGCTGCGGGCCGAAGGGCCATGGACGGTACCGGGGCTGGCGGGCCCCGTGGACAGCTTCGCTGCCCACCGTGCCCTTGGACGGCCGCTTTGCGCCCGCCCACGAGCCCCTTGGACGGCTGGGGCGAGGCCCCACCCGCCCACACCGCCCACAGCCCCTGCGACGAGATGGATGGATGGAAGAAGGATGGGGGTGGTCCACGGACCGTATGCGGTCGGCCGGATAAGCGGGGATCCGGGCTGTCCACTCTGGAGAATCCCCTGACTGGGTACGAACGGCCTGTCGAGGCTCATCTCTTCGGAGCACCCACTTCCCGTCATTCACTCTCTCGTAGCGGGTGTGGAGAGTGTGGGCGGGTGCGGCGCCCCGACGCAGCCGTCCAAGGCCATGTGGTCAGCCCCGCTGTCCACGGGGCCGGCACTATCCACCACCCGAACCCCGTCCAAGCCACCCCACCGCGCATCCCACCCTCCCCAGCGCACCGACCCAAACACGCGAGAACTTCCCCACCAAGGAAGAAACCCTCCCGGAGGCCGACCGAAACGTGGGTTCTCTCCCGGAGGAGGAAGAAAGGCCGAGCTCAGTAGCGGACGATGAAGACGATCACGTCGGCCAGGCCGGCGTTGTAGCTACCGACCATGTAGGGCTGCAGGAGCACGAACGCGTCGTAGGAGTTGCCGCCGATGAAGGTGTGGACCAGTCCGGTCTGGCGGGCTTGATCGAGGGCCCCCACGGCCACCGACTGGGGCTCGTGGCCGTTCATCTCGAACTCGAAGTTCTGGGGCATGGGTGCCGGTGGATGGACCATGATCGCCATGTCCTGGGCCGGCCCCAGGGGCGTGGGGAAGAGCATCTGGCCGGTCCCGTCCCAGATGATCTCGCCGGCGAACACCGGCGAGCCGGTCCGCGCGTCCACGATCGCCTGGCCCCCGAAGTCCCCGGGGGACGCGTAGCACCAGTGCAGGTCCGTGTACGTGGCCGTGGGCGTGCAGCCGTCGATGTAGGTCCCCGGGAAGGCCCCGGACACCACGGCGGCCGCATCGTTGAGGGCGATGGGCGAACCGGTCAGCGCCATCTGCCGGTACCCCACGGGCGCCAGGTTCAGCACGTCGTAGTGGACCTGCAGCAGCTCGACCCCGTTGACGCCGGTGGTGTCGTCGTCCCCGGTGGCGTCGTCGTCGCCCGTGGTGTCGTCGTCGTCCCCGGTGGCGTCGTCGTCACCCGTGGAATCGTCGTCGTCCCCGGACGTGTCGTCGTCGCCGGTGACGTCGTCGTCATCCCCTGTGGCGTCGTCGTCGCCCGAGTCGTCGTCCCCGGTGGCGTCGTCGTCGCCCGTGACGTCGTCGTCGTCCCCGGTAGCGTCGTCGTCGTCGCCCGGGCAGCCGGCTACCAGGAATCCAGCGAGGAGCAAGCAGATCCACCCACCACGACGCGACATCACACACCTCCAGGGTCGTACCCTTGGGGGGACTCTACAACGAATCGGGGCCGCCGTACGCCCCGAGATCACAGGTCGTGCCGTCGGCGTCCTGGCAGGAGGGATCCCCCGCATCGATGCACGGGCTGATGGCCTGGAGGTGGAGGGAGTCGTCGTGGGGATCCTGGTTGGGGGTGGCGGTCACGAACCAGGGGTCCGATTCCAGGACCCCGGTGCCGCTGGCATCGCAGTCCTCGGTCAGCGGAAGGAGTCCGTCGGAGCTGTAGTAGTCGTTGTAGTCCCAGCCCGTAGCGGTGCCGACGCAGGACACGGCGGCAGGTGTGCTCTCGGCCAGGATCGAGTTCTCGAGGGCGGCACTCGCCGGATCGGACACGATCACGATCGCCGCGGAGCCCTCTGGGGCGACGTGGTCGTACAGCGTCGTCTGGTGAACCATCAGGCCGGAGCCGTCGAAATAGACCGCAGCGCCGTCGCCCTCGTTGGCGTCGAAGAGGCAGTTGCCGACCGAAAGGGTGCCGCTGTCCACCGCGACCCCGCCTCCTGCACCGGCCTGGTTACCCAGGACCGTCGAACGAGACAGGGTGAGGATGTTGTCGTCCCGGGCGTGCACGGCACCCCCCGCCGTGACGGCCTCGTTGCCCGTGAACTGACAGTCATCGGCCGTCAGGTAGCTCCCCTCCAGGTACAGCGCTCCCCCGAGGCTGTTGGCCCAGTTGGACTGGAAGCTCGTTGCCTCGAGGCTCCCCGAGGACTGGTAGACCAGCGCACCGCCCCCGAGCTGGGAGGTGTTCCCCGCAAACAGGCAGTCAGAGACCTCGAGGTTCAGTGCGCCGCTGACCACCATGCCCGCCCCTCCCGAGTCGTCCTCCGAGGGAGTGACGTTCCCGTGGAACTGGCTGCTGGTCAGGGTCAGCGAGGGGACGTCTTCCGCCCAGAGTCCCGCGCCGAACCGTGCCTCGTTCAGCAGAAACTGGCACGAATCCACCTCGAGGTCTCCTCCTCCGAGGAACGCTCCGGCGCCGAAATCCGCCTGGTTGGCCACGAAGGAGCAGGCCCGGATGGTGGCGCCACCGTTCGTGGCCGAACCGTCGTGGAACACACCGCCGCCGGACGACCCGCTATTGACGAAGAAGCTGGAATTCTCGAGCAGGAGTTCTCCGCCGGTCACGGAGATTCCCCCGGCCCCGGCCTCGGACCGGTTGTATCGAAATGCGCACTGATCGAAAGTCACGTCGGACGTGGCGACCACCGCGCCCGCACCTGTCGCCTCTTCCCCGTCCTGAAACAGGACGCCCCGAAATCCGACCGGCCCGGCGTGAACGGCAAAGAGGCCGTGCCCACCGGAACCGTGGATCTCGGCGGCGAGCGGTCCGTCGACCGAAACGATATCGAGCGGTCCCCACGTGATGTCCAGCCGGTGACCTTCGAAGTACCGGCCGTCGCGAAGCAGGACGAAGCCGCAGTTGTTCTCACCCAGCGCGTCGTCGATGGAGCCATAGGGCATGGCCTGAGTGCCATTGCCCCCAGTGGCCAGAGGATCGACCCAGGCCGGGTGAACGTAGGGATCCGCGTCATCACAATCGGGGTAGATGTCGCAGACGCCCGCGCCGTCTCCGTCCGAGTCGGGTACGTCGTCGATGCCGCCGTCGCAGTCATTGTCCACCCCGTCACAGGCCTCCATGGCGCCCGGATTCACCATCGCGTCCTCGTCGTCGCAATCCGCAGAATCCCCCTCGAAGCCGTCCCCCCATGGGTACCCATCTCCGTCCAGGTCCTGCAC
>CAZITQ010000164.1:0-22483 GCA_964542165.1 uncultured Rickettsiales bacterium
GGTGGGGTGGGTGCACCCGGCGGCGGAGGGCCTGGGGGCCCCGGGCGCGCGGGTGGCCGCGTGCAACCAGCCCGCGGACCACGTGGACAACGACCTGGACTGCGACGATGGCGACGCGGCGGTGTACGAGGGCGCCCCGGAGATCTGCGACGGCGCCGACAACGACTGCGACGGACAGCTGCTCGAGGACGAGATCGACGGCGACGGGGACGGTGCGTACCTCTGTGAGGGGGACTGCGACGACGACGATCCCACGATCTACCCGGGCGCTCCGGGTGTCACCTCGGTGCCCGGCGAGTACCCCACCCTGCAGGGTGCCATCGACGGCGCGGACGAAGGCGACGTGATCTGCGTGGCCGCGGGCACCTACACCGAGAGCATCGATTTCTCGGGCAAGGGGGTCCACCTCTACGGCGTGGCCGGACCCCACGAGACCGTCATCGACGGGGAGGGATCGAGCCGGCCGGTGCTGTTCTCGGGCGGCGAGAGCCCGGCGACCGTGCTCGAGGGGTTCACCGTGACCGGCGGCTACGACGTCAACATGGGGGGCTGCATCCTGGTCTCCGCCTCCAGCCCGACCCTGATGGACGTGTGGATCACCGACTGCCACACCACGGGCCAGGGCGGTGGAATGTCCGTCCAGGGGGGCAGCCCGGCCCTGATCAACGTGCTCGTCTCGGACTGCACCGCGGACAACGAGGGCGGCGGCATGTACCTCTACGGCGGCGTACCCGAGCTCACCAACGTGATGGTCGCCGACAACCTGGCCGACGCCGGCGGCGGAATCTACGCCTACGGCTCCGGCGCCGAGCTGACGTCGGTCAGCCTGCTGGGCAACGGCGCCCTGTCCGAGGGCGGCGGGCTGTACATGGAGGGCTTCGGCTACCCCGATCTGCTCAACGTCACCGTGGTGGGCAACGAGGCCGACACCGGCGGCGGGATCTACCTGTACAACACCAGTCCGATCATCAAGAACCTCAACACCGCCGGCAACCTGGCCAGCACCGAGGGCGGCGGCATCTACCACTGGGCCACGCCGCAGTTCACCTACTGCAACGCCTGGGACAACATCCCGGAGAACTACGCCGGCGGCGCCGACCCCACCGGCCTCAACGGCAACATCTCCGCCGACCCGATGTTCCTCAGCACCGCCGCCGCCGACCCCCTGGACTGGGACCTGCACCTGGACAGCGCGTCCGGGCTCTACGACACCGGCGTCTACAACATGTACGACCCCGACGGCTCCCGCTCCGACATCGGCGCCTACGGCGGCTCCGACGCCGACGACTGGGACCTGGACTTCGACACCTACCCCGACTGGTGGCAACCCGGCGCCTACGACTACGCCAACTACCCCGCCGCCGGCTGGGACTGCGACGACCGGGATCCGGAGACCTACCCGGGTTCCGGCTGCTGATCCTCTCCTCCGTCCTCTGATCTCGACCGGTTTCCCCTCAGGGGTGCCATAGCCTGCTGTCCACGGTGCCCGCCAGGTCCGGCAAGTCCACGATCCTCCCGGTCTGTACGAGCGGGAGCGAGGAGTCATCGTCGGCTTTCTGGCCCGAATCGGGCCAAACGAAGCAGGATGGTCGTTCATGTCCCCGCTCTTGGCCCAATTCGGGCCAAAAACACGCAGATGGTCGGGCTGTCGAGGAGGTCAGCGGCGGTGGCCGGACTTGCGGCCGAGGGTGGCTCGGGCGACGTCGTCGAGGTGTCGGGTTCTTCGAGGCGGGACCGGAGATCGACGCGGCTGGAGGCTACTCCGCGGGCGGATGCACGATCGACTGCGAAGCCCCAGGCCCCGGATCTGCCCCCAGCTCTTCCTCGGCCTTCTTGTACCGCTCGTGCTCCCGATCCGGGACCAGCACCGAATACGAGTTGGACCGGCCCAGCCCATCCTCCCGGGTGTCGATGACCACGGCGCCGTCGTTGGACAGCGTGCCGAGGATGGCCTTGCGGCCCTCGTTGGACATGTCGGCGAACTCGGGGTTCATCCACTCCTTGAAGAAGGGGACGAGCCAGATGCCGCGGCCGCGGTACTTGCGGTCGGCCTGGACGACCAGGGACATGGCGCGTTCCAGGTCCTCGGTGGTGGGCTCGTAGGGTTCCTCGTCGGGCTCCGCGAGGGCCTCCTCGATGGTGCGGGTGGCGGTCATCGAGGAGGTGGCGGAGTAGGCGCCCTCCCGGCGGCGGGGGTCGTCCATGAAGCGGGAGACGTCGATGAAGTTGCGGCGGCCGGCGATCTCCACCAGATCGGCGCTGGTGGAGGCCCGGAAGGAGGCGATCTTGACCTCCTTGCCGGCCTCGATGATGCGGCGGACGATGGGGATGAAGTCCCGGTCGCCGGCCACGAGCACGAAGCGCTCCATGTCGGGACGGCTGAGCAGGATGTCCATGCAGTCCAGGCTCATCTCGAGATCGGCGCTGTTCTTGCCCGGCTGGCCGAGCACGAACACGGGCAGGTAGGACATCAGCGAGAGCTGGCCCTGGACGCCCTCGAGCGCGTCCCCCTCCCAGTCCGCGTAGGCCCTGCGGATCAGGGTCTGCTGACCCTCGCGATCGAAGCGCCGCTGCATCTGGCGCAGGATCTCGATCGCGGTGTCGGTCTTGGGGTAGGGATCGGGGACCCCGAGCCTGAGATTCTCGAAGTCGACGAAGATGGACGTGACGGCAGGCTGACTCTGATATTGACCCATGATCGCTCCCTAATGACGGTCCTCGGGGCGTGCAAAACTGGCGCGCGCCAAGGACAAGACACAGGATAGCACGCGATCATTTCATCCCCGGCCGTGCGCGAGCCCGGACGGGGGGGGCCGAAGGAGGGCCGGGCGTGGCCATCACCGTCGCCTTCGACGACACCCGGATCGAGCTCCCCGAGGGGGCCACGGTGGCCGATCTGCTCCGGGTCGTGGACCTGAGCGCGCCCATCTTCTCGGTGATCTGCAACGGCCAGATCGTCCGCCGCTCCGACTACGGGGACCACCCCCTCGAGGACGGCGACGAGCTCACGGCCGTGGTCCAGGTCGGCGGCGGCTGAACTCCCGATTGCGGACCGCGCCGAACGCTCCTATCTTCCCGGTCGGGTACACTGCCCGGTCGGAGGTCGACTCCAGGTGCGGATCGCGGTCACCGCATTCCAGCTGCTGCTTCCCCTACTCTACCTGGGGACGGGGCTGGTCTACCTGCGGTACTTCCAGACCCGGGCGACCCTGCTGCGCCAGCTCTGCCGCTGGGCGCTGCTGGTGACCCTCGGGGGTCACCTGATCTTCCTGGTCCTCCTGGCCGCCGAACACGGCTGGCTCCCCCTGATCACCCCCGGCCACGCGATGACCATGACCGCTGCGGCGATCCTCGCGATCTACCTGGGGATCGAGGTCCGCTCCCGCAACCGGGTGATGGGCGCCTTCGTGGTCGTCCCGGCCCTGCTGTTCCAGGTGCTGTCGACCTTCCTGCTCGGCGACCTGACCCACATCCCGGACACCCTGCGGTCGGTCCGGCTGCCCGTCCACGCTCTCCCGGCGGTGCTCGGCTACGCCGGCCTGGCCCTCGGCGCGGTGTTCTCGTTGCTGATGCTGGTGCTGCGAGGCCAGATCAAGCGGCGCCGTCACGGTCGGATCTACCGCCGCCTGCCGTCGCTGCGGGTCCTCGACACCATGAGCCTCCACGCCACGGTGATGGGCTACGCCCTGCTGACCCTGGGTGTGATCACCGGGGCCATGTGGGCGGCCCACGAGTGGGACACCGTGTTGCCCCGCGATCCGAAGATCCTCGCGATCTTCGCGGTCTGGGTGATGTACGGCCTGGCCGTGGCCTTCCGCTGGCTTCCCCGCGTCTCGCGGCGTGCCCGGCAGATCTGGACGCTGATCTGCTTCGCCGCGCTGACGTTCACCTTCGCCCTGCTCGACCTGCTGGTCGAGTCGAAGCACAGCTGGTGATGCCGTGCGCCTGAGGATGGTCGGACTCAGTCACCAGACAGCTCCGGTGGAGTTCCGCGAGCAGGTGGCCCTGGACCAGGCGGGCATCGTGCGCACCCTCAACTCGCTGCGCGAGTCCCACGAGGTGGCCGAGGCGATGGTGCTGTCGACGTGCAACCGCACCGAGATCTACGCGGTGTACACCGACGACGGGAAGCACTACGGCGACCTGACCGAGCTCCTCTCCGGAGGTACGGCGCTGCCCCGCGCGGACCTGGAGGGCCACGTGTACCGCCGGGCGGACCGGGACGTGGTCGAGCACCTGTTCATGGTGGCGGCCGGCCTGGACTCGATGGTGGTGGGTGAGAACCAGATCCTGGCCCAGGTCCGGGAGGCCTACTCGTCCGCAGTCACGTGCCGCACCAACGGCCCGCTCGTCAACAAGCTGCTCCACCGCTCCCTGCGCGTGGGCAAGCAGGTGCGCACCCGCACGGGCATCGGCGAGGGCCGGCGATCGGTCGCCGCGGTGGCCTGTGACCTGGCCGAGAAGATCTTCGCCGACCTGTCGGATCGCACCCTGTTGCTGGTGGGCGCCGGCGAGACGGGGGAGCTGGTCGCCCGCCACGCCCTGGATCGGGGCGTGCGGGAGTTGCTGGTCACCAACCGCACCCTGGAACGCGCCGAAGAACTGGCCCGCAGCCTGCGCGGCACCGTGGTCTCGTGGGATCACCTGTGGGACGCGGTGGCCGACGCCGACGTCCTGGTCACTGCGACCGGCGCCACCGAACCCGTGGTGACCGCAGAGCCGCTCCAGCGGGCCATCGCCCATCGCAAGACACCCCTGTTCGTCATCGACATCGCCGTCCCGCGCAACGTCGATCCCGAGGTGGACCGGCTCCAGGACGTGTTCCTCTACGACATCGACGCCCTGCAGGAGATGGTCAAGGAGGTGGGCGAGCGGCGCCGCGCCGAGGTCCACCGGGCCCGGGCCATCGTGTCCGCCGAGGTGGACAAGTTCGCCCAGTGGCACCGCACCCAGGGGGTGACCCCCACCATCGTGCAGATGCGCGAGCAGTTCGAGGGCATCCGCGCCGCCGAACTGGAAAAGCTGAGGGGCAAGCTCTCCGACGACGATCTGAAGGCCGTGGAACGGATGACGCGAGCCATGGTCAACAAGCTGCTGCACCACCCCACCGTGCAGATGAAGCAGTCCGCCAGCGAGCCGGAGGGCGGGACCCTGGTCAAGGCGCTGCGGCTGCTGCTGGGGCTGGACGAGGAGGGCGGGCGGTGACGGACGTCTTGCGGATCGGGACCCGCGGCAGCGCACTGGCGATGGCCCAGGCCACCTGGACTCGCGACGCGCTGCGCACTCTGCATCCGGATCTGGACGTCCGGATCCAGGTCATCTCCACCGTCGGCGACCGGGTGCAGGACCGACCCCTGCACCAGGTGGGAGGCACGGGCCTGTTCACCCGCGAGATCGAGCGCGCCCTGCTCGACGGCGAGGTGGACGTGGCCGTGCACAGCCTCAAGGACCTGCCGGCGGACATGAGACCGGACCTGGTGCTGGCGGCGGTGCCCGAGCGGGAGGACCCGCGGGACGCCCTGATCTGTCCGGCGGGCCACTCCCTCACCCATCTACCCGAGGGCGCCACGGTGGCCACCGGCGCCCTGCGTCGCCGGGCCCAGCTGCGGGCCCTTCGACCCGACCTCCAGCTGACGGGGATCCGCGGCAACCTGGACACCCGACTGCGCAAGGTGCGGGAGCTGCCGGAGCTGGACGCCACCTTCGTGGCCGCCGCCGGCCTGCGACGCATGGGCTGGATCGATCGGGCAACCCAGCTGCTGGACGTGGACCAGTTCGTTCCCGCCGGGGGCCAGGCGGCGCTGGGGATCCAGGTTCGCGAAGCCGACTCCACCACCCGCGATCGGGTGGCGCCCCTGACCCACCCCGCCACCGAACGGGCCACCGCGGCCGAGCGAGCTTTCCTGGGCACCCTGGGAGCCGGCTGCCACGTGCCCGTGGCGGCCCACGCGCGCCTGCTCGAAGGTGGACTCCGGCTCGACGGGGTCGTGGCCGCCCTGGATGGCGCCCCGCTGCTCCGCGACCAGGAGCACGGTGCCGTCGGCGACGCGGAGATCATCGGGGTGACGCTTGCTCGGCGCCTGCTGGACGCCGGCGGAGACGAGATTCTGCGGTCGCTGGCTGACCTGGCGACCGGACAGGAGGGCTGAGATGGGCTTCCCCACAAAACGCATGCGCCGGCTGCGGCGTCATCCGACCCTGCGCCGCATGGTGGCCGAGACGAAGCTGTCGGTGGACGACTTCGTGCTCCCACTCTTCGTCTGCCCGGGCGAGGGGATCCGCAGTGAGATCTCATCGATGCCGGGCAACTACCACCTGAGCATCGACCGGGTGGTGGCCGAGGCCCGCGAGGTGGCCGACCTGGGCATTCCGGCGGTGATCCTCTTCGGGCTGCCCGAGACCAAGGATCCCGAGGGCTCCGAGGCCTGGTCGATGGATGCCCCCGTTCAACGGGCGTGCGCCGCGATCAAGGAGGCGCTGCCGGACCTGATGGTGCTCACCGACGTGTGCATGTGCGAGTACACCAGCCACGGCCACTGCGGCGTGCTCGACGGCCATGAGCTGCTCAACGATCCGACGCTGGAGCTCCTGACCCGCGCCGCCGTCTCCCACGCGAAGGCCGGCGCCGACATGGTGGCGCCGTCGGACATGATGGACGGCCGGGTCGCGGCCATCCGCACCGGTCTCGACGCCGAGGGTTTCGACCAGGTGGCCATCATGTCGTATGCCGCCAAGTTCTCGTCCGCCTTCTACGGTCCGTTCCGAGAGGCGGCCGACTCCGCCCCGGCCTTCGGCGATCGCAAGGCCTACCAGATGGACCCGCCCAACGCCGACGAGGCGCTGCGGGAGATCGCCCTCGACATCGACGAGGGCGCGGACATCGTGATGGTCAAGCCGGCGCTCCCCTACCTGGACATCCTCCGGGCGGCCCACGACCGCTTCGACGTACCGCTGGCGGCCTACAACGTCAGCGGCGAGTTCGCCATGGTCCAGGCCGCCGCCCAGCGGGGCTGGATCGACGGGGACGCGGTGATGATGGAACTGCTGCTGTCCATCCGCCGCGCCGGCGCCAAGATGATCCTGACCTACTTCGCCCGGGACGCCGCACGCGTCCTGGCGCGCCACTAGGAGCGCGACATGAACCGAGATCGATCCGAGCTGCTCGCCCGCAGGGCGCGCAAGGTGATGGTGGGGGGCGTGAACTCCCCGGTGCGGGCCTTCAAGGCCGTGGGCGGCGAGCCCCTGTTCTTCACCCGCGCCGAGGGCGCGCGGATGTGGGACGCCGACGACAACACCTTCATCGACTACGTGGGTTCCTGGGGGCCGATGCTGCTGGGCCACACCCACCCCGCGGTGCTGACCCGGGTGGAGGACGCCGCCCGGATGGGCTTCTCCTTCGGCGCTTGCAGCGAGTGGGAGGTGCTCCTGGCCGAGCTCGTCACCGGGCGGATGCCCTCGATCGAGCGCATCCGGATGGTGAACTCGGGCACCGAGGCGACCATGAGCGCGCTGCGCGCCGCCCGGGGATTCACCGGCAAGAGCCGGATCGTCAAGTTCGAGGGCTGCTACCACGGTCACGGGGACGGCCTGCTGGTCAAGGCGGGCTCCGGGGCGACCACCTTCGGCGTCCCCGACTCGGCGGGTGTGCCCGAGGGCGTGGCCCGTGCGACCCTGACCGCCCGGTTCAACGACCTGGGCTCGGTCGAAGAGGTCATCGCCGACGGCGACGTGGCTGCGGTGATCCTCGAACCGGTGGCCGGCAACATGGGGGTGGTGCCCCCGACGGCGGGCTTCCTGGAGGGGCTGCGCGAGCTGTGCACCGCCGAGGGGGTCGTGCTCATCTTCGACGAGGTGATGACCGGCTTCCGGGTGGCCCGCGGCGGCGCCCAGGCCCTGTACGGCATCACCCCCGACCTGACCTGCCTGGGCAAGGTCATCGGCGGCGGGTTCCCGGTGGGCGGCTACGGCGGTCGCGCCGAGATCATGGACTGCGTGTCCCCGGTCGGCCCGGTCTACCAGGCCGGGACCCTGTCCGGGAATCCGGTGGCGATGGCCGCCGGGCTGGCGACGCTCGAGCAGTGTGGCGACGAGGTCTACCGGGTGGCCGAGGAACGTTCAGCCGCGCTGGAGGCCGGGCTGCGGGAGGCGATCGCCGAGGTGGGCATCGACGCCGGTCTCAACCGGGTGGGATCGATGATGACGTTGTTCTTCACCGACGCCCCGGTGACCGACTACGCCTCGGCCAAGCGCTGTGACACCGAGCGCTTCGCCACCTGGTGGCGTGGAATGCTGGACTGTGGGGTCTTCTTGCCCCCCTCCCAGTTCGAGGCCCTCTTCGTGAGCGCCGCCCACTCCGCCGCCGACATCGATCGCACCCTGGCGGCGGCCCGGCAGGTGCTGATGGACCTGTAGGCGTCAGGCCGCGTCTACTGGCAGACCCAGTCGTCGCCCTGCTGGGTCGGAATGCCCCCGCTACCGCAGGTGACGGCGCAGCCCATGCCGAAGTCGCAGTTGTGCACCACGCAGTTGGAGCTGGGGCAGGTCACCGCGCAGGAGGAGGCGTCCGAGCAGTCCACCTCACAGTCCGCGGCGGTCATGCACTCCACCGCGCAGCTGTCCGAACCGTCGCAGTCCACGGTGCACAGGCTGTCCGAGTTGCACTCGACCGCGCAGTTGCCGCCATCGGTCTCGCAGACGATGTCGCATTCGGTGTCGGACACGCACACGCAGTCCTGACCCACGCACACGCAATCGCCTCCGTCGCACTCGTCCTGATCGTCGTCGTCGTCGTCGCCGGTGTCGTCGTCCCCGATGGTGCTCGGACACCCCGGCAACAGGGCCAGCCCGAAGACTGCCGCCAGGATCACCGGGAGGCTCAACCACATCCCCGAACGCTCGATCGCACGCATGGACACATCCTTTCGTCACACAGGTTGGGGTTCGATCCGTCGACGGGATGCCCAGATTGTGACGGATGTCCCTCACGACGCAGATTACCGGAACGTTACCGGGCGTCGCCAGCTGGGTGCGAACGTGGGATGCGGGCTCGGGGGGGGATCGCAGGGAGGCCTACGCCTCGGCGGACTTGCCTTCCTCTTCGGCGATCTTGGCCCGGACCTCGTCCATGTCGAGCTCCTCGACCTTGGAGATGATCTCGGTCAGGGCGTTCTCCGGCAGGGCGCCGGGCTGGAGGAAGACCAGGATCCCCTGGCGGAACACCGCCAGCGTGGGGATCGACTTGATCCCGAAGGAACCTGCCAGCTCCTGCTGATCCTCGGTGTCCACCTTGGCGAAGATCCGGCCGGGGTGGGCCTCGGCGCTCTTCTCGAAGATGGGGCCGAACATCTTGCAGGGGCCACACCAGTCGGCCCAGAAATCGATCAGGACCACGTCGTTGTCCTGGATGGTGTCTTCGAAGTTGTCCTTGGTCATCGTCAGGGTCGCCATGGTCGGTCTCCTTCCCGCCCCCTCGCGGCGGCGATCTTGTCCTCGGGGCGTTCGTGCTCCACCCCTGTAGAGCCATCAAGTCATCGGATCGTTTCACACCCACCGACATTCCCCAGCCTTGGCAGCGAGGGAGCGGTCCTCTATCGTCGTTTTGACCGGCCATGCGCCCGGGGGAGCCCGATGGGAGACGATCGCGCCATCAAGACCACCATGCCACCCCGCATCCCGGGGGTGAGCCGCCTGCGAATCAAGCGCTGCGCGCTGGCGGTGATCGACGGACCCGATCACGAGCTGCGGCTCGATCCCCTGGGACCGCGGACGCTCATCGGCCGCGATCCGTGGTGTGACCTGGTGCTCTCCGATCCCCGGGTGAGCGGCCAGCACTGTGAGATCGTGCTGGAGGGCGACGAGATCCTCGTGCGCGATCTGGGGAGTACCAACGGCACGTACTGCGGGCGGCTGAGGCTCGTCGAGGCGTTCGTGGAGGCCGGGACCACCCTGCGCGTCGGCGACACCGACCTGCGCATCGATGCAGGTAGCGGCAAGCGGGTGCTGGAGCGCTCCCCCTTCGATCCCACCGGCCAGTTGATCGGCACCGCGCCGGCGATGCAGCGGGTGTTCGACATGATGTCGCGCATCGCACCCCTGAACCTCTCCCTGGTGCTGCTGGGTGAGACGGGCACCGGCAAGACCGCCATCGCGCAGGCGATCCACGAGATGAGCGCCCGATCCGGCGGCCCCTTCGTGTCCATCAACTGCGGGGCGCTGCCACCGGAGCTGGTGGAGGGCACCCTCTTCGGGCACGTCAAGGGCGCGTTCACCGGCGCCCACCGTAACGCTGCGGGCATCTTCGAACAGGCCGACGGGGGCACGGTGCTGTTGGACGAGATCGGCGAGATGCCGCCGACCCTGCAGCCCAAACTGCTCCAGGTCCTCGAATCCCGCAAGGTCCGTCCGGTGGGCGGTCAGCACGAGGTGGACGTGGACGTGCGCTTGATCGCCGCCACCCACCGGGTGCTGGCCCAGGACGTGGCGGACGGCCGCTTCCGCCAGGACCTGTACTACCGCATCGCGGGCATCGAGCTGACGCTGCCGCCGCTGCGAGAACGCGTCGACGACCTGCCGCTGCTGGCCCAGGCCTTCTTGACCCGCCACGCCGAGGCGTCGGGGCGGGGCCCAGGCGCGCCGCCCTTCCTGCACGGGCTGGACGAGGACGCGGTCCACAAGCTGGCCCGTCACCCCTGGCCCGGCAACGTCCGGGAGCTGGACAACGTCATCTCCCGCGCCGTGGCCCTGGCCAACAGCCCCCTGCTGGGCCCCGATGACATCCTGTTGACCAGCTGGATGGCCGAAGACGCCCCCCGGACGGGCTCCGTGGAGGCCGGCCACGGTGACAGTGCCTCGATGACGGCGACCGAGGAGATGTCCCGCCGCTTCGACCTGGATCTCACCTTCAAGGAGTTCAAGGCCGCCGTGCTGGCCGAGCACGAATCCGCATACTTCACCCACCTGCTTCAACGGGCGCGTGGCAACCTCTCGAAGGCCGCCCGGATCGCCGAGATCTCCCGCACCTACCTGATGACCATGCTCAAGCGTTACGACCTGTACGACGGTGGGAAGGACGATCATGGCTGACGCCGACAAGTCCCGCGAGCAGCTGATCGCCGAGCTGGAGGCGCTCCGAGCCCGCGTCGACGACCTGGAACAGGCGGAGATCGACGCTGAACGCTCCGCGGACGCCCTGCGCCGGATCGAGGACCGCTTCCGCGGCCTGTTCGAGCACTCCGTGAACGGGATCGCGTTGCACGAGATGCTGTGGGACGACGAAGGGGAGCCCGCCGACTACGTCTTTCTGGCCATCAACCGGGCCTTCACCGAGCTGACCGGGCTGACCGAGGAGATGATCCTGGGCAAGCGGGTGACCGAGGCCCTCCCCGGGGTCGAGAACGATCCCTTCATCAAGATCTACGGCGAGGTGACCCGCAGCGGCGAACCGGTCCGGTTCCAGCAGTACTCCTCCCCCCTGGACCGCCACTACGACATCTCGGCCTACCGCCCCCAGGAGAATCAGTTCGCCGTCTCGTTCCGCGACATCACCGAATGGAAGCGGAGCGAGGAGGCGCTGCAGCAGGCGCGGGACACCCTCGAGGAGCGGGTGGCAGAGCGGACGGTGGAGTTACAGACCGCGAACCGGGAGTTGGAGCGATCCAACGCCGAGCTCGGCCGCTTCGCGTACATCGCCTCCCACGACCTGCAAGAGCCCCTGCGCACCCTCTCGTCCTTCCTCCAGCTGCTCGCCCGCCGCTACGAGGGGCAGCTGGACGAGCGCGCCGACACCTACATTCGCTTCGCGGTGGAGGGCGCCGAGCAGATGCGGGGGCTGATCCACGGGCTGCTGGAGTACTCCCGGGTCGGCACCCGCGCCAGCGATCCCGAGCCGGTGGGCTGCGAGGAGGCGCTGGGGGTGGCCATGCGCAACCTGGCCGCTCAGATCGACGAGACCGGCGCCACCATCACCCACGACCCCCTGCCCACGGTGGTCGCCGACGGAACCCAGCTGATCCAGCTGCTGCAGAACCTGCTGGCCAACGCCATGCGCTTCCACGGGGACGCCCCCCCGACGGTCCACGTGAGCGCCCGTCGCGACGACCGGATGTGGCGCCTCTCGGTGCGGGACCACGGGATCGGCATCGAAGAGCCCTACCTGGAACGCATCTTCGGCGTATTCCAGCGGCTCCACACCCGCGAAGAGTACCCCGGAACCGGGGTGGGGCTGTCCATCTGCCGCCGGATCGCCGAGCGCCACGGAGGGCGGGTCTGGGCCGAGTCGGTCCCGGGCGAAGGCGCGACCTTCCACGCGACGTTGCCGGCGAAACGCGGAGACTAGGAGCCTGTCGGATCCACCCGGATCTACCCGGGCCTCCGAGCCAGGATCAACAGGGTCCGCGGGGCGACCAGCTCCCCGGGTCGGGGTTCGAAGCCGGCCTCCTCCAGCCAGGACGCCATCTCCCCTTCGGTGTAGGTCCTGCCGCGGGCGGTGGACGCCAGCATGTTCACGGCGAACATGGCGCCCGGAACGGGCGAGGTGCGGCCCTCGTCCACCGGGTTCTCGACGATGGCCACCCAGCCCCCCGGCCGGACGCAGGCAAAGACCTTGCGCAGCAGGGACCGGTTCTCCTCCTCGCCCTCGGCGTGCAGCACCTGGGAGATCAACAGGACGTCGGCCTTGGGATCGATCTCGAAGCTGTCCTCGGCGTAGAAGTCGACCACCCGGGCCTCGATCCGGTCCGCGAGGCCCTGTTCGGCGATGTACTCCCGCGCCACCTCGGTGGTCAGCGGCAGGTCCAGCTGCAGCGCCCTCAGACCCGGGTGCCGCCGGACCACCTCACAGCCGTAGTGGGCTGGACCGCCGCCCAGGTCCACGAAGAGCTTCGCTCCGTCCAGCGGCAGGCGGTCGAGGATCGCACCCAGCCGCTCCCGGCTGACCTCGGCCATGCCGAGGATGAAGTTGCGATTGGTCTCCACGTCCGCCAGCGTCGGCTTGTCCCTCTCTCGCTCCTTCTTCCCGTGCCGGATCACCTCCTCGAGGGCGCCCCAGCCGCCGTACATGTGATTCCGATGCCCGGTGATGAAGGCAAACGAGCCGGATTTGCCCCGCACCAGGTACCGCTCCGTGCCCTCGACGTTGGCGTAGCGGCCGTCGGCCTTTGCGAGGTAGCCCAGGGCGGTCAGGGCGTCGGCGAGGATCTCGATCCCGCGGCGGGTGATCGCCAGGTCGGCGGACAGTTCGTCTGCGGTCGCCGCACCCTCCGACAGCCGGTCGTAGAGCCGCAGCTCCACCCCGGCCATCACGATCTTGGCCTCCATGAAACCGTTGGTGACCCGGTTGATCCGGTCCGCGAAGCCCTCGGCCATCATGCGCTCCTTCAGTCGTCGCCCAGCAAGAGGCCGGCCTTGGTGGTGGAGACCTCCACCGCCTCGATCAACGCGATCGGGAGGCCACGCTCCTCGAGCTTGGTGATGCCATCGATGGTACAGCCGCCGGGAGTGGTGACCTCGTCCTTGAGGGCCGCGGGGTGCCGGCCGGTCTCCAGCACCAGGTCAGCCGCCCCCCGCAGCACCTGGGCCGCCATGATCCGCGCCGCGTCCCGCGGCAGTCCCATCTTCACCCCGCCCTCGGCCAGGGCCTCGATCATCTTGAACGCGAACGCTGGGCCGCACCCGCCCAGACCGGTGCAGGAGTTCATGTGGCGCTCGTCCAGCTCCACCACCCGCCCGACGGTCTCGAAGATCCGCCTCGCCCGCGCCAGGTGCTCCGCCGACGCGTGGGCGCCGCCACAGACCGCCGTCATCGAAGATCCCACCACCGCCGCTATGTTGGGCGTGGCCCGGACCACGGCCAGGGGCCGGCTCGAGAGGGCCTCGATGCGGTGCGTGGGCGAACCCGTGATGATGGACACCAGGAGGACGTCCTCGGCCAGCGCGGGGCCGATGTCCCCCATCACCCGCTCCAGGTCCGTGGGGTGCACCGACAGTACGACGACCCCGGCGCCCCGCACCGCGTCCGCGTTGTCCACCGTCTTGCGCACGGCGCGGTCGCCCATGCGCTCCAGGGAGCGCGCGTGTCGGGCCGTGGCCACCAGGCGCTCGGGCGCCACCTCCCCCGCGGCGATCAGGCCGTCGATCAGCGCTATCCCCATCTTGCCGGCTCCGCCGATCACCGCCACCGTCGTATCGGACATGCTCTCCTCCCGGGTCTTCCGCCAAGGGTGGACATCCCGGAGCGCCCGCGCAAGGGGACCGCCAGCAAGGGGTGCAATATCCGCGCGCCGTGCGAGTATGAAGCGGTGAGCCCGGACACGACCGGGTCGAGGAGAGAGATCATGGCCGACGAGGAAATCCACGATTCCAGCGATGACGAGACCCACGCCGACGAGGGCGAGGAGACACCGCAGCCAGAGGGCGAGCCCCGGCAGACGGAGGACCTGCTGGCCGAGGTGAACCGCCTCGGGCATCAGCTGGGGGAGGCCATCGGCCGCGCCTGGGAGAGCGACGAGCGCCGCCAGGTGGAGGGACAAATGGCCGATGGTATGCAGCGGGCCGGCAAGGGCTTGCACCGTCTGGGTGAGGAACTGGCGGGCAGCCGGGCCGTCGAGGGGGTCAAGAAGGGCGCCGACACCGCGGGACGCGAACTCCGGGACGGACTGCTCTCGGGCCTGCGGCTGCTCAACCGCGAGCTCGACAGGGCCCTGGCAACCGAACGCAGGGGGAGCGGAGACGGGGACGACGACGAGGATGACGTGGACGGAGACGACGGGAAGTAGCCCCACGTCCGGAGCGGACGTTTACAATAGCCCCGTGGCTGGCCGATTCCCCGAGTTCCCGACCGCTCCGCGGCGTCGACGGTCCTCTCTCCGATGGGGGGTGAAGGGTTGAGCCGCTGGGTCGTCCAGAAGGGCCGCGAGGTCCTCACCCTCGAGGACGAGAAGCTCCGCAAGAAGCTGCGCGAGAACGATCTGTCGGGCACCGAGCTCGCCCGCCTCGAGGGAACGGAAGCCTGGGCGCCCCTCCACGACTACCCGGTCTTCGCCGAGGAGGTCCCCCACACCGGGGACCCGGCCATCGCGGCCAGCAAGCGGCAGGTCCTGGGCCTGGCGGCCCACCTGGGCATCTTCGTGGTGGTGGGCTGCATCGTCTCCTGGCCGTTCTGGATGCTCTTCTGGGGCCTGTTCCTCGGGGGGCACTTCCTGCGGAGCATCGAGGCCGCCACGACCCTGATCCGCCGGTCCCGCGAACCCCTGCCGTCCCCGGTCTCGTTCTCGGGTGAGGTGAGCAGCATCACGGGCCCCCAGACAGCCGAAGAGGCCCTTCGCCACGATCCCTTCGTGGACGAGCTCGACGAGGCGATCGTGGAGCTGGAGACCGCCCTGGACCGATCCGCCGCCGAGATGCACGAACCCCCGGATCTGCAACGAATCCGCCGATCCGCGGAAGACGCCCACGCCAAGCGGGTGGCCCTGCTGGATCTGGTGGACACCAAGCTCCAGCGCAAGCTCGAGTCCGACCTGAAGCAGGTGCGCGCGGACGCGGACGACGCGCCGGACGACCGCACGGCCGAGACCTACGAGGCCGAGGCCCGGGCCATCGCCGAGCGCCTCGCCGCCATGAAGGGCGCCTTCGCCGCCGCCGAGCGCCTCCGCTCGCGGGAGCGGGCCCTGCTGCACCAGCTCCAGGGAGCCCGGCTGGACCTGCTGCGAGCCGGCATCGCCGAAGAACCCGTCGCCCCCGCCCTCACCCCCAAGCTCGACCGGCTCCGGGGCGAGTTGGAGTCCGAGGCCGAGGTCGAGGTGGAGCTGGCCCGGGCCCGCAGGGCGTCGAACCGGGTGACGGTGTAGAGAGCCTGGAACCAGGCGTCAGGCGCGAGGACCGAGAGCTACTGAGGGACGTCGCACTGGCCCTCGTCGTTGCTCCCCCAGCAGACGATTCGCTGGTCGAAGGTCAGGCCGCAGGTGTGCTTGCGGCCGGCGGTGACCTGGGTATACGGACCGGCCGGGGCATCGCACTGGCCGTCGAGGTTCTCGCCCCAGCAGACGATCTCGGCGTCGGTGGTCAGGCCACAGGAGTGGTTTTCACCCAGCCCCATGGTGGCGAATTCCACGTCCACCGGCGGGGTGCTCATGTCCTGCCAGGGCGCGCCCCAGCACTCGCCGCGCGCGTCCGCGTGTACCGCACAGGTGTGCAGTCCGCCGGCGTCCAGTTGCACGTACGTGCCCGGGACGGGGGTCGACTGATCGTTGGCGTCGTGGCCCCAGCAGACCGCCGCGCCGGACTCGTCGATGGCGCAGGTGTGGGCCCCGCCGCAGCTCACGTCGGTGAATTGTCCGGGTTCGGGCGTGGCCTGTCCGCTGAAGTCGGCGCCCCAGCAGACGACCTCGCTCGGTCCCGAGCCCATGGCACAGGAGTGCCAGCCTCCCACCTCCACCCGCGCGTAGCTGCCATCGGGTGCCTGGAGCTGACCGTCCTCGGCAAACCCCCAGCAGACCACCTCGCCGTCGGTGCGGACGCCACAGCTGTGGGCTTCGTTGTTCGAGCCCCCCGCGCCGACGTGCTTGAACGTCCCGTCGGGGGGAGAGGCCTGGCCGTGGTCGTCCCGTCCCCAACAGGCCAGCGTCCCGTCGCCCCGCACTCCGCAGGTGTGGTACTCGCCCGCGACCACGAACTGCCAGATCGTGGGATCGCCGGCGGTGGTGTCGTCATCGTCACCGAAGGAGACATCGTCGTCCCCGAGGTCTGTGGGACAACCGGAGACGATGGGGAGGACGAGGGCCAGCGACAGGAACCAGCGAGCGGGCATGATCCACCTCACGCCCGATCTTGCGCCGGACCACCGCGGCGGCTCAAGCGCGGCGCGATGGGATCAGCGGATCAGCTCGGAGATGAGCTGCAGGGTCTCGCACTCCTCGGGCACGAAGCGCCCATCGGCCAGGGCGACCGCCATCAACGTGTCCAGGAAGAGCTGCCGGTGCTCCGGGTCGACCTCGGTGGGATCGAACTCCTCCGGCGCCCCCTTCAACCACCCCTGCACCTCGGCCATCCCCACCTCGCCCACGGACATGACGGCGGCCAGCTCCAACACGGCTGCCCGCTCCTCGGGGGCGATCTCCAGGTCGGACCAGGCCGCGTGGCAGGCCATCTTGAGCAGATTGCGGCGGGTCTGGGCGTCCAGCATTCTCGACAGCTCGCGGGTCATGGGGATCCTCCAGCAGGTCCGGGAAGGTACCACGGGCCCCCCAGAACGTGAACGGGCCCCCCCCACCCCCCGGGGCGGGGGGGGCGGGGGCCCGGCTGGGGTCCCCCCCCCCCCCGGCCCCCCCCCGGGGGGCCGGGGGGGGGGGGGGGGGGGCCCCCCCGCTGTGGGATCCGCGCCGCCCCGGCCGCTCGCCGTGGCGCCGCGTATCCCATCCTTCCCTATGGCTTCGTCTTGAGTGTTGCCAGACCCAGATCTGGCTCGCTGAGTCGTATAGGCTTCCCTCCTTCCGTTCGATAGCTTCGCACTACAAAATTAGGCGTAACAATCAAAGGGCTCGCCGTCCAGCGGGGGAGCCCATTTTTTTGGCGTCGGCTGCAGGCTCCGGTGCGTCCGCGGGGAGGGATCGGTAGAATCCCGGGGCCGTCGAAACGGCGGTGAGGGGAGAGAAGCGATGCTACCCGAGTACTTCGCGTTCCAGCTGCCCACCAAGGTGGCCTACGGGGTCGGTCTGGCCGGCAAGCTGTCCGACGAGTTCGGCCGTTTCGGGCGCCGCAAGGCGCTGCTGGTGACCGACAAGGTAATCGCCGGCCTCGGCGTGCCCGACCGGATCCGGGAGGGGCTCGCGGGCTCCAAGGTCAAGGTCGTGGCCCAGTTCGACGACGTGCCGCCCAACTCGGAGATCGGTACGGTCGAGGCCTGCGCCGACCTGGGGCTCGAGGCCAAGGCCAACATGATCATCGCCGTGGGCGGCGGCAGCGCCATCGACACGGCCAAGGTGGCCAACATCCTGATGAAGAAGGGCGGCCGGGTGGCGGACCACATGGGCGCCCAGCTCGTGACCAAGCCCCTGTTCCCGCTGGTGGTCATCCCCACCACCGCCGGCACCGGCTCCGAGGTCACGCGCGTCGCGGTCATCGCGGACACGGCCAACGACGTCAAGATGCCCTTCACCGAGGACTTCCTGCAGCCGGACCTGGCGGTGCTGGACCCCGAGGTGACCAAGACCATGCCGCCGCGGATCACCGGGGCGACCGGGATGGACGCCTTGACCCACGCGGTCGAGGCCTACGTGGACACGGAGTGGTCACCGGCGTCGGACGCGATGGCGCTGCGAGCGATCCAGATGATCGGTCGCAACATCCTGACCGCCGCCGCCCACCCCGAGGACATGGAGGCCCGGGGCTCCATGCTGGTGGCGTCCTGCCTGGCGGGGATCGCCTTCTCTCACTCGATGGTGGGCATCGTCCACGGCATCGCCCACTCCCTCGGCGGCGTGTACCACATCGCCCACGGGGAGGCGAACGCCCTGATCCTGCCCCACGGCATGGAGCACAACCTGTCCTCGCAGACCGAGCGCTACGCCGACATCGCCCTGGCCCTGGGCGTGCCCTCGATGCCCACGACGGCGCTGACCGCCCGCGCCGGGATCCTCAAGGTCCGCGTGCTGTCGCGCCAGCTGGCCTACCTCAAGGCCCTGCCGGCCAACCTGGAGCAGGCCGGCATCGGCGACGGACTGGCCCGGCTGGACCAGGTGGTCGAGACCGCGATGACCGACGGGGCGATGCTGTACAACCCCTGCCCGGTCAAACCCGACGCCGTCGAGACCATCGTCCGCCGGGCCTACAAACAACCGGCCTTCCCGATCCCGGTCAGCCGCAAGCGGCTCCAGCGGGCCGCCCAGAAGGCGCGGGCCAAGGAGATCCGCAACGCCTACAAGGACGAGGACGACCTGTACGAAGTGCTCGGGGGCTTCCTGCTCTCGCTCAAGGACCACCCGGAGATCGGCCCCAAGTTCACCGACTCGAACCTCCTGATCCGCTTCAACTACCGCAACCCAGACGCCAGCATCACCATCGACGCCACCGGCGCCGAGGTGGACTACGACCTGGGCGAGAGCGAGCGGGTGCCGGAGGTGGAGATGAGCATGGAGGCCGACTTCGCCCACGCCTTCTGGCACGGCAAGGCCAACGTGGTCTCGGCCCTGACCCGCCGCCAGGTGACCTCCAGGGGAGCGGTGCAAAAGGCCGTCAAGCTGCTGCCGATCCTCAAGCCGGCGTTCCAGCTCTACCCCGAATACCTGCGAGAAAAGGGCCTCGACCACCTCGTCGTGGGCTGAGGAACCCCACGAAGCCCGGGCGCGTCGGCTGGGGTAGCATGTTCTTCGAACAGGAGGCTCCCCCGTGCCCAGGACCACCGCCCGCTGGCTCTTCGTACTGCCCATCGGGCTGCTCCTGCTCCCGCCCGCCTGCAAGGGCACCATCGACGACGACGACGCCACCGGGGATGACGACGTCACCGGGGACGACGACGCGACGGGCGACGACGACACCACCGGCGACGACGACAGCGCCGACGATGACGACGACACCACCTCGACGGTCGTGGACGCCGACGGCGACGGCTACGGCGAGGACGTGGACTGCAACGATGGCAACGCCGCGGTCCACCCGGGCGCCGAGCAGGCCTGCGACGGCATCATGGACAACGACTGCGACGGGGCCATCGATCCCAACGAGGTCGACGTGGACGGGGACGGCTTCACCGGGTGCGACGGGGACTGCGACGACACGGACGCGGACACCCACCCCTACGCCATCGACATCTACGGTGACGGGGTGGACAACGACTGCGACGGCACCGTGGACGAGGACGGCTACGTGGCCGTGGACGCCGGTCGGGACCACAACTGCGCCCTGGGCAACGACGCCTACCTCACCTGCTGGGGCTCCAACGCCATGGGCCAGGCGTTCGCGCCCTACGAGCAGTTCGCCGAGGTCAGCGCGGGCAAGTTCCACACCTGCGGGCGCCGCAACGACGGGACCGTCTCCTGCTGGGGCGGCAACCAGCATGGCCAGTCCAACGCGCCCCCGGACCTCTTCGTCCAGATCAGCGCCGGATACCACTTCACCTGCGGGTTGACCGTGGACGACGAGGTGCTGTGCTGGGGCTCGGGGATCAACGGCCCCATCACCCCGCCGGTGGAGACCTACAACCAGGTCAGCGTGGGCCACTACCACGCCTGCGCCATCACCACCGGGGGTGAGACCCTCTGCTGGGGCAGCAACGACTGGGGCGAGCTCGATGTGCCCCAGGGGGCGGACTTCGTCCAGGTGATCGCCGGCGGTTTCCACTCCTGTGGCCTGACGCCATCGGGCGACATCGTTTGCTGGGGCAACAACAACTTCGGCCAGTGCAACGTGCCGCCCGCCACCTTCCAGTGGGTCGATTGCACCATCCGTCACACCTGCGCGCTGACCGTGGACGACGAGCTGCTCTGCTGGGGGCTCAACGGCGACGGCCAGTGCAACGTGCCGCCCGCCACCTTCGTACAGCACACCGGCGGCCACGACCACTCCTGTGGCCTGACCGACGAGGGCGAGGTGCTGTGCTGGGGTCTGAACGACCAGGGTCAGTGCAACGTGCCCCAGTGAAGGCCACCGACTGCTAGGATGGCCCCCGAGCCGGGGAGGGGTGGGGCGGACACGGGGAGGATCGGACCATGAGATCTGCGTACCTGCTGGCAGTGCTTCTGCTGTGCGGCCTGGGGCTGGCGATCGGCCCCGGTTGTCCCACCACCTACGGCGACGATGACGACGACAACGACGACAGCGGAGCGGACGACGACGACACCGGCGATGACGACACCGGAGACGACGACACCGGGGACGACGACACCGGAGACGACGACACCGGAGACGACGACACCGGGGACGACGACACCAGCGGGCTCCCACCCTGCGCCGATCAGGGGGGCATTACCCTCACGCTGAACACCAGCCAGGCCATCCACACCTGCGACACACCGTGGCAGGAGGAGGACGTGACGCTGTTCCTGCGCGACAGCACCGTGTGCTCCGGCTGCTCGGGGGAGGCCACCAGCGGCGACGTGTGGATCTACCCCGCCGAGCTGTACCTCGACTTCTCCGACCTGGACTGCGAGGTGACCCGCATCATCGCCAACTTGATCGACTACGTGGGCGGCGGCGCCGCCCAGGTCCGGTTGTACGACGCCGGCGGCAGCATCATCGACTCCAACTCCAATGCCCAGGTGGCGGCCGAGGAGTCCATTCCCGCCGGGTACCTCGGGGGCCCAGCCGCCGCGGGCGCCGGGGTCGACGGCTGCGAGACCATGGTGACGATCATCCAGCTGCTGTGATCTCGGCCTTCCCCGGACTCGCGCGCACCTCCGTTCCCGCGCTCTGTCTCGCCCTGCTCTGCTCGACGGGCGCCGGATGCCGGGGCGGTGGGTCCAGGGGGGCGACCGTGGCCGTGGTGGGCATCGACAGCGGGGACTGGGACCTGATCGACCCCTACCTGGACGCCGGCGAGCTGCCCAACCTGGCCCGGGTCCGAAGGGACGGTGCGTCGGCCCGGCTGGACGTGGACAGCGCCTTTTCCCCCATCAGCTGGACGTCGCTCGCCACGGGCCAGCACCCCGACGCCCACGGGATCGAGCTCCCCGGGCGGCGGTCCGACGCCCTGGAGATGAGCGGCGATCAGATCAAGGTCCACCGCCTGTGGGACATCGCGAGCAAGGGCGGTAAACACTCGCTGGTGATCGACTACTGGCTGACCCACCCCGCCTACCCCATCGATGGGGTGATGATCGGCAAGGCGGCCTTCGCCCCGGCGGCCGACATCCCCGGCGGCCCCAGCGCCTGGCCCGAGGACGCGCACCACAAGACCGGCACTCCCGTCGAGCCCTCGCGCCTGACCGACCAGATGGCCCAGCTCGACCTGCTCTCCGCGAACTCCACCGCATGGATGGACGCCTGGATGGACGCCGGAGAGTTCGACCTGCTGGTCCTACCCATCTACCCCGTGGATCTGGCGCTGCACATGCTGTGGTCCGAGCATGCCGTTGTGGCGGGGAACCACGACCTCTCCCCCGCACCGGCGGACGAGGCGGAGAGGGTCCGCCGTGGGCACGACATCGTGCTCGAGACCCTGCGAATGTCCGACGAGCTGCTGGGCCGCGCCATGGCCTACGTGGGCGAGGATGGCTACGTGATCGTGGTCAGCGACCACGGCCACACGGGCACCGACTCCTCCCACCGCCGGATCGCCCTGTCCCGCTCCCTGCTCGACGGGGCCGAGGGCACGGTCGAGCGGGGCACCTTCGAGGTGGAGGGCGCCTCGGTCCAGCTCACCTCGACCCACACCTGGGTCGAGGGGGCGATCCCCGAGCTCACCTACCGGCTGAGTACGCCGGAGATCTCCATCACCGGCGTCCCCCCGCCCCCACCGCGGACCACCGGGAGCAGATGGCCCTGTTCACCGCCCTGC
>CAZITQ010000165.1:0-22421 GCA_964542165.1 uncultured Rickettsiales bacterium
CTAGCACACCCGCGCGCGTTTGCACTGGACAAATGTTCATATCCGCCCCACCATGACCGGACCATGGCCGACGATCCCCTCGCCCTGTTCCACCCCCTGATCCGGCGCTGGTTCGCCGAACAGGTGGGGACCCCGACCCCGGTCCAGCGGGAGGCCTGGCCCCGCATCGCCGCGGGCGAAAACGTGCTCGTGACCGCCCCCACCGGCAGCGGCAAGACGCTGACCGCCTTCCTGTGGGCCCTGGATCGCCTGCTCTGCGGGGACTGGGAGGGTGGCGCTCCGCGGGTGCTCTACGTCTCGCCGCTCAAAGCGGTCAACAACGACATCCGCCGCAACCTCTCGACGCCCCTGGCCCAGCTGGCGGGGGTGTTCGCCGAGGCCGGTGAGACCATGCCCGCGGTGCGGGTGATGACCCGCTCGGGCGACACGCCCCAGAACGAGCGCCAGCGCATGGCGCGCAAGCCACCCGAGATCCTGATCACCACCCCGGAGAGCCTCAACATCCTGCTCACCTCACGCAGCGGCAGGTCGATGCTCGAGGGGCTCGAGACGGTGATCCTCGACGAGATCCACGCCGTGGCGGGCAGCAAGCGCGGGGTGCACCTGATCACGGCGGTGGATCGCCTGGTCCCCCTGTCCGGGGAGTTTCAACGGGTCGCCCTGTCGGCCACCGTCAATCCCCTGGACACGGTGGCCGCCTGGCTGGGCGGGCTGGAGATGCAGGACACCGCCGGCGAGCCGTTCTACCGGCCGCGCCCGGTGTCGGTGGTGGCGCCGGAGTCGGACAAGCAGCTCGAACTGAAGGTGTTCTTCGCCAAGAAGAAGGAAGGAGACGCCGGCGACGCGGCCGACGAGGGGTTCTGGACCCAGCTGACCGGGGAGCTGCGCCGCCCCATAGGCCGCAACCGCTCGACCCTGATCTTCGCCAACAGCCGCCGCAAGGTGGAGAAGGTGGCCCGGCTGCTCAACGAGCTGGGCCCGGGCAAGATGGTGTACTCCCACCACGGCTCCCTGTCCCGGGAGCTGCGCAACGTGGTCGAGGACCGGTTCAAGAAGGGCGAGCTGTCGGCCCTGGTGGCCACCAACTCCCTGGAGCTGGGCATCGACATCGGCGACCTGGACGAGGTGTTGATGGTCCAGACGCCGCCGTCGGTGGCCTCGACCCTGCAGCGGCTGGGGCGGGCCGGACACGGGGTGGGCCAGACCAGCCGCGGCCGTCTGTTCCCCCTGCACGCGCGGGATCTGCTGGACGCCGCCGTGGTCTCCCGCTGCGTGCTCGAGGGCGACATCGAGCCCATGCAGCCGGTGGGCGGCGCCCTGGACGTGCTGGCCCAGGTCCTGGTCTCGATGGCGGTCTCGGAGACCTGGGACGTCGACGAGCTGTACGACGCGATCCGCACCTCGGTGCCGTTCAAGGATCTGCCCCGCAGCCAGTTCGACCTGGTGCTGGAGATGCTGGCGGGGCGCTACTCGGCTGCGCGCGTGAGGGACCTTCGGCCCCTGGTGTCCGTGGACAAGGTAGAGCGCACGGTGCGGGCCCGACCCGGGGCCGACAAGGTGCTGTACCTCTCGGGCGGCACCATCCCCGACCGGGGTTACTTCCACCTGCGGGCCGCGGACTCGATGGCCCGCATCGGCGAGCTGGACGAGGAGTTCGTCTGGGAGCGTTCGGTGGGGGACACCTTCACCCTGGGGGTGCAGACCTGGCGGGTGCAGCGGATCACCCACAACGACGTGCTGGTGAAGCCCGCCCGGGCGGCCTCGGCCATGGCGCCGTTCTGGCGGGCCGATGACCACGACCACGGCAACTTCCTCTCCGACCGGGTGGCGCGCTTCCTCGAGGACGCCGACGGCCGCCTCGAGGAGCCGGCGCTGCGGGACGAGTTGATCCAGCAGCACAAGCTCCACTTCACCGCAGCCGACGTGCTGCTGGAGCTGCTCAAGGCCCAGAAGGCGGCCTCCGGCGGCACGCTGCCCCACCGCCACCACCTGCTGATGGAGCGCATCAGCGATCCCCACGGCGGCCGGGACGGGGTGTCCCAGGTGGTGCTGCACACCTTCTGGGGCGGCCGGGTCAACCGCCCCCTGTCCATCGCCCTGCAGTCCGCGTGGACCGAGCGCCACGGTGAGCAGCTGGAGGTGATGCACGACAACGACTGTCTGATGCTGCGGATCCCCGACGGGGTGGAGGTGGACGACCTGCTGGGCATGGTCGACCCGGACCAGATCGAGGTCCTGCTGCGGCGTCACCTGGAGCGCACCGGCTTCTTCGGAGCCCGCTTCCGGGAGGCCGCCGGCCGGGCCCTGCTGCTGCCCCGCCACTCCTTCCGCCAGCGCATGCCCCTGTGGCTCAGCCGCCAGCGGGCCAAGAAGCTGATGGAGGCGGTGCAGAAGTTCGAAGACTTCCCGATCCTGCTGGAGGTCTGGCGCTCCTGCCTGCAGAACGCCTTCGAGTTGCCGCGGCTCAAGCAGATGCTCGACGAGGTGCGGTCCGGCGTGATCAAGGTCCGCACGGTGACCACGTCCTCGCCCACGCCCTTTTCGGCCAACGTGGTCTGGAAGCAGACCAACGAGCTGATGTACCAGGACGACACGCCGGAGAAGGGGGGCGCGTCCGGGCTGAAAACCGAGCTGTTGCGCGAGCTGGTGTTCTCGGCCCAGCTGCGACCACGGATCTCGCCGGCCCTGGCCGAGCGCTTCCGGCGCAAGGTCCAGCGAACCTACCCCGGCTACGCCCCCCGGGACGCCACCGACCTGCTGGACTGGGTGGTCGAGCGGGTGGTGATCCCTGCGGAGGAGTGGCGGGAGCTGCTGGGGGCGGTGGAGCGGGACCACGGGGTGGCGGCCGAGGAGCTGTTCGGCGAGCTGGCGGGCAAGGTGCTGCGGCTGCGGGCGGCGGGGGCGGAGCTGGTCTGCGCGGCCGAGAGCGCTCCGCGGGTGCTGGCGGCCTATGGCGGCGAGGGGGGGCTCTCCGGTCTGGAACCGCGCGGCGTGGACGGCGGGGAGGCGCCGGCGGAGGTGCTGGCCGCCGCCGAGCGGATGGTGGCCGAGGAGGGGGACCACTGGCGGGACGACGAGGCCGACACCCTGACCGATCTGATCGCCGAGATCCTCCGCTTCCAGGGCATCGCCGACCTGGATCGCTTCCGGGCCGCCTTTGCCCTGGACGGTCTGCGGGAGCTGGAGGTGGTCGAGGCCCTGCAGTCCACCCAGCGGGCCGTGGTCGACCTGTTGACCGAGGACGCGGACGAGCTGCAGCTGTGCGATGCCGAGAACCTGGAGCGGATGCTCCGCATCGGCCGCGCCGAGGCCCGCCCGACCGTCGAGGCCCTGTCCATCGACCACCTGCCGCTGTTCCTGGCGACACAGCAGCGGGTGGGGTCGACGAGGTCGGGCGTCGACGCCTTGCAGTCGGCCATGGAGCGGCTGTTCGGATTCCCGGCGGCGACCGAGGTCTGGGAGGAGGACCTGCTGCCGGCGCGGATGTCGCCGTACTACAGCTCCTGGCTCGATTCGTTGCTGGCCGAGAGCGAGCTGATGTGGGTCGGGTGCGGGGAGAAGCGGCTGGCGTTCACGTTGGAGGGGGACCGGGAGCTGCTCGCCGATCCCACCGGGTCGGACTCCGATGCAGAGGGCATCGGCGAGTTGATCCCAGAGGGGCCGGGTCGGTTTGGCTTCGGGGAGCTGGCCGAGTATTCGGGCTTGGGCACCAAGGCGCTGACGGCGAAGGTCTGGGAAGAGGTCTGGGCCGGGCGGCTGGCCAACGACGGGTTCGCGGCCCTGCGCAAGGGGGTGGAGACCGGGTTCAAGCCCGCCGAATCACCGGCGACCCGGCCGTCGAGCCGACATCGCGGTCGGGGCGGCCGGCGGGGAGGGGGCCGTGGCCGCTTCTCCCGCTGGAAGGCCACCCGGCCGTTCGCGGGGACCTGGTCCCGGCTGGAGCCGGTGCTGCCCCCGGCCGATCTCCTGGACGCCGAGGAGCTGAACAAGGACCGGGCTCGCCTGCTGCTGGACCGCTACGGTGTGCTCTTCCGCGAGCTGCTCCAGCGGGAGCTGCCGCCCCTGCAGTGGCGCAACCTGTTCCGCGCCCTGCGGATCATGGAGCTGTCCGGCGAGGTGGTCACCGGCCAGTTCTTCGCCGATGTCCCGGGCCTGCAGTTCGCCTCCCACGCTGCGGTCCGCCAGCTCCAGCGCGGACTGCCCGCGGACCGGATCTACTGGCTCAACGCCACAGACCCAGCCTCCCCCTGCGGCCTCGGCCTGATGGACGACCTACCTCGCCGGGTGCCCTCGAACCACCTGGCCTTCCACGGGACCTCCCTCGTCTGCACCTCCGAGCGCCGCGGCCGCCGCCTGACCTTCCACGTGGCCCCCGACCACCCCGATCTCCCCCGGTACCTGGGCTTCCTCAAGACCCTGTTGACCCGCCAGGTCCGGCCGGTGCGGTCGGTCACGGTCGAGCAGATCAACGACGAGCCCGCCAACACCAGTCCGTATCGCGGCGCTCTGGAGGCGGTCTTCCGGGTGACCGGGGACCGGGGTGGATTGATGCTGGGTCAGCGGTTCTGACAGGATCCGAGCATCCACTGGGGGATCCCGGATGTCCAGAACGTCGACCTCGCCTCTCTCGTGCGTGCTCGCCTGCGCCCTCGCCTGGGGTGCGATTCCATCGCTGCTGGGCTGTCCCGAGCCTCCATTCGCCGATTGCGACGGGGACGGCATCGAGGACGGCGAGGACGATTGCCTGGCATGCGACCGCGATCAGGACGGCTTCGACGAGTGCGGCGAGGACGGGGAGATCGTCGACTGCAACGACTCGGACGAGGATGTCTTCCCGGGCGCTGCCGAGGTGATCTGCGACGGGGACGACCAGGACTGCGATCCCTCCACGTCCGACACCCCGGACGGGGACGGCGACGGCTTCAACGTCTGCGACGGCGATCCGGACGGGGGCGACTGCGACGACTCGGATCCGGCGGTGTACCCCGGCGCGGACGAGGAGTGCGACGGGGTGGACACGGACTGTGACGGCGAGTTGGGTGACGACGAGAAGGACGCGGACGAGGACGGCTACCTGGTCTGCGGCGGCCTGGCCGGCGACCCGGACTGTGACGACCTGGACCCGTACACCTACCCGGGCGCGGACGAGCTGTGCGACGAGATCGACAACGATTGCGACGGTGCGCCGGCTGCCGACGAGGTGGACGGCGACGGGGATGGATTCCTGGGCTGTGACGACTGCGACGACGCGGACCCGGACTCCTACCCCGGGGCAACGGAGCTGTGCGACGGGGTGGACAACGACTGCGACGGCGGGCTTCCGGCCGAGGAGGAGGACGCGGACGCCGACGGCGTGGCCGCCTGCGACGGCGACTGTGACGACACCGAGGCCACGGTCTACCCCGGTGCGCCCGAGCTGTGCGACGACCTGGACAACGACTGCGATCCGGGCACGGTCGAGGACGTGGACGCGGACGGCGACGGGTACGAGCTGTGCGATGGCGACTGCGACGACACCGATCCGGAAGTCCACCCCGGTGTGCTCGAGCTGTGCGACGGGATCGACAACGACTGCGACGGGCAGCTGGGGCCCGACGAGCAGGACGCGGACGGGGACGGCCAGGCGGTCTGCCAGGGGGACTGCGACGACTCGGATCCCACCGCGTACATCGGCGCACAGGAGATCTGCGACGGGGTGGACAACGACTGCATCGACGGCATCGACAACGGCATGGACGAGGACGCGGACGGGGACGGCTACACCGGCTGTGGATC
Organism: uncultured Rickettsiales bacterium; assembly: GCA_964542165.1. Lineage (GTDB taxonomy): Bacteria > Myxococcota_A > UBA796 > UBA9615 > CAYRNR01 > CAYTBN01. Next base: position 5,776 of record CAZITQ010000165.1, read on the forward strand.
GGATGGGCTCCCGGGCAACCTGGACGGGGACGAGGACTGCGACGACGACAACATCCGCGTCTTCCCCGGCGCGCCGGAACTCTGCGACGGGGTGCTCAACGACTGCGACGGCACCCTCCCCGCCGACGAGGCCGACGACGACGGGGACGGCTGGCCGGTGTGTGCAGGGGACTGCGACGACACCGAGCCGAACGTCACGCCGGTGGGGCACGACGACACCACCGACGGACTGGACAACGACTGTGACGGTGCGATCGACAACGGCGTTCCCTGCGATGGGCGGGTGCCCGCGGACTACCCAACGATCGGAGACGCCATCGCCGCTGCCGATCACGCCGACCGGATCTGCGTGGCGTCCGGCACCTACGTCGAAACCGTGAACTTCGGCGGGAAGACCCTCGAAGTGGTGGGCGTCGCTGGACCCCGGTCCACGGTGATCGACGCCGGCGGCGCGGACAGCGCGGTCGAGTTCCACAACCTGGAGACGTCCACATCGCTCCTGGAGGGCTTCGCCGTCACGGGCGGCTCGCTGCACGGGCTGTACATCACCGGGGAGACCACGCCGACGCTGCGGCAGCTCCACATCCGCGACAACGCCGAGGCGGGTGTGTACGTGTCCCACCTGGATGGAGCCCTGGAACTCGAGGACATCGTGGTCGAGGACAACGCCACGGGGATCTCGCTGTCATGGAGCTTCAACGTGTACATCGACAACGCGGTCATCGCCGGGAACGGACCGGGGGCCGGGGTGTCCCTGGACATGTCAGGGCTCGGCATCTCCCACGCCGCACTCGTCCGCAACAGCGCCTACGGGATGTACCTGTCCCGAGGGTACGTCACGATCACCAACGCGCTGGTGGCCAAGAACAAGGCGGGCTGGAACGAGGCGAGCTGCGGGATATGCGCGACCAACGTGCAGCACAGCGAACTCTTCGCGTCGAATCTGGCCGTGATCGACAACTCCACCTACGGAAGCGGCACCGGGATCGAGATCACGAACGGTTCGTTCTCCGTCACCAACGTGACGGCCACCGACAACGCCGGCACCGGGATCTGGGTCGGCGCCGCTCCAGGTACGGTGACCTACTGCAACCTCCACGGAAACGACGACGGCGGCTCCCACGTCGGCGCCTACGGCAATGTCGACGAGATGCCCTACTTCGAGAACATGGACCACCCCGATCCCCTGCTATGGGACCTGCACATCTCCCAGGGCTCGCCCCTGGTCAACGCCGGAAGCACGGACGCCGCCTACAACGATCCCGACGCGAGTCGTAGCGACATCGGCATGTACGGTGGCCCCGAGGCCGACGGCTGGGACCTGGACGGGGACGGAGATCCCGTGTGGTGGCAGCCGGGCACCTACGATCCGGCCACCTACCCCGCCCTGGGGTACGACTGCGACGATCTCAATCCGGGGGTGAGCGCGTCGACTGGTTGCTGAAGCGCCCCGTTCGCGCGGACAGATCTGCAGAGGCTCCCCATCACTGCCCGAACACGAGCGTCATACGACCCGTTATCATGCGACGCATGACCTCGGACTCCCAGGGCGGCGGCCCGCCGGACTCGGGTGCGAGATTCGGCAAGTACCAAATCGTCCGCAAGCTCGGCCAGGGCGCCTTCGGGGCGGTCTACGAGGCCTACCTGCCCGGGCCGATGGGTTTCACCAAGCGGGTCGCCATCAAGCGCCTGCGTTCCGAACTGATCCAGGAGGACGAGCGCTTCGTCCAGTCGATGGTCAATGAGGCTCGCATCGGGGGGCTGCTGCACCACGGCAACATCGTCGACGTGATGGAGTTCGACTCCGTCGGCGATCACTACTACATCGCCATGGAGTTCGTGGACGGGCTCACCCTGTCCGAGGTGATCCGGATCTGCCGGCGGCACCGGACTCTGCTACCCCGGTTCGCCATCCTCCAGCTGGCCATCGACGTGTGCAAGGGGCTGCACCACGCCCACACGCTGCGGGATCACGACGGCACGCCCCTCAACGTCATCCACCGGGATCTCAAGCCGGCCAACATCATGGTCAACCGGGAGGGCGTGGCCAAGATCTGCGACTTCGGGATCGCCAAGGCCGCCTCCAACCTGGAGACGACCACCACGGGGATGGTCAAGGGCACGCCGCGCTACATGTCCCCCGAACAGATCTCGGCGGAGCGCAACCTGGGCCCGCGGTCGGACATCTACGCCCTGGGGATCGTGGTCTACGAGCTGATCACCGGTCGCCTGCTGTACGACGTGGACTCGCTTCCGGCCCTGGCCCTGAAGATCGTCAAGAACGAGATGGACGAGGAACTCGACATCGGCGAGGAGGTGTTCCCCGGAAGCCGGGGCGTCCTCGAGAGGGCGATGTCCAAGCGGCCGGCGGACCGGTACCCCGACGCCATGGCCCTGGCCGGCGATCTCCGGGAACTCGGACGTCGCTACCCCGCCGAGGCGGACATGGCCGAGGTGGTCGCGCGGATGCTGCCGTCGGCGGACCGCAGCGGGATCCGGGACATCGCGGACCTCTCCGACTTCGAACGGGACGCCCGGAACATCCCCGACCCCACCGTGCGGGGACCGACGGGGGAGACACCCATCCCGCCCGCGGATCCTCTGGCCGCGGGTTGGGAGACGTTCTCGCGGATGTTTGACTCGCCCACGGACACGGTACCCGCCGAGGGCGCGGATCCGACTCCGGCCCCGGCCACGACCCGGGTGGACGAGCCCCCGACCCCGCCCGCCGAGGAGGCCCCGGCCGATGCCACCGTGGCCAACGGGCCCGCCGCCCCGCTCGCACCGCCGCCGTCCGAGGACGATCTCGCACCCGGCGGTCGGGCTTCCCCCCTCCGCTGGGCGCTCCCCCTGACCTGTGGGGTACTCGTCCTCGCCGGGATCGGACTGGCCCTGGGCGGGGGTCTCCTGGGGGCCTCACGGTGGGGGAGCGAGTCGGACGCCCGTCACGGGGAGGTCGACGCTGGGCCGGAATCGGAACCCGGGACCGGCGGAGGGGCGATCGTGGCTGCTGACGACTCCGGTCCGGAACCGGCGGCAGACACCAACGCGGACACCGGCCCCGCGACGGTGCTAGGGAGCCCCGCAGGAGAGACGGGCGACGCTTCCGCGGAATCCCCGTCGGCCGGGGAGGAACGCGAAGACGCGGACGCCCGGGACGAGCGCGAGTCCGATGTGCGGGACGACGGGGGCGGTGACGAGGACGACTCCGCGTCCAGCGAGGCGACACCCGCCGCCGCGGACGAAGGCGATACCGCCCCGCTCTCCCCCGGCACCGTCTCCCTCCGGGTGGTCCCCTGGGCCCGGATCTACGTGGACGGGGCCCTCGTCCGCGAGGAGGCCAGCGCCCTGCGCAAGCACCCGCTGGACGGCGGGAAGCACACGATCCGGGCGGTCTGCCCGGACCAGGAGGACCGGGAACGGACCTTCGAAGTCACCGTCGACGGCGAGGACGTCTCCCTGGGCTGCTGGGACTTCAAGACGTCCGCCCCCTGCGTCCGCTAGCCCCTGGCTGCGCAACTCCTTGCGCGCCCTGCAACGGGCGGCACACCGATGAGCTGGTTCCCGATGCCGAGAAGGCGCGAGCATGCGCCGCTGTCCGCCGTGGGAGGGGTGGCACAGGTATTGCTCCAGATCCGGGTGAGCATATCGGGACGGCACCCGACGCGAGTTTTTCGATTTCACTGGGTTTCGCCCGAATCACCCACTCTTGTGGCGAGGAGGATTGTGCGATGTGGCGAATATTCTTGATCGTGACCCTGATGGCGGGATGCACATGCTGGTGGGCGTGCGCCACCTGCCCCGAGGGGTACATCTTCGACAGCGGAGTGTGCATGCCCGTCGGGGACGACGACGACGACGACGACGACGACGACGATGACGACGACGACGATGACGACGATGACGAGAGCGACGACGACTCGACCCCGGGGGACGACGACGATGACGACGCGACACCCGCGCGCTGTTCGATCATCCTCCGGGCGGGCTCGTGCTGCACTATCGCCGCGCCGGATGGACTCTACCTCCGATCCGACAACACGGTGACGGGTGCGGAGTTCGACACCGGGAAAATGTACGGCGGTGAGAGTGAAGGGGGCGAGATCGACGCCGGGACCATCGAGATCCGCTATCAGATCAACGGCTCGGGAGAACATGGCTACTGGGGATACGGCAATCCACCCCTTTCTGGAGAAGTGACCACCGCCTGGTGCCCAGAGGACGGACTCCTCGATGTGACCTACCAGTGCCCCTGTGAGCCCGGCCCGGATTTCTGAGGCTGCCCGTCCCGGGGGGGTGTCTTCTCGCCCGGCGCTGCCGTGGCCCCGTGGCCCCCTCAGTCTTCGCCGTCCTTGCGGTACTCGTCCCGGCGGAATCCGTGATCGCGGAGCTTGTTGTGAAACGTCCGGAGCTTGACCTTCAGGAGCTCCGCAGCCCGGGTGCGGTTGTGGTCGGCCTGCTCCAGGGCGGCGTGGATCAGCTTGGCCTCAACCTCCCGGAGTACATCGCGGCTCCCCCGCCCCGAGGCGAGCAGGTTCCGGACGTCGCCTACCGAGAACTCCTCCTCCGATGCCGTGTGGAGTGAGGGGGGCGGCTGCCCCGACCCGCTCCGTTGCAGGGAACGCGGCAGGTCGGCCGGAGTGACGGTGTCCCCCGGAGTGATGACCACAGCGCGCTCGATTACGTTGCGCAGCTCTCGTACGTTTCCGGGCCAGAGATGCTCCGAGAGCAGATCCAACGCCTCTTCCTCGATGTGCCTCACCGAGCGGCGGTTGTCCCGGTTGGCGATCTCGAGGAAGTGCTGGGCCAGCGGTTCGATGTCCTCCGGCCGATCCCGCAGCGGCGGAATCTCGAGGGGCATGCCGGCGAGTCGGTAGTACAGGTCCTCCCGGAACTCACCGTCCGCGACCATGGCCTCGAGGTCCCGGTGGGTGGCCGCGATGACCCGCACGTCCACGTGGACCTCCTCGGTGGCGCCCACCGGGGTGAACCGCTTGGTGTCCAGGGCCCGCAGCAGGACCGCCTGCGCGGCGGCGGGCAGCTCGCCGACCTCGTCCAGCAGGATGCTTCCGCCGTCCGCCGCCAGGAACAGCCCGGGGGACTGCTGGACGGCGCCGGTGAACGCCCCCCGCCGGTGGCCGAAGAGGGTGCTCTCCACGAGCTGCTCGGGTATCGCCGCACAGTTCACGCAGACGTAGGGCTGTTTGGCGCGATGGCCGCCTTCGTGGATGGCCCGGGCGACGATCTCCTTGCCCGTCCCGGTCTCGCCGAGCAGCAGCACGGGGATCACCGACGTGCCGAGCCGGGAGGCGTCGTCCAGGACCGACGTCATCGCCGGATCGCGGACCACGGGTCCCTCGGTTCCCGGGGCCGGCTCCGCCGGGGCCGAATCGCGGGCATGGGTCGGCACCGCGACCACCACCGGAGAGCTGGAGGTCGCGCGGCGTAGCGCCATGCGCGACGTCGAGAGGAGCTTGGACGCGGTCTGCCCGTGGGCCGGCGTCACCGCCACGCCGCAGCGGAGATCCTCCCGCCTCCCGGTGATCTCCGAGGCGATCTGGCGCGCTGCCGCCTCGTCGGCCTCAGGGAGCAACAGCTCCACCGTGTCGGCGCTGTACAGGGCGATGCGGTCGAAGGCTCGGATCCGTCCGCGGAGCTCGTCGAGCCAGCGCCCGGCGGCCCCCGGCGGCGTCCGGGCGTCCCGGAGCATCAGCAGCGCCGAGGGACGTCGACAGAGGGCGACCCTGGCGCACTCGGCCTCCAGGTCGATGGTGAACAGCTCGTGCTCGAACCCCCCCAGGCGCTGGGCCTCGGGGGTGGTGAGGCGCACCACCGCCGCCCGGACCGGCCCCACCGAGAGCTCCATTCCGGGCTCCACGTCCACGCGGTCGACCTTCGAGCCGTCGACCCAGGTTCCGTTCGTCGACCCGAGGTCCTGGACCCACACCCGCGATCCCGCGCGTTCGATGGAGGCGTGTCGGCGGGAGAGCCCGGGGTCGGGGACCACCACGTCGGCGGGGGGAACCCGGCCGATGACCAGGGGCCGGCGCTCGTGCAGCGGGAGCACCCGCACCTCGCCGCGGTAGTACATCATCAGCGAGAACGGGGCCGATCCGGCGGAGGGGGAATGGCTGCGCGCAACGTCGAGCAACGCGCGCCCGGATACGGCCACGGTGGCCTGCGGATCGTCGGGTCGTCTAGTCTGGCCCATTCCACGCTCCCCCACGGCTCGCTCGCCGCATTATAGGGGCAATCGCCCGGGGGGAACGCGGGGCCTGGCGCGCGGGTCGTCAGCAGGCCATCAAGTCCTGGAGGTAGGCGTCATCGCAGTCGTCCTCGCACAGCGGGTAGCCGTCCGCGTCCGCGTCGGCCTCGTTGTCGTCCACGTCGTCGCCGAGGCCCAGGGGGGTTCCGGCCGCCGCCGCATCGACCCACGAGAACATCGGACCGCCGGGGTGACCGCTGTCGATGGCCATCGTGCCGGCGGCGTCCGGTCCAAACAGGTCCGCGCCCGCGGACCCGGCCGTGGCCGCGATAGAAAGCAGGACGGCTGCGAAGAGCGAGATACGCGAGCCGCGCGAGGGGTCGTCGACGAACACGAAATCGGGTCCTTCCTCGTGGGGAACGAGAGAGGGATGGAGCAACTGCCGTGCCATGGGCGGAGCAGCAGGGAGAACGGGGAGACGTTGCCGTCTTCCAGGAGGAGGAACCAGGCGAGCCCGAGCTGCCGGCAGTCCTCCCGCCGCCGGGCATTGCGCGGGGTGCAAGGGTTTGCACGGTTCCCGGGCTCCGGACGCACCGTTCGCGGGTCCGGGTTGGCGCGTTAACCCCGGTTTGCGATGATGGCGCGGCAAGTGGGACAGCCAAGGGTGGTAGTGAACATGCGTGACACGCGGGGGACGCGGTGTGGTTCGGCCCTGCTCGTGGGGCTGGTGATCGGCTGGCTGGGACTGCCGGGCGCGGCGCGAGCGGGCGGGGTGTCGGCCGCCTATTTCGGCGTGGACGAGAGTACGGACGCGGCCATGGCCGTGGCCCAGCGCCTGGCCCGGCTCACGCCGCCGGTGACTCTGGAGGGCACCCCCCTCCACCTCTCGAGGATCGCCGAGATCGAAGGGTTCGCCACGGCCGGCGGCGGTCCCGAGCGCTGTGCCGGGCCCGTCACGGACGCCGACACCTTCCGGGCCGGTCTGGACGACCTGGTCGAGGCGATGCTGGCCATGGATCTGGACCACACAGGCGAGCTGGAAGAGAGACTCGACCGGCAGTGGGCCTGCCTGACCGAGCCGGTGCTTGACGCCGATCTGGCGCGATTCAACTACCTGCAGGGCATCCTGGGCTACGAGGCCGCCCGCCCCGACGTGGCCCACGCCGCCTTCAGCCGGACGCTGGCGCTGGTGCCGGACTACCCCTGGGACGAGGACTACCCCCCCTCGGCGCGCGAGGCCTTCGACCAGGCGGCGGAGACCGTGGGCCGGGCGGTGACGACGCCCCTGACGGTCGTCGTCGCGCCCGAAATGGAACTGCGGGTGGATGGGCGCCGGGAGGACGCGGGACAGCCGCTGGAGATCCTGCCCGGCCGCCACCTGGTCCAGGTGCGCGATCCGGGGTCCTCGACCTGGGACGCCCTGGGGCTTTTCGTCCGCGACGAGCGGGCGGTCACCCTGCTGCACGATTCGGCGCTGGCGGCCCTGGCCGCCACGACCGACACGGCTCCGGACGAGGGGCAGCTGCGTCGCGTTCTGTCTGCGCTGCAGACCATAGGCGAGGTCGCCTTGCCCGACTACGTCGTCTGGCTCGGCGAGTCGGCCCTGGGCTGGCAGTGGGACGGGGCGGCCGCGGAGATGGTGGCCGTGGAGCTCCCGCCGCCGGCCGACCAGGTCCCGGTGCCCACCCGGTTGAAGCCCGGCAAGGCCCTGCCGGTGATGCTGGCTGCGGGGGGGGCGATGCTGGCGGCAGGGGGCGTCTGGATGGCCGTGGCCCAGCCCCGACTCGGCGAGTACAACACCTGCGTCAACGACGCGGTCGCCGGTTCGTACTGCCAGCCGTTCCCGAGCTCGGCCGAGGTGGACAACGGCACCTACCGCGACGATCCCGACAAGCTCGCCAACTACCAGCAGTGGCAGAAGCTCTCCCGGTCGGTGAACGGGAGCGTCGCCCTGATGATCGCCGGCGGCACGGTGGCCGCGCTCTCGGTCCCCGTCGGCCTGGGCACCGGAAGACGGGTCCCCATCGACCAGGTCACCGTGACCCTGGGCTGGCAGCCGGCCCTGGACGGCGCCCCGGGCATCGACCGGGGCACCGTCGTGTTCGGCATCCGTCTTCACTGATTTCTGGGGGAATCACCCATGTACGCTGACCGCCTCCGCGCCCGCGGACCCCTTCCGCTGTTCGCCATCGCCGCCGCCGTGGCCCTGACCGGCTGCCCCGAACCTCCCATCGCCGACTGCGACGGGGACGGGATCGAGGACGCCGAGGACGACTGCCTGGCCTGCGACCGGGACCTGGACGGGTACCTGCAGTGCGACGACCCGGGTGGGGTCGACGACTGCAACGACCTGGACGAGGACGTCCACCCGGGCGCCGAGGAGGTGCCCTGCGACGGGGAGGACAGCGACTGCGATCCAGCCACCTCGGACACGCCAGACGGGGACGGGGATGGGTACAGCGCCTGCGACAACGACGAATCGGGGGGCGACTGCGACGACGCCGATCCCGCCGTCCATCCGGGCGCGGACGACGTCTGCGACGAGGTGATGGACAACGACTGCGACGGGGCCACCGATCCCTCGGAGCAGGACGACGACGGGGACGGGATCTCCGAGTGCGAGGGGGACTGCGACGACGACGACGGCGAAGTCTTCCCCGGCCTGCCCGAGACGCCCTGTGACGGCGCGGACAACGACTGCGACGAGGCGACCCCGGACGCGCCGGACGAGGACGGGGACGGCTGGACGGTCTGTGAGGGCGAGCCGGACGGCGGGGACTGCGACGATGGGGATGCCGATGTGTTCCCGGGCGCGGACGAGATCTGTGACGGGCTGGACACCGACTGCGACGGTGCGGCCGGCGAGGACGAGACCGACGCGGACGCGGACGGGTACCTGGCCTGCGAGGGGGACTGCAACGACGGCGACGCCGAGACCTACCCGGGCGCCGACGAGCTGTGCGACGGCCTGGACAACGACTGCGACGGGGCCGCCGGCGGCGACGAGATCGACGACGACGGCGACGGCCACCTGGCCTGCCTGGACTGCGACGACGCCGACCCGGTCAGCTACCCGGGCGCCAGCGAGGTCTGTGACGGGGCGGACAACGACTGCGACGGGACGGTGCCCGCCGACGAGATCGACGACGACGGCGACGGCGTGGCCGAGTGCGACGGGGACTGTGACGATGCTCAGCCCGCGGCCTACCCTGGAGCGGATCAGGTCTGCGACGGTGTCCTGGACAACGACTGCGACGGGGTGACCGATCCCGAGGAGTCCGATGACGACGGGGACACGGTCAGCGAGTGCGACGGGGACTGCGACGACGCCGACCCGGCGGTGGAGTCCCTGGACCTGGACGGCGACGGCTACTCCACCTGCGAGGCCGACTGCGAAGACGGGGATCCGGGAGTGACGCCGGCCGATCTGGACGGGGACGGATTCACGGGCTGCTCGGGGGACTGCGACGACACCGAGGCCACCGTCTTCCCGGGCGCCCCGGAGATCTGCGACACCCTGGACAACGACTGCGATCCGACCACCGACGAGAACATCGACGACGACGGGGACGGGTACGCGGTCTGCGACGGGCACTGCGACGACGCCGACCCGGCCGTGAACCCCGGGATGCCCGAGGCCTGCGACGGCCTCGACACCGACTGCGACGGCACGGTGCCCGCTGACGAGGCGGACGACGACGGGGATGGTGTCTGGGGATGCGGTGGGGATTGCGACGATGGCGACGCCACCGTGTTCCCGGGTGCGCCAGAGCTCTGCGACGGTCTGGACAACGACTGCGACCTGACGGCGGACGAGGGCACGGGTACTGACGACGACGGCGACGGGTACGACGAGTGCGATGGGGACTGTAACGATGGGGAGATCGACGTGTTCCTCGGTGCCCCGGAATTCTGCGACGGCCTGGACAACGACTGTGACGGCGCGTTGCTGGCCGGCGAGGTCGATGACGATGGCGACGGCTGGCACGTCTGCGAGGGGGACTGCGACGACACGGACATCTGGATCAACCCCGCGGCAACCGACCTGGACGACGGGATCGACCGCGACTGCGATGGTGTTCCCGATCCCAGCGGCGTCATTTGCCATTACGAGGTGCCCGGAGACTACGCCACGATCCAGGACGCGCTGACCGACCAGCCGGGGGGCGCCACGGTCTGCGTCGCCCCAGGTGTCTACGAGGAGACCCTGAATCCGCTGAACAAGCCCGTCCATCTCCTGGGCGTGGCTGGCGCTCGGGCGACGATCGTGGACGGCGGAGGTGTGGGCACCGTGGCGACCTTCGCGGGCGGCGAGGGCCCGGACACGGTGTTCGAGGGGCTGACCTTGACCGGTGGAGCCGGCGGCGTTCAGGTCTCCGGTTCTTCTCCCTCGCTGATCCACCTCGACATCTCCCACAACGACGGCGTCGGGGTGTCGTTCTACGAATCGAACGCCCTGCTCGAATGGGTGCGGATCACGCACAACACGAGTGCAGGTGTGAGCGAGGGTGGCTTTTCGTACGCCGGCTCACCCACGATCCGACAGTCGGTCATCGCCTTCAACGGGGGTAACGGCGCGTCCGTTACGGAGGAGATCGATGTGGAGCACTCTCTGGTCGTCAACAACTGGGGCTCAGGTCTTTCCTACGCCTGGATCTACGTCTCCCACGTCGTCACCGCGAACAACGCCGGAAGTGGCGTCGGCTCCTGCACGGGTCCGTACTGTCATCAAGATGTCGCGCACTCGATTGCGATCGGAAACGACTGCTCGAACAACTGCGTGGGCTATGGCTGCGACTGGTGTGGCGGCTTCTACACGCAGACGAGCGGCGTGATCGTGGATTCGGTCGCCATGGACAACTACCGCCATGGCCTCGGCGGCGAGCTCTCGAACAGCTACTGCAACTCGTACGGCAACTGGAACGGCAACAACTATTTTGGTGTGGACGCCGGGCCGGGTTATGACGGTAATCTCGAGGTGCATCCGTCGTTCATCGACACCAACCACCCCAACCCATTGCACTGGGACCTCCACCTGTCCTCGTTCTCGCCCCTGATCGACATGGGCGATCCGTCCCTCCCTGACCCCGACGGCGGCCCCGGCGACATCGGCATCTACGGGGGGCCGGAGGGCGGGGACTGGGACCTGGACAACGACGGCTACCCCGAGTGGTGGCAGCCCGGGGACTACGACTTCGTGAACTACCCGGCCCAGGGCTGGGACTGTGACGACCGCAATCCCGGGGTGTACCCGGGGCAGGGATGTTGACCGGGGAGGGAACTTGGACTGCTCGCGATTCACAACGCTGGTGCTGCTGGGCGGACTCTTCGCGCTCGTCACGGTCGGGATGGGCTGCCCCGAGCCGCCTTTCGCCGACTGCGACCTGGACGGGATCGAGGACGACGTCGACGACTGTCTGACCTGCGACCGGGACCAGGACGGCTTCGTCGAGTGCGACGAGGACGGGCAGCTCGTCGATTGCAACGACTCGGACGAGGACGTGTACCCGGGCGCTGACGAGACGGTCTGCGACGGCAAGGACACCGACTGCGATCCGTCGACGCCGGACGCGCCGGACGCGGATGGCGACGGCTTCCACGTCTGTGACGGGGAGGACGACGGGGGCGACTGCGACGACGGGGATGCCGACGTGTACCCCGGGGCCACCGAGGCCTGCGACGGGGCCGACACCGACTGCGACGGGGCCCTGGCCGCGGACGAGCTCGACGCCGATGGCGACGGGTTCATGGTCTGCGAGGAAGACTGCGACGACGGCGACGCCGCCACCCACCCGGGTGCGGACGAGCTGTGCGACGGCCTGGACAACGACTGCGACGGCTCCGCCGGGGCCGACGAGGTGGACGAAGACGTCGACGGCTTCCTGGCCTGCGAGGACTGTGACGACGCCGACCCCGCCAGCTACCCCGGCGCCGAGGAGCTGTGCGACGGGCTGGACAACGACTGCGACGGCGCGCCGTCGCCGGAGGAGACCGACGACGACGGGGACGGGGTGGCCGAGTGCGACGGGGACTGCGACGACGACGACGGCGACAGCTACCCCGGCGCTCCGGAACTGTGCGACGGGGCGGACAACGACTGTGATCCGGCTACGGACGAGAACGCCGACGCGGACAGCGATGGTTACTCGCCCTGCGACGGTGACTGCGACGACGCCGATCCCGATCGCAACCCCGGCGAGGTCGAGGCTTGCGACGGGCTGGACAACGACTGCGACGGCGTCGTGCCGGCGGACGAGGCGGATGCGGACGCGGACGGTCAGCGGGAGTGCGAGGGGGACTGCGACGACGGCGACCCCACCGTGTACCTCTGGGCGCCCGAGCTGTGTGACGGCCTGGACAACGACTGCGACTACGTCGTCGACGAGGGCACGGACGAAGACGGTGACGGGGACGGGGAGACGGCCTGCAGCGGGGACTGCAACGACGACGAGATCGACATCTACCCGGGTGCTCCGGAGCTGTGCGACGGCCTGGACAACGACTGCGACGGGATCCTGCTGGCCGGTGAAGAGGACCTGGACGGCGACGGCTGGCACGTCTGTGAGGGGGACTGCGACGACAGCGACGTGCGGACGAATCCCGCCGCCACCGACGTGGACGGCGGCCCCGACCACGACTGCAACGGGGTGGCGGACGATACGGTCGTGTGCGACCTGTGGGTCCCCGTCGAGTACGCCACGATCCAGGATGCCCTGGACGCCACCGGGGGCTACGAGACCATCTGCGTCGAGCCGGGAACCTACGTGGAGAACATCGACTTCCTGGGCAAGCCGGTCCACCTGCTGGGAGTGGCCGGGGCCCGGGCAACCATCATCGACGGCGGGGGGACGGGACCCGTGGTCCTCATGTCCAGCGGGGAGCCGTCGAATGCGGTCATCGAGGGCTTTACCATCACCGGCGGGTACGGGGGAGGTGCTGCGATCTACGCCTACAATTCGAGCCCCACGCTCCGTCGGCTGGTCGTTTCGGGAAACGACAGCAGCGCGTACCACGCCAACATCGTCAGTGTCGGTGACGACGCCGTGCTCGAGTGGATCCGCGTCGTGGACAACCTGGGCGTGGGGATCTCCGTCGCTTCCGGTGGCGTGGTCACCATCCGTCAGTCCGTCGTGGCGCGGAACGGTCGGTATGGGATCGAGATCAACGGCGATGCGGTGATCGAGTACACCTGGGTGGCCGACCACCAGGAGGACAATGCAGCGGGTATCTATGTGAAATCGGGGACCACGACCCTCGAATATGTGGTGGTCGCGGACATCGACAACACGGACCAATCGATGGACGGCGGCGGGATCGTCGTGGACGATGACGACCTCGTGGCAACCCATTGCGTCGTGTTCGGCAACACGGGCGGGTCCTACAACCTCGGTGACGGGGGCGGGATCCTCGTGGAGGCCACCGCCGACCTGCGAGACCTGATCCTCGCGAACAACATGCCCTACGGCATCCAGGGTTCCAATGATTCCGTGACGGTCGCCTACAGCGATTTCGACGGCAACTGGGCGGACCCGGTCGAAGGCATGTCCGACCCCATCGGCTTCGACGGCAACATCTCCGTGTTCCCGGGCTTTGCCGAGGTCGATCTCCCCAACCCCTTGCTCTGGGACTTCCACCTGGCCGCGGCCTCCCTGGTGGTTGGCATGGGCGATCCGGCACTGCCCGATCCCGACGGCGGCCCGGGTGACATGGGCATCTACGGCGGCCCCGGCGCCGGCGGCTGGGACCTGGACGACGACGGGTACTTCGAGTGGTGGCTTCCGGGACCGTACGACCCGGCGACCTCGCCGGGCATGGACTGCGACGACCGCAACCCGGGCATCTACCCCGGCCAGGGCTGCTGACTCGGGGCTCGTCTACCCCGGATCGCCCTCCCAGCGCCGCAGCACCCCCACATCCACCCCCAGCGACACCAGCGCCCGGGCGGCGGTCTGGTCGATCAGGTCGTCCAGGGATTTCAGCCCCGCGTAGAACGCCGGCACCGGCGGCTGGATCGTCGCGCCCGCGAGGGCCGCCTCGTGCATCAGGCGCAGGTGGCCCGGGTGCAGGGGGGTCTCGCGGACCATCAGGACCAGGGGGCGGCGCTCCTTCAGCGTGACGTCGGCGGCCCGCTCCAGCAGCGACGAGGAGCGGCAGTTGGCCACCGCGGACAGGGTACGGATCGAGCAGGGCGCGACGAGCATCCCGTCGCAGGGGAAGGAGCCGGAGGCCGGAGGTGCGGTCAGATCGGCGTCGTCCCAGGGGTGGGTCGCGAGGGCCGCCAGATCGGCCAGCGTCCGGCCGGTCTCCAGCTTCGCCACGGTGGCACCGGCGGAGGTGACCACCAGGTGGGTCTCGATCCCGGCCTCGCGCAGCAGCTCCAGCGCCCGGACGCCCAGGACCGCGCCGCTGGCGCCGGTGATACCGACCAGGATCCGGGTCGGTCGGTCGCTCAAGGGGCCTCCCAGGTGACCAGGGTGCCCACTTCCTCGCCGGCCAGGGCGGCGGTCAGGCGGCCGGGGATCCGGCCGTCGACGATGCGGGTGGTCAGGCCCTCCCGGGCGTGGGCCAGCAGGGCGCCGACCTTGCCACCCATGCCGCCGGTGACGTCCACGTGGGCCGAACCGGCCAGTCGCTCGCGGACCACGGCCCAGTTGCCCCGGTGGATGTGGTCGATGCGTCGGGCGCCGGGCTCCACGGCCGGGTCGCCCTCGTAGACCCCGTCCACGTCGGTGGCGTGGATCACCCGGGGGATGTCGAGGGCGGCGGCGATCCGGGGTGCGATCTGGTCCCCAGAGAGGATCGAACAGCCCTGCTTGCGGTCGATGGCGGGTACGCCATACAGCAGGGGGATCAGGCCCCAGCTCGTCATCTCGCGGATGGCGGTCACGTCCATCGAACGCAGCTCCCCGTGCTTCATCACGGCCATCGCCGAGGCCTGGACCGGCATCACCGGCAGTCCCGCGGCCAGGAGGATCTGCGCCAGCTGGGTGTCCAGCTCGTATTGCAGCCGCTGGGTCTCGCCCATGGCCAGCAGGGAGGCCTTGTCCCCCAGTCCCCGGTGGATCCCGGTGTTGCGGACGATTCGGTGGCCGTACGAGCCGGCGCCGTGGATCAGGACCGTGGGGCGGATCGGCCCGCTGGCCAGCTCCTCGGCCAGTCCCCGCATCCGCTCCTGGTTCACCCTGGGCTCCTCGCTGGCCTTGTGGGTGACCAGGGAGCCGCCCAGCTTGACCAGGAACCGATCAGCCTTGTCGGTCAACGTGCACCTCCGGGCCGTCGACGACCAGGGGGTCGCCGTCGATGAACGCCGACGGCGACAGCCCGTCGACGCAGGGAATCTCCGAGATGATCGCACCAACAGCCACTGTGGTGTCACAGGATTCCATCACGAGCGCCACCGGCCCCACCCCCTCGCGGACCATCCGAAGCAGGGCGAAGGAGCCCACGGTGGAGCCGGTCCCGGTGGTGAACACCAGCACCTTGCCTGCCACGCACCGCCCCTCCAGGGGATGCCCCCGCTCGCTGATCACCCCCGTTTCCAGGTCGAAGCCGCCAAAGAACGACAGCGGCCGATCGCAGACCAGGGCCTCCCCCGAGGCCTGCCCCCCGTAGATCACCCGGCCCGTCCGCGCGTTCACCGCCACCTCCCGGTCACGGCGGCCTCGACGCAGCGCTCCACCGAGCCCACGTGCATCCGCAGCTTGTTGTGGCCCCGGCCGTAGTAGCAGCCCTTGACGCTGTCGGTGGCCACGGTGGCGCCGGGGCGGTCCAGGGGGGCCACGGCGAAGCAGGTGTCGCAGACCACCCGGGCGCCGGCGGCTTCCAGGACGGTCACCACCCCGGCGTCGCGGGCCGCGTCGGCTGTGGGCCGGGCGGTGCAGATCCATATCTCGGTGGCCACGGTCCTGCCCTCCAGCAGCCGGGCTAGCTCCGCGAGCTCCTCCAGCGAGGCGTGGGGACAGCCGAGGCAGACCAGATCCACCCGGTCGCCGCCGTCGGCCAGCTCCTCCAGCGCCGTGTCCAGGTCCCGGGCGCCGATCCGCAGCGAATCCCCCGGCGCCGGACCGGGCGCCGGCACCGGCCCCACGCCGTCGAGGTAGTACAGCGGGCTGCCGCCGAAGGTCACCAGGGCCGCGCCCAGACTCTTGAGTTCAGCCTGCGACGGAGGCGCGGGACCGCGCAGGGTCACGACCCGTCCCCCGCCGTCGCGGCCGACCAACCGCCCCAGCGCTCCCCAGCGTTCGGTCCCTTCCAGGGCTCCCTCGATCACCACCTCCAGGGTCGGCACCCGTTCGTCGTCCAGGTGCAGCCCGTACCTCGGCGTCCGCCCGGTCAGCGCCGCCGCCAGGGCGGACGGCCCACCCACCCCGTTGGTCCGGGCCCCCCGCACCCACTTGGCGTAGGCCCCCCCCGACGCCTCGGCCCCGGCCAAGTGCTCCCC
>CAZITQ010000166.1:0-22351 GCA_964542165.1 uncultured Rickettsiales bacterium
CACACTCTGCGACGACTGCGACGACGCCGACCCCGCCGTGAATCCCGGCGCCGCCGAGGCGACCTGCAACGGGATCGACGACGACTGCGACCCCGCCACCGAGGACGCACCGGATTCGGACGCCGACGGGTTCACCCTCTGCGACGACTGCGATGACGCCGATCCGGACGTTCACCCCGGCATGGCCGAGATCCCCTGCAACGGGACCGACGACGACTGTGATCCCAGCTCCCTCGACCAGCCCGATGACGACGGGGACGGCTTCACCCTCTGCGACGACTGCGACGACTCCGACCCCGCCGTGAACCCGGCGGCCGCCGAGGCGACCTGCAACGGCGTGGACGACGACTGCGACCCCGCCACCGAGGACGCCCCCGACGGCGACGGCGACGGCTACACGGTCTGCGAGGACTGCGACGACGGCGACGCGGGCATCCAGCCCGGCGCGGCGGAGGATCCCTGCGATGGGATCGACAACGACTGTGACCCCACCACCCCCGACGAGCCCGACGGCGATGGGGACGGCTACACGCAATGCGACGAGTGCGACGACGGCGATCCCGACCTGAACCTGGACGACGCCGATGGCGACGGCTGGACCACCTGCGCCGGCGACTGTGACGACAGCGATCCCGACCTGAACCTGGACGACCTGGACGCGGACGGGTGGGACACCTGTGCCGGGGATTGCGACGACGACGACGACGCGGTGTACCCCGGCGCCCTGGACCTCTGCGACGGGCTCGACAACGACTGCGACGGGGGGGAGGAGGAGGACGCACTGGCCGGCATGGTGATGCTGTCGGTGGACTCCGAGGCGGACGCGATCTACGAGATCGACCCCGCCACGGGCGCCACCACCCAGGTCTCGGTGCTGGATCCGGCGGCGACCTTCGGGATCAACACCATGGCCACCCACCCGGACGGGGGCACCATCGTCCACGACTACTCGAACTCACGGCTCCACCACCTGGACCCCTGCACCGGGACCGTCACCCTGCTGGGCGCCCACGGCGCGGGCAACACCTGCGGTGTGTCCTTCGGCCCCGACGGCCGCCTGTTCGGCCTCGACTCGACCTACGACCAGCTCGTGGAGTTCGATCCGGCCACGGGTGCCGCGACCACCATCGGCTCCATCGGGTTCGACGTCGGTGCCTGCGGCATGACCTACGACTGCTCCCGCGACGCCCTGGTCGGCGCCACCAACAACGGCAACCGGGTCTTCTACATCGACGAGACCACGGGCGCCGCCTACGACATCCTCGAATCCGACGTGCCCTTCTCCTCGGTCGGCATCGCGTACGATCCCGTGGACGACGCAATCCACGCGGCCAACGGCAGCCACCTCTACCACCTGGACCTGGCCACGGGCACGGTCACCGACGTCGGCGCCGTGGGCGGCTCCAACATCGACGACCTGGAGTTCCATCTGGAGTGCGACTGAGCCGTCAGAACGGCCAGAGGATCGGTACGAAGATCGACGCCCCCAGCCACACCAGCACGTTCAGGGGAACCCCCAGCCGGACGTAGTCCATGAACGAGTACCCGCCCGGGCCGTAGACCAGGAGGTTGGTCTGGTAGCCCATGGGCGTCGCGTAGCAGGCCGAGGCGCCGAAGCACAGGCCGACGACGAAGGGGCGGGGGTCCACATCCAGGGCGCCGGCCACGGACAGGGCGATGGGCATCAACAGCACGGCGGTGGAGTTGTTGCTCAGGAACAGGCTGAGCACCGACGTCAAGGCGATCAACGCGCTCAGCACCACCCACGGGCTCGCCCCCGAGACCACCTCGAGCATGGCGAAGGCGTACAGGTCCGCCGCCCCGGTCTTCTCCAGGGCCGCGCCCAGCGCCAGGGTGCCCACGATCAGCAGCAACACCCTCACATCCAGAGAGCGGTAGGCGTCCCGGGGCCGGAGGCAGCCGGTGATCAGCATCGCGAAGGCGGCGGCCAGCGCCGCGGCGAGGATGTCCAGGAACCCCGCGCTGGCGGCCACCACCATGGCCGCGAAGATGCCCAGGGCGATGGGTGCCTTGCGGCGATCGATGATCGAGGCCACCACGTCGTCGATGACGATGAACTCACCCCCGGACCGCAGGCGGTCCATCAGCTCGGCCGGCGACTGGACCAGCAGGATGTCCCCCACCGTCAGCCGGACTCCCGAGAGCTGACGCTGGGAGAAGTGCACCTTGCGGCGCTTGACCCCGAGCAGATGGAGGCGCGGATCCAGCCCCTCGACCACCCGGTCCAGGCGTCGCCCCACCAGCTCCGAGCCGGGCGGGACCACCAGCTCCACGATCAGGGAGCGCAGGTCGTAGGGTCGCGCGACGGTGCCGTCCTCGCCCTTGGGCAACACGGCGATCTCCTGGTCCAGGATGCTGACCAGCTGGCGGGCCGTCCCCTTGACCAGCAGCACGTCCCGCTCCTCGATCAGGACCCCCGGCTCGTCCGCCTCCAGCACCGCCGCCCCCCGCAGCACCTGGAACAGCTCCAGATCCGGGAACGCGTCACAGAATCCCTCGGTGGGCGTCTTGCCCAGCAGAGGACTCCCTGCGGGCACCTGCAGCTCGGAGATGTAGCGCTGGCGGTCCGAGTGGGCCAGCTCGCAGACCGGCTCCTTGTGGGCCCGCAGCAGCCGGTCGGAGAACAGGTACAGGAACACCCCGCCGACGACCGCGATCGGCAGCCCCAGCGTGGCCAGCTCGAACATCCCGATGGGGTCCTGGCCCGACTGCACGGCCAGGTCACTGACGATGATGTTGGTGGAGGTCCCGATGAGGGTGGTGGTCCCCGCGAGGATCGACATGAAGGAGATGGGAATCAGGAACTTGGACGGGCTGAGGCTGTACTCGCAGCAGACGGCCATCACGATGGAGATGAAGAGGATGACCACCGGGGTGTTGTTGAGGAAGGCCGAGAACACCGCGGTCAGCAGCAATGAGAGCCCCAGGAACGTCCGCGACCGCCCCCGGACCACGCGGATCAGCCGCGTGGTGACCACGTCCAGGGCGCCGGTGCGCATCAGCCCGCGGCTGACCACGAACAGCGCCGCCACGGTCAGGGGGGCCGGGTGGGAGAACCCGCCGACCGCCTCCCGCGGGGCGAGCAGCCCCAGGAGCATCAGGACGACGATGATCCCCAGGGCGGTGAGGTCCAGGGGGAGCTTCTCGGTGACCAGCAGGACGATCGCCACCGCGAGCACGATGCTGACCAGCACGATCGCCATCGCCCGACCTCCCGCCCGCGGTCACCGCGGCGTCCCTCGGAACGAATCCCAGGATAACTAGATCTGCGCACGGGGTGGAGCCGACGCCAGTTCTGGTGCCGTCCGCGGTGCCGGACTGCGGCGCCGGTGACTACTCGGGGTCGGGGCGCGGCCAGGCGGAGATGAAACCCACCGCCGTTCCACCGGCCCAGCAGGTCTCCACCGGGGTCCCGGGCCCCAGGGCGGCCAGCCGTGCCGCCTCCGCCCGGTTCTCCGGCTGAACCCGGTCGACCACCGGATCGAACGCGTCGAGCAGGGTGTAGTCCTGACCCGCCCGGAAGGGGCAGTAGGTCCCCGCCTCACCGGGCGCCAGCAACTCGTAGGCCGAGAACACCGCGGGATCGGCGGGCTCGATGGACGCGGGGAGGCCATCGGCGACCCTGCGGGAGTGCCGGATCGCCTCCTCGTTGCTGTAGTTCCAGGTGGAGGCGTCGTGGATCATCACCAGCCCGTCGAGCCCCCGGCTCCGGGCGATGGACTCGAAGATCAGCAGCAGGTCCTGTTGCACGGAGTCGAAGGCCCGGATCGGCACGTTGATCGTCTCGAGGCACAGGACCCGGCTCATCTCGCCCTCGGGGCTCCGGGCCCATGCCTCCACCAGGGTCATGTAGCCGCGCTGCTGGTTCCCGTCCTGGAACACCCCGTAATAGGTGTAGTGCGGGAGCAAGGCGCGCAGGGGGACGGTGGCCGAGGAGCAGTCCCCCCCCAGGGCGCCGCGCATCAGCGCCAGGGCCTTGGGCAGCGGCCGGCATTGATAGCGAAGCCCCTCGTCCTGGCCCCCCCCGTCCTGGGGCAGGGACAGCCGACGCCGCAGCGCGCCGTACCTCCGTTCCAGGTGCATCAACTTGCCCCCGGAGAGGCGGGGCAGCGCCCCGACGGGCAGTCCCAGGGCCTGACAGAGCTCGCCGGGACCGCCGAGGACGCGCTGTGCCAGGTGGTCGAGGAGGAGCCGGGCCTGCCCGTCGACGTCCACGCTCTCCCCGTGGTCGCCGGTGACGCATCCGACGTTGCCGAATTCCCTCAGCCAGTCGAGCCGGAGCGACGCCGGCAGCCGGGATCCCCGCACCAGTGCGACCAGCCGCACACAGTAGTGCCACATCTCCCTGCGGAAGGCGTGGGCCTCGCGCGGCTCCTGCCGTCTCTGTTGAGCCTGGTGCAGCAGGGCGTGGGCCAGCCCCTCGAGCACCGAGTCGAGGCCCCAGCGGGTGACCGCTCCGGCGCAGGTGCGGGGCGGTCGGAATTCGAGCTCGTCGACCCGGCTCCAGAACCGGCGGATGTGCCGGACGCGGATGCGGCGCACGTCGCGGGGCAGGACCTCGCGGCGCAGGGAGACGTAGGCGATCACGTGCCGGCCGATCTCGGCCAGCACCTCCGCCTCGTCGGGCCAGGCGGTGAGCACACCGACCGCGGGGACCGCCGCGCCGTCGTCCACCAGGGCGCGCCCATCGTCCAGCCGCTCCACGAAGGGCATGAGCAGCTTCCCGACATCGCCGATGACGACGGGATCCTCGGGTGGCTCGACCTCCCCGGGCCGATCGAACAGAGGCGCGATCCGTGTGATGGGGTCCTCCCGAAGGCTCTCTTCCAGGGCCTGGAAGAGCGTCCGGAGTTCGTCGCACAGCGCCACCGCCTGCTCGGCGACTTCGGGATGGACCGTGGACACCGAGGCCCGGGAGACCAGCTCGAACTCGGGGTAGTTCGTGCCCCACAGCGTCCCGGCCCCGGCCCACAGGAGGCGCTCGGCGGACAGCGAGGTCTGATCCGCAAAATCCTGCTGCCACTCCTCCAGGGGTGCGTCCAGGTGTTCCTCGGGATCGAACTCGTCGTCCTCGTCATCCGGTTCCTGGTCCGCCAGGGCCTGGCGCGCGGCGTCGACCACCTGCTCCCACGACTCGCGCAGGCCCTCGTCGAACCGATCGACGTCCGACAGCCGCGCGATCTCGAGCGCCAGGGCGGATCCGTGGGTCGCGTCGATGGCCTGGCGGAAGTTGGGGAGGCTCGCGGCGGCCAGGTGCTGCGCCAGGGGGATCCACTCCGGGTGCATCCGATGCAGGGACTTCAGGATCCACTCGGCCACGGGTTCGGAGAGCTCCCCGACGCGGTTGACGACGACGTCGTAGATCCGCCGCTGTTGGGCCTCGCTCCTCGGCGCCGACGCCATCGCCTCGAGCAGATCGTCGATCACCCCCCCGCCGACCTCCCAGGGGGTGGGCTCCCCCTCGGCCTCGAGCCAGGCAAGGGCCTCGATCTCCGCCGCGAGGGTCAGGGGCTCGTCCACCGGCTTGCCGAACAGGCGCCGCACGATCGGTTCCAGCTCGGGGTCGTCGGGCAGCCGGGGCTCCCACTCCGGGTTCTTCCTCCAATCCCGGAGGAACTCGTGGGCTCCGGGGACATCCCGCAGGCGCGTGTCCTCGTCGGCCAGCCGATGGCGGCGCGGGAGGCTGAGGAGGCGTTGCCCCAGGTTGGCGTGGTCCCGGGCTCGACGACTCGCGGGATCGGCCCAGGAGTAGCTCCGCTGCTCGACCAGTTGCTCCTGGAAGGCCTCCTCGCGCTCGCGCTGGACCCAGGCCTCCCAGTCCAGGTCGTCGTCGACCCACTCCCGGTACTCCCGCATCAGCTCGCTCGACCGGGGTCGCCCCGGACCCGAGTTCCTCCGGGACCGGGCTGCGATCCGCTCGGCGTGACGCAGCAGCCGTAGCGCATCTGCCCGCGATCGGAGCCGGCCGAGCTGGGAGAGAATCCGGTCCCCGGCCGCGCCCGGAGTGATGGCACCGGCGACGGTGGTCCACTGGCGGCGCGTCAGGTCCCGCCCCGGCAGCCCGCGCCCCCAGCGGAAGAGCCGCTCGGCTCGCTCCGCCGGTCCGGCGTCGGCCAGGCCGTGACGCACGTCCACCGGGTCGTACTCCGGGACCGGCTCCTCGCTCGCGAGTGCGGCCAGACCCAGCCGCGCGACGCCTGCCAGATCGGGCCGGCCCGAGGCCACCTCCCGCAGGAAGGCCCTCGTCGGGCCACCGAGCTCCTCACGCTGTTCGGCGTGGACGACGGCCCCGGCGACCACCATCCAGCCGGTGGGACGCGGCGAGTCGGCCAGCGTCCAGCGCCAGCTGGTGAGGAAATCGGCCGTGGGCGCCTCGGCCCAGCCGTCGAAGAGGCCCAGCAGGACATGGAGCGCCCGCTCCGCCCGCGGATCCCGGTTGGCGTGGGCCAGGAACAGGTCCCGCACGTCCCGCGGGGTCCACGGGGGTTGTTCGTCCTCCGCGGCGAGGGCGGCCATCCGGTTCAGGATCGCCTCCCGCCAGTCGGTCGGGACGTGGATCCCCAGGCAGACGTCGAGGAGGAACCAGGTCGCCGACCGACGCTCCTCCTCCACGCGGCTCAGGAGCATGGGCAGCAGGGAGACGGCGAGATCGGTGCCCGCCTCGCGGCCGAAGTACCGGGAATCCAGGCTCGTCCTGCGGAAGTGCAGGGATCGCAGGACGTCGATGCGCCGGACCACACGATCGTATCTGCCCTCCCAGGCGCTGGCGATGGTCGCCACCATCAGGCTGCGGGAGGTGGGCGGCTCGTCCACGTCGCTCCGCCGCAAGACCATCCGGGCGGCCTCCCGGACCTCGGGATCCGGATCGTCGGTGGCCGTGTCCAGGAGCTGGATCGCGGGTTCCGACGGCTCCGGATCCTTGCCGAGGGTACCGATGTGCTGGAGCGCGCAGATCCTCGCGTCCGCGTGGCGCCCATCGAAACCGATCTTCAGCAGGTGGGCGTTGATCTCGGGTCGAGGAGCGCCGGAGGGCCGGTACACACGTTCACGGACGATGGCCTCACAGCTCGCCAGTCGCACGGACCGAGCTCGGTCGAGCCTGGCGCGCTCGGTGAGCAGGGGCCGGAACGCCGGGTCGGCAGCGCAGCGCCGAACCGCGACCTCGCGGACCGCCGCCCGGCGCTCCGAGCGCAGGGCCTTGGCGAAGGTCCCGTCGAGCTCCCCGCCGCCGAGCCGGAGCGCGGCGAGGGCCTCGGCGCGGATCGGATCCGCCGAGTCGCCCTGCACCACCTCCTCGAGCCCGGCCACCCCCCGCGGGCCACAGACGACGAGGGCCTCGCAGACCTTGCGGAGGAGTTCGGGGCGCAGCTCACCCGCCTTCCCCTGTCCCAGGACCAGGCCCAGCAGCGGGGTCACGGCGGCATCGCCGAACAGAGGGATCTCCTCGACGACACGGGCGGAGGTATCGGAGGCTTCCGCGACGAACCGATCGAGGAATCGCCGGACGGCCTCCTCGATGGGCCGCTTGGAATCTGGAGCCACGGGGCGGGACCTCCCCGGCGAGGCTGGCGGAATCGCGAAGCGTCGTCAAGCGAGGGCGCGGGGCCGCGGGGGATGTGCGATCAGCCGAGGGTCGAGGCCAGGACCTGGGACACGCGGGCATAGAAGGCCGCGGCCTTGACCAGGTGGTCCACGGGGATGCGCTCGTCGGCCACGTGGGCGAAGCGCTCCTCGCCGGGACCGAAGCCGATGGTGGGGATGCCCAGGCGGCCCATGGAGGCCACGCCGTTGGTGGAGAACACCCAGCGGCTGAGGGCGGGCTGGTCACCGCGAATGTCCGCGGCAGCCTCCACGCCGGCGCGGCAGAGGGGGTGCTCCGGTTCCAGGGTCCAGGTGGGGAACTCCTTGGGCTGCGAGACCTCCATGCCGGTGTGGCTGGTGGCCTCGTAGGGCAGCACGATCACGTCGGCACCCTCGGGCAGCAGCTCGGCCACCTCCTGGCGCGCCGATTCGGGGGTCTCGCCGACGGTGAGGCGCCGGTCCAGGTAGACCGAGCAGGCGTCGGGCACCGTGTTGTACGAGCCGGTCAGGCACTCGATGAAGGTGGCGGCGATGGTGCCCTTGCCCAGGAAGGCGTCGTCGGCCAGCCGCTCGTTGAGCTGCTCCACGGCCACGGCCGCTTTCGAGGCCCGATACAGGGCGTTGACGCCCCGCGACGGCGCCGAGGCGTGGCAGGACACCCCGGTGGTGTCGATGCGGTACTCGCAGCGTCCCCGGTGTCCCCGGTACACGTCCAGGTTGGTGGCCTCGCCCAGGATCACGTACTGGGCCGGCACCCCGGAATTCTCCAGCAGGTACTGCAGCGCCAGGCCGTCGCAGTCCTCTTCCTGGACCGTGCCGCTGACCCACAGGGACACCCCGTCCAGCAGGCCCAGGTCCTTGGCCAGGGCCGCGCCGTGGACCATCGATGCCATGGCACCCTCGTTGTCCGCGGTACCGCGGCCGTACACACAGCCGTCGCGCACCAGGCCGCCGTAGGGATCCACCGTCCACAGGTCGGGATCCGCCACGCTGACCGTGTCCACGTGGGCGTCCAGCAGCAGGTGGATCGGGCCGTCGCCGACGCGTCCGATGGCGTTGCCGATCCCATCCACGCGGGCCTCGTCGAAGCCGACGCGTTCCATCTCCTCGACGATCCGCGCCACCACCTTGCCTTCCTGGCACGAGGGGCTGGGGAAGGCCACCATGTCCTGGAGGAAGCGGATGATCGCCTCCTCGCGTCCGCGGGCGTGCTGCACCAGATCTTTGCCGTCGCTCATCGTTCCTCCGGACCCGGCGCGTTCGGGGATCGGCCCGCCGGGGCCGCAGTGGGATAGCCCAAACCGGCCCGCGCGTCCACTATTTGCGTGCACGGAGCGCGCGTTCTGAGGTATCCATTCGGGTCCACGATTCGGCGGAGGAAACCATGACGCAGCCCCTGCACCTGGACCAAGAGGCCATCTCGACCCTGTACGGACAGAGCATCCTGCTGACCCAGGACGCCAGCCGGCCGCAGCTGGACGCCCTGCTCTCGGTCGCACGGGCGTTCAACGCGGCCGACCGGGCGGGGATCCGATTGGACTGGCTCCGGTCCGAGCTCGCCTACGCGGTGTTCTTCGACAACTCCACACGCACCAAGTCCGCCTGGTCCGGCGCGTCCACCCGGCTGGGGATGAACCCGGTGATCGTGGACGGCTCGTCCACCCAGGTCGCCCACGGGGAGACCGCCGAGGAGACGGGCGCCATGCTCGGCATGAACGCCCATGCGATGGGCATTCGCCACGACCTGATCCTCGGCGAGGGCAACAGCTTCATGCGGGACCTGAAGGGGGGCATCGACGCCTACCTGGAGTCCACCGGCGACCCGAGGCGCGTGCCCGTGGTGAACCTGCAGTGTGACATCGACCACCCGACCCAGACCCTCGCCGACCTGATGTGGCTCCAGGAGACCTTCCCCGACGGGCTCGAGGGCAAGAAGATCGCCATGAGCTGGGCCTACTCCCCCAGCTACGCCAAACCCCTGTCCGTGCCCCAGGGGATCATGACCCTGCTCCCCCGCTTCGGCGCCCACGTCTGCCTCGCCCACCCCGAGGGCTACCGCCTGATGGGCGACCAGCTGATGGCCGCCGAGCGCAACGCCGCACAGCACGGCGGGCGCTTCGAGGTCACCCACGACATGGACGAGGCCTTCGATGGCGCCGTCGCGGTCTACCCCAAGAGCTGGGGGCCCTTCGACCTGATGACCGAGCGCGTGGAGGCCAATGCCGCCGGGGACACGGCGGCGATGACGGACATCGAGCGCCGGGCGCTGGAGCGCAACGCCCAGTTCACCGACTGGATCTGCGACGAACGCCGCATGGGCCTGACCGCCGGCGGTGACGCCCTGTACATGCACTGCCTGCCTGCCGACATCGGCGCCGAGGTGACCCCGGGCGTCATGGACCGTCACCGGGTGAACGTGGCCCGCGAGGCCAACTTCAAGGTCTACGTGATCATGGCCATGCTGGCCGCCGCCAAGATGCCCGACCTCGTCGAGCGCTTCGCCACCCTCGATCTGGGCTAATCGCCCCCTCCCACGCAGCCTAAAAGGGCTGGTTTCGGCCCCCCCAACTGGGCTAACCTCCGTAGCTCGACGAAACCGCCAACATGACCAAGTCCACGCCGACCATCGAGATCCTCAAGAAAGGCGCGCTGATCAAGGCGTTCCCCCTGGGGGTCTCGCGTCTGGTCGTGGGCTCCGGTGCCAAGGCGAACATCCGCCTGCGGTCCGCCGCGATCCGCCCCGAGCACCTGGCCATCGAGCTCGTCGAGCGCCGCTTCCTGCAGGTGGTGAACCTGGCCGGGGATCCCGAGCTGACCTGCGACGGCCAACCCTTCGAGACCTGCAGGCTCAGAAACGGCTCCGAGGTCCAGCTCGGAGACGTGATGTTCCGCCTGCGGCTGGAGCCGGTGGCCAGGCCGGCGAGCTCGCGCGAGGACGACGTGGGGACCGACACCGCGGAGTCCTTCCCGATCCCGGACAAGCCCCGATCCCCGCGACATTCTCCGCCACCGCCGGTGTCCGAGGAGGACGCGCCCACGCCCAAGGCCCAGCCCGCGGTGGAGACCGTCGAGCCCCGGGGCCCCGCCCGGCCGACGCCTCCGGCGAGCAAGAGCGGCATGGCCCTGGCGGAGGACACCGAGCTGTCCCTGGAGGAGGAGGAGTCCCCCGAGGAGGCCAAGGCCGCGGAGAAGCGCGCGGTGGGTACCTCCACGGTCCCCATGCTCGGGGAAGAGGCCGAGCCGTGGGACCAGGACGTGGCCCCGCCCACCCCCGAGGCTCCGGCCCCCGCCCCCCCGCGAGCGAGCCCCGCCACGCCGCGGCCCCTGCCCTTCCTGATGATCCACCCGCCGGGAGCCCGGCGGAAAAGGGTCAGGCTGCCGGTGGGGACCTTCGACCTGGGGTCCAAGGGCTGCGCCATCTCCCTGCACTTCGCCGGCGTCGCCGAACGCCACGCGGTGCTGACCACCCACGCCGACGGCAGCATGACCGTCGAGGACGCCGGCAGCGGCCTCCCGACCATCCTCAATGGCCGGGTCATTCGCCGGTCCCAGTTCCGACTGGAGGACACGCTCCAGATCGGTCGGGTCAGCTTCACCCTGGAGGCCGCCCCGCCCGCGGCGACCCCCCCGGACGCCCCGGGGACGTCCCCGGAGCCCCCCGGTGCGGCCGTCGACGACGCGCCCCCGGAGCCGCCGCGGAGCGCGTTCCAGGCCCAGGCGTCGGCCAAGTGGGTCGAAGCCGCGCTGCGCAAGCGCGAATCCAGCGACGAGGAGGACGACTCCCTCCCCGGCGTGCCGCTGTCCAAGGCCGCGGCGGAGGGGGCCACCACCGATCCGGTGAGCCCCGCGACGGAGCAGGAACGACCTGCTCCCACGCCTCCTCCCTCTCCGTCGGCCTCGGCGCCCACGCCGGCCCCCGCCCGTCCGACGCCACCGTCACGGCCCGCGGTGGAGGCCAGCCCGCCGGCTCCGGCACAGGTTCGCCCCACACCCCCGACGCCACCCGCGGCGGAGGCCAAGCCACCGGCTCCGGCACAGGCGCGCCCCACATCCCCGACGCCACCCGCGGCGGAGGCCAAGCCACCGGCTCCGGCGCAGGCGCGCCCCTCCCCCCCGACGCCACCGGCACGGCCCGCCCCCCCGGCGTCCGGCCGCCCCCCGTCTCGGACCCCGAAGCGGGCCCCCGCTCCACCGGCGAAGGTCCGCAAGGGGCCGCCGCCTTCGGCCACACGCCCGCCGCGCCGTCGCCGCGAACCCGCCGCGGAGATGCCGTCGGAGTACAAGTGGCAGAAGCGCAGACGCGCCGCCCTGTGGATCCTCTTCATCCTGATGCTGCTCACCGCCGGTGGCGCCTACGGCGGGTGGCGGATCTACCAGGACCGGACGACCCGGGGTGCGGATTCCGCAGGCCAGCCCATCAACTACAGCTGGGGTGACGGAAGCGGGGATGAATCCGAGTACACCTGGGCCGGTCTGGTGGGCGCCTCCGGCAAGGAAGGGGAGGAGGAGGACGACGACGGTCGATCCTCCCGCCGCCGACGGTCCCGCAGGAGCTCCGACGACGTCGGGTCCGGCTCGGCCATCGCCTCGGCCGACGGCTCCTGGTCCGGGGTGGACGACAAGGCGCCCGCGGAGGAAGAGGAGGAGGATCCCGAGCAGCGGATGCTCAAGGACCTGATGAACGAGTCCATGGACATCCTGGACGAGGAGTTCGAGTCCAAGAAGAAGGCCTGGATCGACATGGACGAGGTCGAGACCACCCTCCAGAGCGTCTCCTCCACCGCCCGGGTCTGCTACAAGCGGGCGCTCGAGGAAGACCCCGATCTCGCCGGGACCATGCACCTGCGAATCACCATCGGCACCAGGGGCAAGGTCGAGTCGATCTCCCTGGATTCCATGTCGACCCTGGCCAATTCGGAGATGCAGAAGTGCGTCGAGCGCCAGGTCCGCTCCAAATCCTACCCCGCCGCCCGCGGCGGTTCGGTCACCTTCACCTACCCGTTCCGGTTCTCGGATCGCTGAGCACCGACCTCCCCGCGCGGGTACCCTCCGCGGACTATTGACTCCCCCGGTCGACGGTTCTAGGGTCGGCGGTCCACAGGGAGAGGGAACATGCCGTCCGTGATCCGTCCATGCATCGCGCTGCTCGCACTCACGCTCCTCATGCCGGCCTGCGGCACCTCCGAGGCGCCCCAGAACCCG
Organism: uncultured Rickettsiales bacterium; assembly: GCA_964542165.1. GTDB lineage: Bacteria > Myxococcota_A > UBA796 > UBA9615 > CAYRNR01 > CAYTBN01. The sequence continues at coordinate 12,805 of CAZITQ010000166.1, forward strand.
GCGCAGCCGGCGGATCAGCCGCCGGAGGTCGCGCCCCCGTCCGAGGACCCGCTGGCCACCGACAACACCCTGTGCTTCGGCGACCGCCGCAAGGTCACCCTGGAGACCCGCGTCACCACGGCCTCCGGGGAAGCCGTTCAGCAGGGGTACCGTCTGGATCTGCCCACGGCGGCCGAGGACCGGCTGGTGCTCGGCGTGCTGGCCAACATCGAGAACTCGACCCCCGAGACCCTGTCCAACCTGGACGCCTTCGTGGCCGCCTTCGCCGAGGCGGAGGTGGATGCCATCCTGGTGGCAGGGGACGTGGGCGACAGCCGTACCGACCTGGACGCGACCCTCGCCGGACTGGGCAAGAGCGGCAAGCCGGTCCTCGCGATGGTGGGCAACCGGGAGGGACGTGTGGACTTCCAGGGAGCCATGGAGGCGATCCGCGAGGACGCCCCCGCCGTGTTCAACCTCAACCGGGTCCGGCGGGTGAACACCCCCGCCATGGACCTGATCACCCTCCCCGGCTACAACGACCGCAACTACGTCCACAAGGCCGACGGTTGCGTGTACGACGCCTCGGAGATCGAGTTCTTGTCCAAGCTGGCCGAGGAGGCCGACTCGCCGGTGCTGCTCGTGGCCCACGCGGCGCACATGATGGAGGGCGAGGACGCCATCGACCACGCCATCGACACCGGCAACATCGGCAACCCCGATCTCCGGGAGTGGGTGCTGGAGCACAAGGTCCGCTTCGGCGTGTACGCCAACGCCCAGGAGGCGGGGGGCAAGGGCACCGACGCGGTCGGGACGCGGGTGGTCAAGCCGGCCACGTCCGTGGGCGAGCTGTTCGTCAATCCGGGACCGGCGATGGCCGATCCCTGGACCATGAACGACCGCAGCGAGAGCCGCGGCATGGGCATGGTGCTGACGTTTGCGGACGGCAAGCTCGCCTACGACGTCGTCCGGCTCGGCGCGGAAGCGTCAGGAGCGGCCGCGGATTGAGCCGGGCGTCGGGACTGCCCCTCAGTCCTCGTCCTCGACCCACACCAGGAACCCGCGCTCCTCGGCGAAGTCCCGCAACCGCCCCTCGTGCTCCTCGTTGGCCCGGGCGAGCTTCTGGATCAAGTCGTTGATCGCCGGCTTCGTGGAGCGCACGACCGCCCCGCCCGAGCGCTCGTAGGCGCTGGACTCCACCAGCAGCGCCGTGGCAACGGCCTCGTCCAGGCGGGGAGTCCCCTCGGCGTCCCGGAGCCCGTGGAGCTGGTCGAAGATCTCGTCGAGTTCCTCGTCGACGACATCGACGATCCGGGCGTCCTCGTCCGACGACAGGAGGTGGATCTCGTGCCCCACGAGCTTGGCGTGGGATCGCTCCTCCCGCGACATCCTCGCGAACAGCTCCGCGGCCTCTGCGTCGTCTGCAAACACGCCCGCCAGCCAGTCGTAGGTCTCCTCGAGCAGGGTCTCCAGCGCCTGCAGCCGCTCGAGCCCGGACATCCTGCCACCCATGGTTCCTCCTGCTTCCGCTCCCGTCGCCTCGTCGCCGCCTGCGATGGCCACGGATCACAGCATAGTCACGATGGCCAACGATCGCAGCATCCGCCGTGGGCAGCCACGCGTCAGCGGGCCAGCCAGGCGCAGCCGTAGGGTGGCAGGCGAACCCGGGCGGCCGGCGCGGGAGGGGCGTCTGGATCCAGCCGATCCCGCAGGGTGTCCGATCCCCCCAGCGTCGGGCCCAGATCGGGCACATCCTGGGCTTCCCCGGTCACGTTGGTCACCGCGACCACGGCCCCGTCCCCCCGCCCGCGACGGACGGCGAACAGCGCCGGTCCCAGGTCGAGGGCTTGCTGGGGTGCGTCCGGGTGGAAGGCCTCCTGGCCGACGCGGATCCGGACGCGCCGGACCAGCTCGTCGAAGATCCGGGCGTGGAAGGTGTCCGGACGCTCCAGGAGTTCGACCAGCTGGCCCTCGTCCCAGCTCCGCCGGTTGATGGTCCGGGGTCGACCGGTCTCCTCGACCCCAGCCTGCCAGTCCCGCGTACCGGTGAGGCTGTGAAGGTACAGCGCGGGGATCCCCCGCAGCGCGAGCGCTGTGGTCTGGGACGCGAGGAAGCGGGACACGTGCAGCGGATCGCCCCCGTGTCCGGGCGGTGCCAGCGCGTCCACGTAGGTCACGTTCAGCTCGTAGGGGCTCGCCCCGCCGTCGGGATCCCGCTTGGTCGCCACGTGCACGCCGCGGGCCCGCAACTCGTCGATCCACGCGAGGCGCTCGTCGTCGGGCAGCAGCCCCTCCAGCGGGCGCACGCCCACGCCGTCGTGGGAGGCGGTGAAGTTGAGGAAGGTGCATCCAGGGGGGGGCGGTTCGAGGGCCGCGGCCCACCGGGTCAGGTGGGTCGCATCTCCCCGGGTCAGCGCGTGTAGCAGCAGCGGCGGGAGGCTGAACTGGTAGACCATGTGGGCCTCGGCGCCGCCGCCGAAGTAGGACACGTTCTCCGCGTGGGGGACGTTGGTCTCGGTCAGCAGCCAGGTCCCGGGTGCGGCCACGTCCAGCACGTCCCGCAGCAGCTTGACCACCTCGTGGGTGTTGGGCCGGTGGAGGCAGGCCGTGCCCACCTCCTTCCACAGAAAGGCGATCGCGTCCAGCCGGAGGATCCCGGCGCCGTGGGACACGTAGTCGAGCACCACGTCCACGAACTCCAGCAGCACGTCCGGGTTCGAGAAGTCCAGGTCGACCTGGTCCGCCGAGAACGTGGTCCACACGTGGCGCGTACCGCGGGCCGTCTCCACCGGAGTGAGCAGGGGATGGGTGCGGGGGCGGACCACCGCCGACAGGTCGTCCGCCGGGTCGCCACAGACGAAGAACTCCCTCCCCGGGGGTGCGTCCGCCAGGAACTGGCCGAACCACTCGCTGTGGGCCGAGGCGTGGTTGACCACCAGGTCGAAGCCCAGCCGAAAGTCCTCCCCCAGCGCCTCCACGTCGACCCAGTCCCCCAGATCGGGACGAACGGTCCGGTAGTCGACGACCGAGAATCCGTCGTCCGACGAGAACGGGAAAAACGGCAGGACGTGGATCGCGCTCACCGCTCCGCAGAGGCGATCGCGGGCGAAACGCCGCAGGGTACGAAGGGGGCGCTCCCCCTCCCGGCGGATGGAGTCCCCGTAGGTGATCAGGACCACGTCCCCCTCCGTCCAGCGGGGGGGGCGGGGGAGGACCGGCCGGCGGTCCACCACCTCCTCCAGGCGCTCCAGACACCCGTCCACGGCGTCGCGGCCATACAGCCGGTGCAGGCGACGGCCGATCCGTTCTCGGATCCCCGCGGGTAGCACGGCGGTCATCGTCCCTCCGGATCCGGAGTTGGCGTTCCCGGGTTCAGGATCGGCCGGGGCCGTCCGATATCACCTCCGGAGGTACACCATGCGACCGCGTTCCCCCCTGCTCATCGCCGCCGTCGTCCTCGGAATGATCGTCGTGCACCGGATTCGCGACCGATTCTGAGGGACCTCCTCAGTCCTCACACAACACGGCCAGCTCCTCGGCCGTCCGCTCCCGCATCGACAGCGCCCCCGAGATGCACTTCCGCGTGCAGATCGAGCACCCCACGCAACGCGCCGGGTCCACCACCGGGTGCCGCTGGTCGTCGAGCTCGATGGCCAGGTACGAGCAGCGGCTGCAGTTGCCGCAGCTGACGCAGAGGGCGCTGTCGCAGCTGGACAGCTTCTTGACCGGGGTCAGGTCCATGAAGTCGGTGATCGGCTCGGGCAGGGCAGCACCGATCAGCGACTCCACCGAGTCCAGGCCACGGGCGGCCATCAGGTGGCTCAGTCCGTCGTGCAGTTCGTCGACGACCCCGAGGCCGTACTTCATGGCCACCGTGCAGAACTGGACCGTGCGGGCCCCCAGGGCCAGGAAGTCGGCGGCTGCCTTGTAGTCCATCGGCCCGCCGTTGCCGGACACCACGACCCCCAGGTTGGAGACCTTGGCCAGGGTCAGGTTGCTGATGGGGGTCACGCCGCCGCCGCTCATGCCCACGACGATCCCCTCCTCCCAGCCGGGTTTACGGCCGGGGCGGAAGGCCAGCGAGGGGAAGGTGTTGGCCAGCGTCACGCCGGCCTTGGCGTCCGGGTAGCGGTCCAGGAGCTGGCGGATGGCGATCACGATCGCCTCCACCGAGGTCACCGCCGCGGTGAGCTTGAAGAGCTTGGGTACGGCGGGATCGCCGGCGGTCAGGATCCACTCGATGATCTTGGTGGTCAGCGCCGCGTTCTGGGAGACGATATCCCCCTCGGTGCCGTCCCCGCCCTGGGGGCAGGACAGGCTGTACTCGATGCCGCCGATGCCGCTGGCCTCCAGCTTGCGGGTGTTGGACTGCCAGACCGCCGCGTCCGCCGCGTCGTCGCCGGACACCGGTCCACCGGTGGAGGCCATCACCAGCCGGTCGGGCCAGGCAGCCACCAGCTTCTCCACCTCACCGCAGACCCGGTCCAGGGCGTGGCCCGAGACGTTGTCGCAGTTGCCCCAGGTCTGCTGGTCGAGGGTGAACATGTACTCGGACGGGATGTGGATCTCCACCGCGTCGAAGGCGGTCTTCATGATCCCGCCGGCCCAACCGGCCTCGAAGGCCCGGTTCATCTGCTCGTAGCCGTCGGTGGGCGGCGCCGCGGACAGCAGCAGGGGTGAGGGGATGATGCGGCCGAAGAAGTCGGTGTCCAGGGACACGGGCCTCCGGTCGTAGCCCGGGATCGTCACGAGCGATTTGCGTGGCCGCGGGGGTGGTACCACCTCGGCGCCGCTCAGCTGCCCGTGGATCGCCATGGCGGCGTTCTTGCCGGCGGCGGCGGCCTCGACCACCGTCGACGGGCCGGTCTCGCAGTCGCCGGCCACGAAGTCCGCCGCGTCCGGTGCCACCGAGGAGCGGTGACCGATGGCGACGATCACCGTGCCCACGTCGTCCCGTGCCTGCTCGGTGCCAGGGTGGTCGGACACGCCACCGAGGTCGAAGGGCACCGGCTCGCCGGTCTTCGCCTGCTCCGCCGCGGCGGGGAAGTGCACCTTCAGCGTCTGGATCCCGGTGACCGCGCCACCGTCGACCTCGATGGCCGTCAGCTTCGTGCGGCCGTTGACGTGGATCCCGTGGTGCACGATGTCCTGGCGCTCCCGCTCGGCCAGGGGCATCTCGGAGAGCTTCTCGAGGGCGAACATCTCCACCCGCTCGGCGCCCCGCACCCGGGCGGCCACCGCGCAGTCGCAGGCCACGGCCCCGCCGCCGATCACCGCCACCGTGCCGTCGAGCTCGAAGCGGTCCGGGTCGGACAGGAAGTCCCAGCCGAAGATCGCCGACCCCTCGCCGGGGATGCCCAGCTGGATCGGCTCGGTCAGCCCCACGGCCAGCAGGGTCGCGTCGAATCCCGACAGGTGGTCCGGGTGCTCCACGGCCGCGCCGGTGTGGACCTCGATCCGGTCCGAGGCCAGCAGGAACTCCAGATCCCGCTCCAGGACCTCGGCCTCCAGCCGGTGGGGGGGGATCAGCCGCGCGGCGCCGCCGGCCTCGTCCTCCCGCTCGAACAGCTCCACCCGGTACCCCAGCTGGGCCAGGGTGAAGGCCGCGGCCAGCCCCGCCGGCCCGGCGCCGAGCACCGCGACGCGCCTGCCATTGTCCTCGGCCGCCTCCATCCGAGGCACGACGCCGAGGCGGTGGGCCCGGCGGATCAGGGTCTCCTGAATCGCCGGGATCTCCACCGGCCGGTCGAACCCCAGGCGGGAGCAGGCCTCCATGCAGTGGAATTCGGGGCACACCGCCCCGCACACGCCCCCCAGGGGGTTGTGGGTGTAGATCAGCGCCGCCGCGCGCTGCACGTCCGCCGGCTCCCCCACCTCCGCCGCCATGATGAAGTCGGCGGGCGAGCAGTGGGCCGGGCAGGCGTCCCGGCAGGGTTTGGTCTCACAGTACTCGCAGCGCTCGATGGCGGAGCGGAGCTGGGCGTCTGTCAGTTCGGGCATGGGTCACCTCTCCGGTTTCGCGGTCGCCATTGTAGCCGGGAATGCCGCGCGTTCGACCGCGCGATGCCGCGGAGCGGTCACGGGTAGAAACGAACCAGGTAGATCTCCTCGAGCACCCAGCTGTCGTCCTGGCGGGCGAAGAGCAGGGTGGACTCGTTGTCCGAGTCACCCCATTCCTTGCCTGGCTTCCAGGTGCCGTTGGAGGCGGCGACCTGGCGGCCGCGGCCCTCGAAGGAGAAGGAACCCTTGCCGATCCCGGCGCCGGCGTAGAGCTCGGGGCCGAGGGCGAGCTGCCAGCCGGGGTGGTGCTCGATGTCCGCCTCGGCGGGTCGCGGGAAGCCCGGCCCCTCGTCCATGCCCAGCCAGTATTCCTGGGTCCTGGTGAGGTCCCTGCGAGACGAGGTCGAGACGGTGGGCTCGCCCAGGGTCGACGGGGTCATCATCACCCGCATCCGCCGGGTCAGGGGGACCTGGATGTGATCCATCACGAACTCCCCGTCCCCCCGCTTCACCGCGTCCTCGAACTCGCCGAAGAACGCCACGAAGTCCGGGGGCACGTCGGCCTTGGCCGCCTTCTCGGCGTCCTTGATCAGGGCGATGTTGGCGTTGTCGGTGGCCGTGAGCTGGGAGGAGTCGAAGGGGGAGCGGGGCTCGTACCAGCCCTGGTCGCCGAAGATCTCCTGGAGATCCGCGCTCTTGAAGGGGTAGCCGTAGCGGGCATAGATCGCGTTGCGCCAGACCCGGAGCTCGGCGGGGGAGAGGCCCGCCAGATCCGCGGCGCCCAGTTCGCCCTCGGGGGCGTCGAGCACCCGGGCCCGGTAGCGGCTGCCCGCGCTGTCGGTGTACAGCTCCTCGACCGGGGAGACCTGGGCCACGGGCGCGACCTCGGCAGGGGTGTCTGCGGGGGATTCCTCGCGGTCGCGATCGTCCCGATCGGCGGCCGGCTCCCCACCTCCGGATCCGCAGCAGCCGGTGACGAGCAGCAGGGCCAGAATGGCGATCGGGACGAATCTGGACACGGGTTCCTCCCACGGGACCGGAAGACTCCGTCTACAGAACCGCAATCGCGCGCGGGGATCAATCCCCGGAGGTGATCTCCGCCGCCATGGCCTCGATGGCCGTGGACACCAGGCGCACGTAGTTCTCCGAGCGGACCTTCATGCCGCCGTAGCCCACACCCGCGCCGGTGAGGGAGTAGGTACCCACCCCCGGATCCCCGGCGGACCTGGGATCGGCCAGGCCGTAGCGGTCCAGGACCCGGGCCAGGCCGGACACGTCGGTCTCGCTGGGGTTGACCATGCTGTACAGGGCGTCGCTGACCGGCCAGCCGTGGCGCGTCACCAGCAGGAAGGCGGCGATGGCGCCGGTGCGGTCCACCCCGTGCTGGCAGTGGATGAAGACCTGGTCCGGCCGGTAGCGTCCTGTGGTCTCCAGGATGACCGGTGCGTGGCGGAAGGTGGAGCCGATGGGGATGTAGACCTGCTCGATCCCGGCCTCCCGCAGGGCATCGAGGGTCGCGTCCGAGGGGGCCACCGCGCTCAGGACCACCTCCACCCCCATCTCCTTCATCGCGGGCACGTGGTTCTGATCGAACCGAGCGCCCAGCCAGTACCCCTCGGTGAGCTGGCGCGAGGCCGGCGGGCTGGGGTGGTCCGTCGGAGGTGGGGTGAAGACCTCGGGAGCAGGTGCGTTGGCCGGTCCGGCTGCGGGGGGCGGGGCGACCTGGGGCTTGGGACAGCCGGCGACGGCGGCGGTCAACATCAACGTCAGCAGGGGGGTCAATTTCTTCACGGCCTTCATTCTAGGGTTGTGACGCCGTCGAGCCAGCTTTCATTTCCCAGGTCGGATGGACGGGCGTCCGGATTCAGGTCGCGCCGGAATGCTGGTAGATAGGACGGACCCCTCGGAGGTTCGGATGCTTCGGTTCGCCCTGCTGGCCACGATCGCCCTGTCCCCGAGCGCCGCGACCGCGGGTCCGGAGAGGGCGCCCGACGCGATCTCCTCCGACGCCCTGATGGAGACCGTGGAGTGGCTGGTCGCGCCCGAACGCCGGGGGCGGCTGGCCGGGGACGGGGGGTACCAGGCCGCGGCCGAGGAGATGGCCCGGCGATTCGAGGCGCTCGGGCTCCAGCCCGGCGGGACGGACGGGTTCCTGAGGCCCGCAGCGATGGAATGCAACGACCTGCTCGCGGCGCCCGAGCTGGCCCGGATCGGGCCGGACGGGCAGACGGTGCCGTGGACCCTGGGGGAAGACTTCGTGGCCCGGGGATTCACGGGCTCCGGCGAGGTCACCGCCCCGGTGGTCTTCGCGGGCTACGGGCTGGTGGACGGCAAGGGCTGGGACGACTACGAGGGCCTCGACGTGGAGGGCAAGGTGGTGCTGGCGTTCAAGCAGGCGCCGGCGTGGACCGTGGAGGGGGGGTGGGGTGAGATCCACTACCCGCGCCCCAAGGCGCAGACGGCCCGGGAGCGAGGTGCGGTGGGCCTGTTGCTGGTGTCCAACCCCCGGGCGAATCACGTCCAGCCCCTGATCGGCAGCACCATGCACGGGCCGGGAGCGCAGGCCGAGGACCTGCCCCAGCTCCAGATCACCGGCGAGGTGGCCGACGCCCTGCTCGCGGGCAGCGGCTGGACCGTCGAGGCCCTCCAGAAGGTCATCGACGACGACCGGGCCCCGAGTCCCCTGAGCCTTGCCACGCGGGTGAGGCTCGCCGTGCAGGCCCGCTACCGGTCCCCGTGCGAGGTCCCCAACGTGGTGGCGATCCTCCCGGGGTCGGACCCGTCACGGGCGGGTGAGCACGTGATCGTCGGCGCCCACCTGGACCACGTGGGCCAGCAGGGGGACCTGCTCTACCCCGGCGCCAACGACAACGCCTCGGGTTCCGCGGCCGTCCTGGGGGTGGCCGGGGCGCTGGCGAAGCGGACGAGACCACCCGCCCGGTCGGTGGTGTTCGTGCTCTTCGCGGGCGAGGAGCAGGGACTCGCGGGCTCCGAGGCCTACGTCGCCGACCCGTCCCTGCCCCTGCAGGGCGGGGTGGCGATGCTCAACGCCGACGGCGTGGGGACCGGCGAAGGCATGCGGATCGGAGGTGGGGGCGCCAGCCCGGTGCTCCACGCCCTGGCCCGGGAGCTGGACGCGGCGGCCGACGCCATCTCCCTCGAGAACACCTGGTACGGCGGCGGCGCCGACGCCCAGCCCTTCTTCGACGCCGGCCTACCGACCCTCTACTTCGCCGCCGACAAGGGCTGGACCCACCTGCACCAACCCAGCGACACCCTCGACAAGATCGACCCCCTCCTGCTCACCCGGGCGACCCGGCTGATGTACCAGGTCACGGCGGCGATCGCGGATGGAGGATACGACCGCGAGGAGAGGCAGCCGGACAAGCAGGAGAATTGATCCGCCGCCGGAGAAACAGAGCCCGACCCGCTCCCCCCCAAGCGGCGAGGCCCCGCCTCGCCCTTCCGGATCAAGTAGTCCTGCCGAGGCGCAGCCAAGGCAAACCAAACAAAAAAAGCAGGAAGGCAGGAAGGCAGGAAGCAACACAAACCACCGCACCGGCCACGG
>CAZITQ010000167.1:0-22267 GCA_964542165.1 uncultured Rickettsiales bacterium
GGTTGACGATCAGGGTGTAGGTCTCGGTGCGCCACCAGTACTCGCCGATGCTCGCGTGGTAGGGGCTGTCCGCCCGCACGGAGAAGCCCCAGAACGGGACGTAGACGCCGTGGATCTCCGAGAGCGTCGAGGTGCGCCCCAGGTCCGAGGGCACGGTGATCCCCCCCTCGCGGACCCACCGGCGGAAGCGCTCCCGCGCGATCTCCTCGGTGTTGGCGAAGCCGATCACGAACTCGGGGGGGTGCTCCGCCTCGGCGGTGGGGGAGGCCACCACGTGGACCGACCTGCAAAACGGGCAGACCAGGGAGCCCCGGTCCTCGACGGTCATCGACGCGCCACAACCCTCGCAGCTGACCTGCTGGCGCTCGGGCCCGTCCACGGTCGGCTGCAGGTGCCGCAGGTCATCCCCACACAGGCCACAGAAGTTCTCGCCCACGTCCACCGGATCGCCGCAGGACGGGCACGAGACCGGGCTGTCGCCGAGGACGAGCTGCGTCAAGGTCCCTCCGCCGAAGGCCGCATGCTATCAGACTCGACTGCCCCCTTGGCTGTCGGCACACGGGGTCGGATCCGGTAGGATCCGCGGTCTCGTCACGGAAGGAGTCGACCATGCTCTGGGACCGCGGGGGCAAGGAGAACACCGACGCCACGGTCGAGGCCGCCCTGGCCGCGGCCCGGGAGCGGGAGATCGGCAACCTGGTGGTGGCCTCGAACACCGGGGCGACGCTGCGGCGGTTGCTCCAGCTGGACACCGAAGGGCTGTCGCTGACCTGCGTCACCCACCAGGTCGGCTTCAAGAAGCCGGGGGTGGACGAGATGGGCGCCGAGGTTCGGGCCGAGCTGGCCGGCCAGGGGGTGAACGTGCTCACGGCGACCCACCTGCTCGGAGGCGTCGACCGCGCCCTGCGGTTGCGCTTCAACGGCTACTACCCACCGGAGATCATCGCCGATTCACTGCGGATGTTCGGCCACGGGGTGAAGGTCTGCGTGGAGATCGCGGTGATGGCGGTGGACGCCGGGGCGATCCCCCACGGCGAGGACGTGGTCTGCGTGGGGGGGCGAGCGACCGGGGCGGACACCGCCTGCGTGGTCCGGCCGGCCCACTCGCTGGCGTTCTTCGACACCCGCGTGCTCGAGGTGCTCTGCCGGCCCCGGCCCAAGGTCCCCTGAGGCCGTGGGACCCCGCCGGCTGGAGCTCGAGCGACTGATCGCGCTGCTGGTGCGCGACGAGCGCGAGCCCGTGGAACGACAACGGCTGGCGCGGCTGATGGCGGAGCTGGCCCGCCGCCCCCCGCCCCCCGATCCCGGCGGCCACTTCCCCCGCTACCCCGAGCTACACGAGGTGTTCCTCGCCCGGGCTGCGGGGGACGACGGGGACGCCCTCGAGGAGGCCTTCTTGGAGCTGTACGCCCACCTGCACATGCACGAGGCGCCCTACCGGCCCGACGAGCGGGAGCGGATGGACGCCGCGGGTGGGTACTGGGCCCACGCGGGGGGCCTGAGCCCGATCCTCGCGGCGCCCGACCACCTGACCCCGGACAGCGTGAGCGCGGACTACGGGGCCGGAAACGGACTGCAGGGCCTCCTGTTCCAGCTCCTCGCGCCCCACCGCAAGACGGTCCAGATCGAGATCAGCGCCGAGATGGTGGCCATCGGGCGGCGGCTGCAGGCCTGGCTCGGGATCCCCGCGGAACGGGTCGAGTGGATCGTCGGAGACGTGATGGACCACGTCCCCCGGGGCATGGACCTGATCTACCTCTACCGCCCCGTCCGCCCCGACGGCCCCGGACGGGCGTTCTACGAGCGCTTCGGCGCGGCCCTGGAGCGCGAGACCCGCCCCGTGGTCATCCTCAGCATCGCCGACTGCCTGCGCGGGTTCCTGCCCGAGCGCTTCGAGGTGTTCCGCGGAGACGGCCACCTGACCTGCTACCGCGGGTGAATCAGATCCCCGGCACCTTGCACGCTTCGCTCTTGCCGCGAATCTCCGAATCCAGGGCCCGGGCCTCGCTGCGGTGGGTGGAGTGGCCGGAGTCCAGATAGTCGTCGAGCTGGTCGCGGGCCTCGCGGTAGCAGCCGAGCTGGGCGTAGGCCCAGCCGATGCAGAAGTGGTGGGCGTCGTGGCCGCGACGGGGTTTGGGGTAGCCATTGAGCCAGGTGGACGCGTCCTTGGTCTCGAAGCTGGGCTCGGCATAGCAGGGGATCTCGTTGCAGGCCTCGTCGCGGTGGGAGGCCAGTCGGGACAGCGCCGACAGGGGCCCCGCGCGAATGCGGCCGTTCTCCCCGGGCTCGAAGTCCGCCAGCCGCACGTTGTAGCGGGACATCTCGTCCCACATCTCCAGGGGGATCGCCGAGCGGGCGCAGTTCTTGTACAGCTCCACGTCGTTGACCGGAGCGTCCGCCTTGTAGCCCTCACCCCGGGCGCAGAGGTCCAGCGATGCCTGGAGGATCTGCCGGCCCCGGCGCTCGTCGCCGGCCTTGCGGTGGATGTTGCCGAGGATCATCTCGTGCATCTGCCACTGCCAGATCACCTCGAAGCGGAACCAGTTGCGGTCGGGGGCGCCGGAGATCTGGGCGTAGGCCTGCTCGAACCGCTCGCTGGCCTCCACGCAGGTGTCGGGGATCGACGATCGGGTCTCCCCGCTGTTGCACTGGCAGTGCCGGAAGGCCCACAGGGCCCGCGCGAAGTAGCCCTCGTCGCTGACCTCGTCGGCCGCGGCCACGTCCCGGGTCACCCGTTCCAGCTCCACCAGACCGGGGGCCGATTCCCCGCAGCGGCCGACGTTGCTGCTGCTGAGCTTGCGGTCGTAGATCTGGAGCAGCGCGGCCAGCCCCCGGCTGTCGGCGGAGTCGTGCAGCGCCACGGCGTCCAGCGCGTCCTGGAGGGCCTGGGCGCGCCCGTCCACGTTGCGGGTCTTGTACGCCTCCAGGCCGTCCCGGGCCCCGGCGGTGAGCTCGGCCGCCCTCGCCGCGCCGTCCGGGGCTTCGGGAGCGACCGCCGTGTCCCCCTCGCCTTCCCCCTCCGACGAGCCACGGTCTTCGAGCAGGACGACCGCGCCGATCCCGATGCCGATCAGGGCCAGCACGAACAGACCCCCGATCGTCACGACCAGCAGCAAGACCGGGGTTCTGCGCCGGGCGGGCGTCGGCGTCGTCCCCACCGGTCCCTGGGGGGCGGGCGGAGGGATCGACTCGTGCGGCACCGGTGGCGGCGGGGACGCCTGCGGCGCCGGCGTGGGCGGGGACGTCTGCGCCGCCGGTGGCGGTGCGAACCCCGGTGGCGCGAGCGGTTCGGACGCGAGACCGCGCCGCCCCGGCTCTTCGAGGGCCGTGGTCCGCTCCGATGGAGCCGCGGGCGGTGGCGGCCCGGGGGGCGGAGGACCCGGTGGTGAGGCAGGTGCTTGCCGCTCGTCCTCGGCCGCGGCCCGGGTCAGCTCCTTGAGCAGGGCCCGCGCGTCGGGTTGGCGGACGGCGGGATCCGGCGAGAGGGCCTGCCGCAGGGCGACCAGCATCTCCTGCGGGGCTCCGGGCAGGGGCTCGGACGGGGGACTCGTCGGCAACCGGCCCGCCAGCAAGCGCCACAGCATCGTGCCCAGGCCGTAGACGTCCGCGGCCGCCGTCCCCTCGGGCCCTTCCCCCGCCAGTTCCGGAGCCCAGTAGGGCGAGGGGCGCGACGCCCCGTGGCCGGCCCGGGCGGCCGCGAGCGCGAGGCCACCAAAGCCCGTGACCCGGGGCTTCCAGCCGCCATCCCCCGCGCCCTCCAGGAGGACGTGGTCCGGCCTCAGGTCTCCGTGAAACAGCCCCTGGGCGTGGGCATACGCCAGGCCGCCGAGAACCGGCGACATCACGGCCATGGCGTCCCGCAGGGTCCAGGGGCCCGGGCGCTCGGTGTCCATCACGTGGGCCAGGGACGGTCCCTCGACCCGATCCATCACCAGCGCGAGCAGGTCCGGCTCGGCCAGTACGTTGGTCACCGGGACGATGTGGGGGTGGCGCAACACGGGCGGGGGCACGCAGCGGAGGAATCGGTCTCGGAACGCCTCGTTCTCGGCCAGGGGCTCCGCCAGCACCTTGATCGCGTGCTCGCTCTGGAGAACGCGGTGTCTGGCGCGGTACACCTCGCTGGTCATACCGCTGGCGACGTGCGACACGACCTCGTAGTTGCCCAGGATCGTCCCCGGCTGATGCATCGCATCCCCCGCGCCCTGCAAGGGCTGACCGAAGAGCGTATCACGGAGGCGGTCGGACCGAAGGCTCGCGGGCGGTCGGTCAGCGCGCCCGGCCCACACCCACGCGGAAGTACACGCCCACGCCGAACCAGAACGACAGCTCGACGTCGTCTCCGGCGAAGACCATCAGCTCCGCGGCCTCGATCTCGAACTCGATGCGGTGGGTGATCAGGACGCCGAGGGCGATGGAGGGCTGGAACACCGGGGACCAGCGCTCCACGTCGCGGACCACCCGCAGGCCGTCGTCGGTGGAGCGAACGGTCTCGCTGAGCTTGAGGGAATCCGCGCCCACGTGACCGCCGAACGCCAGGTAGACCCGGTCCGAGAGCGGGGCCACCGCCTGGGGCCCGAGCACCATCACCGAGCGCCTGACCCAGCTGCCGTCGTCCTCGGAGAACCGGGCCATCATCGCGTTGTTCTGGAGCCGGAGGTGGGGTCCGAGCAGCAGGCGGATCCGCCCCGCAGGCGCGAGGGCAACGCCCCGATGGGGTCGCTCTCCGATGCCCACCTCGATGGGCCAGACGGCGAGTCCCATGCCGCCGCTGAAGCGGACCTGGGCGGCTCCCGCCGGGGAGGCGAGCGCCAGGGCGAGGATCGTGAGACCTGCCAGCGTTCGGGGTCGAAGATGGGGCACGGCGACAACAGCGTACGCATGGGCGCTGGAATGGCAACCCGCGTGCACGCGCCCGCCTTGACGGATGTGGGGTCAGGAGGCAGCTTAGGCTAGGCTATCCATGGATCCCGAGAGGCCGCTGGAGGAGATGATGCTGCGATTCACGCGCCCGGTGGCGCTCACCCTGCTCCTCGCGGTCGCCGGCTGCGGCCAGGCCCCCGAGGGGCTGCGTCCCACGCCCGACGGCACCGGTCCGATGGTGTACGTGGACTGGGACGCCGATCCCCTGCCCGAGATCCCCTTCCCCAACGACCTGGGCACCCGCCCCGATGCTGGCTCTCCCACCGGCCTGCGCCTCAACTTCCCCGAGGACGCGCCCACCGAGCTGGAGCGGGAGGCCCGGCGCAAGGTCAACGAACTGACCGGCTGGGGTATCTACTCCCCGATCACCGTGCGATTCACCCACGCCCTGGACCTGGTGGACCTGGCCGCCCGCCACGCGCCGGACCTGGATCCTGACGACGACGCGGTCTACGTGATCGACGTCACGCCTACCTCTCCCACCTACCTGCAGGCGGTGGATCTGGACGTGGGCCACGGGCGGTTCCCCGCCGACGTGGTCCGCACCGACCGTTACTTCCCCAACGACCCCCGCGCCGAGTCCCCGTCCGTCCTGTACGAGACGGTGGACGAGGACCTGAACGGCAACGGCGAGCTGGATCCCGGCGAGGACACGGACGGGGACGGTGTCCTGGACGTGGCCAACCTGGTCCCGGGCGGGACGGATCCCCGGGCCGACCTGATGGAGTGGTACGACCGGGAGACCGACACGCTGATCCTGCGCCCCGTGGTTCCGCTGCGGGAGCAGACCACCTACGCCGTGGTGCTCACCTCGCGCCTCCGGGGCACCCACGGCGCGCGGATCCGGTCGCCCTGGGCCTACGTCAATCACACCCGCCAGACCCACGCCCTCGCGCCCGTCCTCGACGCCCTGCCCGACTTCGACCTGGGGCTGGAGGACGTGGACTTCGCCTGGGCGTTCACCACCGGCAGGATCACCGGGGATCTGGTGGACCTGCGACGCGGACTGGACGGCGAGGGTCCCTTCCACCACCTGGGCAACACCTTCCCCGCGGGTGTCTGGCGCGCCACCGAGATGCACTCGGTGCCCGGGGAGGACAACCCGTACACCCTGCCCGTGGGGCCGATGCTGGACGTGCTCACACTCGCCGACCTGCTGCCCGGAGACTCGATGCCGGTCTTCGAGCCCGGGTACCGCCTCAGCTCCCACGTCTCGGGGGGCGTGTTCACCACCCCGGACCTGCTGGCCGATCGCGACGACGACGGCCGCGACACCTCCGACGAGTGGTGGCAGCTCGATCCACTCACCGGCGAGGTGCAGGCCGAGGCCCTCGAGGTCACCTTCACCTGTGTGGTGCCCGCCGAGGACGGGGAGTTCCAGCAGCCCTTCCCCGTCGCCATCTGGGGCCACGGGTACGGCTCGTCGCGCTTCGACATGTTCAACCTGGCCTGGGCCACGTCCCGGGTGGGCATCGCCGCCTGCGCGGCCGACTACCCCGGCCACGGCCTCGCGCTGGACCACGACGACCTGGAGGAATACGGCCCCCTGCTGGAGCAGGCGGGGTTGCTGCGCTTCCTGGAACACCTGGAAGACAGCCGCGCGAGGGACCTGGACAACGACGGCACCGGCGACTCGGGGGCCGATCAGTGGACGGCGGACTCCTTCCACACCCGCGACCAGGTGCGTCAGGGTGCGCTGGACATGATGCAGCTGCGCCGGGCCCTGGCCACCTGCGGCACCACGGTCATGGGCACGGACGTGGACGGGGACGGCGAGAACGAGCTGTCCTGCGACTGGGACGGCAACGGGGTCCCCGACATCGGGGGCCCGGACGTGGACTACTTCCTCCTGGGCGGGTCGCTGGGGGGGATCGTGACCGCCGTGGCCGCCGCGGTGGAGCCCGAGTCGGCGGCCAGCACCCCCATCGTGGGCGGCGGCGGGCTGACCGACATCAGCAATCGTTCGGCCCTGGGCGGGGCCACCGAGGCGGTCTGGGGTCGGATGATGACCCCCTTGATCCTCGGGATGCCCGACGAAGGAGGGGGACTGCTCGTCTCCCAGTACCTCGTGTCCGGCTTCGTGGACACCGAGGATGTGCCGATCGCGACGCTGTCGAGCGTTCCCGTCGGGGGCAGGGTGCGGGTCGAGAACCTGACCAACGGCGAGGTCCGCGAGGGCGACGTCCGGAACGACGGCCGCTTCCGCGTTGCGATCCCCGCCGACGCCCTGGACGCCGCCGAGAAGCGCGCCGCCGCGGGCATCCCCGAGACCGGGCCCGAGGGCGACCGGGCCTACGGTGTCCCGGACAACGACGGACTCGGCGATGCCCTGCGGATCTCGATCTGGGACGCCGAAGGCGAGGAGGTCGCGGTCCTCGAGCACTTCGAGGCCGAGTCCACCTTCGAGGGGGTGACCGTCGACGACGGCTCACCCCTGGTGGCGCTGTCCTCCGGCCTCGGCCTGATCCGCGGCACCCCCCGGCTTCGCCGGGTCGTCCAGAGCCTGGCCATGGTCACCGAGCCCGGTGATCCCATCGCCTACGCCCCGCACGTACTCGACGAGCCGTTCCCGGAACTCTTCGACGAGCCGGTTCCGATGCTGCAGGTGAACACGCCGGGGGACGAGATCGTGATGATCAACGCCGGGATCGCCCTGGCCCGGGCCATCGGACTGGTGGATCGCCACACCGTGGACGAACGCTACGGCATGACCGCCGACGAATGGCTCGTCGCCCGGCGGGTGGTTCACGGGCTGGAGGAGTACGGGCCGTACACCGACGTGGACGGCGAGCCCGCCCTCTTCGACGCGGACGATCTGGACGACGGGACCGACGGTACCGGGGCCCCCTCCGAGGTCGCCTACCGGTCCACCCTGCCCATCGACGCCGGGACCAGCGGCCTGAGGCTGCCCTACGTGTCCACCACCGGTTCCCACGGGCCCTCCAACCCGGATCCGGACAAGGATTTCGACATCTCGACGTTCATGTTCAACCAGATCGCCCACTACCTGTACGTCAGGGGGGCGGAGATCAGCGACGACCCCTGCCTGGCCACCAACGACTGCGACCACCTTCGACCGGTGCCGGAGGACTAGGCCATGCGCACCAAGACCATCCTCGGCATCGTCGCAGTGGGCACCCTGGCAATGGCCCTGGGTTCCCCGGCCTCGGCCACCCAGCGGGCCGTGCTCGGCTCCCCCGACTCCCCCTTCACCCTGGAGTTCGCGGGCGAGTACCGACTGCAGAGCACCATCCTCACCGACACCCCCGTGGACGCCGAGGGCACGGCCATCGACCAGCCCTACGTCTTCGACCAGCGCCTGCGGGGCCGCTTCGACATGGTGGGCCGCCACTTCCGCTTCGGCACCGAGTGGGACCTGTTCAGCGGCCAGATGTTCGGGCCCACCTGGGGCATCCCCGGCGAGGTGGACGAGCGCAACCGTCACACCCGCACCGTGTTCCAGCGGGAGGGCTTCGTGCCCCGCCGCGCCGCCGCCACCTTCAGCTGGCCCGCCTTCACCCTCGAGATGGGGCTGATCTCCAGCCACTGGGGGCTGGGGATGCTGGTCAACGACGGCAACCACGACCCGGTGTTCGGCCGCAACGACTTCGGCGATCGGGTGGTCCGGATCCGCGCGACGGGCAAGCCCCTGTACCTGCAGCAAGACCATCCCATGCGTCACGCCCTGAACGTGACCGCGGCCTTCGACTGGGTGATCGCCGACGAGTCCGCCCGGTTCACCGAGCGCCAGCTGGCCTTGCAGGGCATCGTCTCCGTGCTCTACGCCGACGCCCGGGAGCGGCAGATCGGGGTCTACGCGGTCTACCGCCACCAGAAGGAGCTGGACGACGACCGGCTCACCCGCGTGGTGGTGATCGATGCCTTCGGCCACCTCCCGATCCCCGTGAGCCGGGAGGGCATGGTCCTGAGCCTGGCTGCCGAGGGGGCCCTGATCACCGGGGAGACCGACCGCTCCCTCTCGTACGCCGCCCGCCGGATGATGGGGGTGGTCTCCGGCGGCGTGGCCGGTGTGGTCGGCCTGCACGCTCCCGGGGATCGGGTCCGCGCGCTCCTCCGGGGCGGTCTCGCGTCCGGTGATCCGGACCCCGACGACGGCATCACCGGGGACTTCTCCTTCGACCGGAACTTCGACGTGGGCATGGTGCTCTTCGACCAGCTGTCCGGGGGGGTCGAGGCCGCGACCCACTCCCAGCTCACGGACCCCACCCGTAGCCCGCCTCCGGACGGGGTGGACGCCCTGGTCACCGAGGGAGCGTTCCGCCGCGCCATGTTCGTTCAGCCCGTGTTCGAGTACGAGCCCATCCACTGGCTCGAGTTCAAGGTGGGCGTGCTGCTGGCCACCGCCGCGGTGGACTGGACCCAGCCCTACTACACGTACCGCGCCGGCGGCGTGCCCCGGAACCACCTGGACACCGAACCCGAGGGCCGCTTCCTCGGCGCCGAGGTGGACTGGGCCGTGATCCTGGGGGGCCCCGTACGCCCGGCCCGGGCGGGGTCGGTGGAGGCCGCGTTCGTCGCCCAGGGGGGTCACCTCTTCGCCGGCTCGGCCCTGGTGGGCGAGGGCCCGGACTCGATCCACCAGTGGCTGCTCACCGGCCGGATCCGCTGGTAGGCCCCGGCATCGCATCGGCGTGAAGGTTCCCTCATGTTCCGCGACCCGGAGCGTCACGGGGTGCGCCCGGTGACGCCCTCGCTCGAGGGCTACCGGGAGATCGCCGCCCGCGGGACCGGGATGTCCAGGACGTCCGGTGTGATCGCTTCCGCCGGCTGACCGACCCCGGGGGGCGCGCGGCGGTTTCGATCCGTCAGCGGTACCCCTCGGCCTGCAGCGAGAACAGCCGCTCGTAGATCCCCCCCCGTTGCATCAGCGCGGCGTGGGTCCCCCGCTCCGCCACCCTCCCGTCGTCCAGCACGGCGATCTCGTCCGCCATCCGCACGGTGGAGAAGCGGTGGGAGATGAGGATCGCCATCTGGTCCCCGGTCATGTCCCTGAATCGCTGGAAGATGCGGGCCTCGGCCTCGGCGTCGATGGCCGCGGTGGGTTCGTCGAGCACGAGGATGTCGGCGGACTCGCGCATGAAGGCCCGGGCGAGGGCGATCTTCTGCCACTGACCCAGGGAGAGCTCCCGCCCCCCCTCGAACCATCGGCCCAGCTGGGTCTCGTACCGCTGGGGCAGCTGCTCGATGAAGTCGGTGGCCAGGGCCTTTTCCGCCGCTCGCTCCCAGCGCTCGGGCCGATCCACGGCGTCCACGTCCCCCATCCCGATGTTCTCCCCCAGGATGAACTGGTAACGCACGAAGTCCTGGAAGATCACCCCGATCCGCGACCGGAGGGCGTCGCCGTCCCACTCGCCCACGTCCAGCCCGTCCAGCAGGATCCGCCCGGAGTCCGGGGCGTACAACCGCGTCAGCAGCTTGATCAGGGTGGTCTTGCCCGAGCCGTTGGGGCCGACCAGGGCCAGCTTGCGCCCGGGGGGCACGTGGAGATCCACGCCATCGAGGGCGGGACGCTCGGCGCCCGGGTAGGTGAACGACACCCCCTGGAACCGGATCCCATCGGCGGGGTCAGGTCCAAACTTTTGCGTTCCCGTGGGCTCGGGCTCGGGCTCCTCGAGGTATTCGTAGAGGTTGGAGAGGTAGAGGTTGTCCTCGTACATCCCGCCGACGGACGAGAGGATCGCCGAGAACGCCGCGCTGCCCTGCTTGAACACCAGCAGGTACATGGTCATCTCGCCCAGGCTGATGTGGCCGGTGATGGTGGTCACCGCGATCCAGGCGTAGGCACCGTACAGCGCCGTGGTGGACAGCAAGCCCAGGGCGAAGCCCCACCCCCCGCGGCGGATGGTCAGGGAGCGGTCCTTGAGGTACAGCCTGTCGAAGATGCCCCGGTAGCGGTCCAGCAACATCCGGCCGATCTGGAGCAGCTTGACCTCCTTGGCGTGGTCCTCCCGGGCCAGCAGCACCTCCAGGTAGACCTGCTTGCGGGTCTCCGGCGACTTCCAGCGGAAGAGGGTGAAGGCCTCACCGGCGAACTTGGTCTCGGCCACGAAGGCGGGGATGGAGCCGATGCCGAGGACCAGGACCGCCCAGGGGGAGAACTGGAGCAGGAGCACAGCGTAGGTGATCAGCGCCACGGCGTTCTGCAACAGGCCGAAGGAGCGCTGCACCAGGCTCAGCGGGCGCATCGAGGCCTCCCGCCGGGCCCGGGTCATCCGGTCGTAGAACTCGCTGTCCTCGAACTGGGCCAGGTCCAGCCGCAGGGCCTTCTCGAGGATCATCGTGTTGACCCGGTGCCCAAGCTGGGCCCGCAGCAGCTGCTGGCCCACGTCGAGCCCTCGCTGGACCGCCGCCAGCCCCGCCACCAGCCCCGCCTCCACGGCGACCCAGGTCAGCGCTCGCCAGCGATCCTCCGCCAGCCCACTGGCGGCCGCGGTCACCACGCCGTCGACGATCAGCTTGCCGGCGTAGGCCACACCCGCGGGCAACAGCCCCGCGATCAGGGTCAAGGCTCCGAACGCCAGGGTGAGCCGGGGGTTGGTGCTCCAGACCAACCCCAGAGCCCGCCACGTGTACTGGTACACCGACAGGTAGCGACGGACGGCGGAGGGTTCACGATCGGGCATCACGTCCAGGAGTAATCACCTGACGGCCACGGACCAGGGGCGGTGATGTTTCGAGACAGGAAACGAGACACTCCGCGAGACGGCCGCGGCCTCCGAGACAGTGATCGTGCGCGGGCCTGGCCGTGCAGCCACGGAGACGCACACCGATCGGGATGCGCCATCCCGACGATCCAGAGTCCTGGCACGGCCCTTGCTCACCGTCCCCGGCACGAACCCGAACACAACCCCCGAATCGGAGGACGGATCATGAGCGAGAAGCTGAGCAAGAAGGAGCGCCAGGAGAAACTCATCGAGACCATGCAGGCCTGGCAGAAGATCGAGAACGCCGCCGTCGGCCAGACGGCGCGGGTCATGGAACAGACCGAGAATCCCCTGATCCGCCTGCTGATGGAGGGCATCCAGCGGGACTCCAACCTGCACCACCGGATCCAGCAGCTGGTCATCGACAGCCTCACCCGGGGCGCCACCGCGGTGAACCTGCGGGACCTCGAGAACGTCTGGGATTCCATCGAGAAGCACATCGAGATCGAGAAGCGCACCGTGACCCTGGCCGAGGAGTCCCTCGCCCTGCTGGACCACGACCGCGAGGGGTACCAGAAGTACCTGCTGACCTGGCTGCTGGAGGACGAGAAGAAGCACGACAAGCTCCTGGCGGACCTGTCGCTGATCAAGCGGGCGATGTACCCGTAGACTCCAGCGCTGCGACCCTTGACAGGTGCGCCGCCGGTCCCGAGGGAGATCGGGTGGACAGCCCGATCGCCGCGACCGCAATCCTGACGGGGGCATGCCTGCTCGCGGGGACAGGTTGCGGTGGGCTGCCGATCCAGGAGGCCGCCGCCATGGACGATCCCACGCCTCACACCGAAGACGGCGCGGAGATCACCGATCCGCGGACCGGGGAGGAGGGCCTCGTCGATCCCCTCCCGCTCACCGACGATCAATGGCGCGGGCTGCTGACCCCGGAGCAATTCCGCGTGCTGCGGGAGAAGGGCACCGAGCAGGCCTTCACCGGGGCCTACTGGGACACCAAGTCCAGCGGCGAGTACCGTTGCGCGGCCTGCGGCCACCGGCTGTTCTCCTCCGACGACAAGTACGACTCGGGCAGCGGTTGGCCCAGCTTCACCCAGCCCCTGCAGAGCGACGCCGTGGGCACGACGCGGGACCGGACACTGGGCATGCTGCGCACCGAGGTGATCTGCGGGCGCTGCGGCTCCCACCTGGGCCACGTGTTCCTCGACGGCCCCCCGCCCACGGGCCTGCGCTACTGCATCAATTCCGTCTCGCTGAAGCTGTCCGCGACCGAGGCACCCAGTGCCCCGGACCGGAAATAACGGGTCGCTACATAGAGGAACCTTGGTTCCGGCATACCGGGAGCCCGGCGGGCCAGAGCGCTCACGCGTCCGCGCGCGGGCCCCCCTCACCGCGGCCGACCCGCTCCAGCAGCGCCAGCAGGGTCCGGTGGTTGCGGACCGTACAGGTGGTGCCGAGGCGCCGGTCGAAGTAGGCGTTGGTCAGCTTCGTTCGTGCCGCGCCGTTGGGTAGACGGAGATAGACCTCCCGCCCCAGGACCGCGAACTCGTCCGGCGGCGAGCGGCCCGGATCCAGGGTCGCAACGCGCTCCGGCCCCGGCTCGTTCGCCAGGAATCCCACGTACAGCCTGGAGGTGTCCGCCCCGGTGGCCACGAACGGGTGGCGGTCCAGCACGCTGCGAAGCTCGTCGGCGCTGCGGGTGAGCACGGGTACGTTCAACCCGAGCTCCCCTTCGATCGTCGCCTGGATCCGCGCCGGGATGTCCCGGGTCAGCTCCTGTCCGGCCCGGAACACCACGTTGCCGCTCTGGATGTAGGTCGTCACGTCGGCACAGCCGGCGGCCTCGAACAGGGACGCGAGGATCCGCATCGGCAGCTTGTTCTTCCCCCCCACGTTGATGCCGCGCAGCAGCGCGACGTGCAGGTCGCCTCGTCGGGATGGCTCGTTCATCCCCGCAGCCTATGCACTGGCTTCGAGCCGGGGAAGGTGTGGGCTCAGAATCCGGGGAGCAGATCCGGGTCGTACACCGCGTCCAGGGATTGGGCGGGGGCGCAGGGATCGAAGCCGGAGGAGGTGCCCAGCTCCAGGTGGAGGTGGCGGGTCTGGCTGCGGCCGGAGTTCCCCATGGCGCCCAGGCGCTGGCCGCGGGTGACGCTCCAGCCCACGTCGACGATCGTGTGCCCCGGCCGGAGGTGGGCGTAGCGGGTGTAGACCCCGTCGCCGTGGTGGATCACCACGTGGTTGCCCCACCCGGATCCGCACTCCCGGGCCTCGCCGTTGGGGCTGAACAGGGAGGTCTCCGCGCAGCCGATGCGCACGTAGGCCACCACGCCGTCGGCGGCCGCGTGGACCCCCACGTCGGCGACGGACGAGTCGTCGTGGACCCGGTCGATCCCCTCGTGATCGGCCGGATAGCCCGGGGTGCCCGAGAACGGGATGTGGAGGGTGTGATCCGCGGGACTCGACCAGGTCATGCTGCCCGCCGTCGAGGGCAACCCCGCCGCAGCGGTCTGCACCGGGGCGTATTCCTGCATCGACGACTCGAACCAGGGGCACTCCGGCTCGTCCCCGCCGTCGGGGGGCTGTCCGCTCCCGTCGTCCGGGGGCAACCCCTCCTCGACCACGATCGAGATCGTGTGGCTCGCCACCTCCCAGCCCCACGCGTCGAGCCCCGTGAGGGTGATCACGCGCTCGAAGCCCACCCCGTTGAAGGTGTAGGACACCTCGGGGTGATGGGCCGGGTCCCACGAATCCCCGAGCTTCCAGCCGTCCGCGTCCAGGGCCACCCAGGCGACGTTCACGGCCTCCACCTGGAACAGGACGGGGTTGGTGACCCGGGACCCGTCCGCCGGGGCGATGATTCGCACCGCGGGGACGCCGCTACCGTCCCGCGCCACCCCGTCCAGGCCACCGCCAGGCTCCCGCTCCACGCCCCCGTCGTGGGGGGCGTAGCAGCCAGCGAACACCAAGATCAAGAGTCCGATCCACGCGCCAGCGCGCGCCCACAGGTTCGTCATGGTCTCGATTCCTCTCCGATTCCGCGGGCAGCTACCAGCCGAAGCCGGAGGTGTCCGCGGTCGACATCCAGATGTCCCCGTCGTGGCTCAGGGCGTTGTCCGCCGAGCCTCCGAAGGGGTAGTGCACGTGGTCGCCGGCCGTGGAGTTGCAGCCGTAGCACTGGTAGTAGTCCCCGGCGGGATCGTTGACGAACCAGCCGCTGCCGTCGTAGCCCACGATGCAGACGATGTGGCCGGCGCCGGTGAGGAAGGTGTGCACCAGCACCGGCCGGCCGGCGTCGACCTGGTTCTTGATCATCGAGCGCGTCCCACCGTAGGTCGACGCCCCGTGGAGGCCTTCCCAGCCGTACAGCTGCTCCAGCCCGCCCGGGGATTGCCCCTGGGCCTTGCCGTACGTCTGGTACAGCGAGTCCGGGTCGATGGAGTAGCCCTTGAGGTAGCTCAGCAACATCGCCGCCGAGGTCAGACCGCAGGTGGCGCCCGGCTCGTACGCGTTGTGGTACTGGTAGTAGTAGGGGACGTTCAGCGAGCCGCTGTTGTTGTTGCCGTTGTTGCCGTTGTTGCCGTTGTTGCCGTTGCCGTCGTTGGGGTTGTCGGTCGCCCCGTCCACGACGATGGAGATGGTGTCGGTGGCGACCCGGTTCCAGCCGATGTCGTAGCCCACCAGCTCGATCTCGCGCTGTCCGCCCTGGCTGAACGTGTAGCTGTGGCTCAGCCCCCACTCCGGCTTCCACAAGTCGCTGATCCCGTAGCCGTCCGCGAAGAGCTTGAGGGCGTACACCCCGTTGGCCGCGACCTCGAAGGTGACCGGGTTGTGGACCGTCGCTCCGTCCCCCGGCGCGTCGATGCGGACGTCGACGTCGCCCAGATATCCCCCACTCCCGGAGTCGTAGACCGTGATCACGACCCGGTCGGTGTCCATGGGATTGCCGTGGGCGTCGAAGCCGGTGAGCGTGATCACCCGGGGCGTGTTCACCCCCTGGAAGGTGTAGTCCACCACCGAGTGGTGGTGGGGATCCCACTCGTCGAGTACCCAGCCGTCGGCGTCGAGCACGACCCGGTGGATCCCGGGATCCGTGTCGACCGCGAAGGAGACCGGGTTGGCCACCGCATCCCCGTTGTCGGGGAACAGGATCCGCACCGAGGGACCGCCGTTGCGGGCGGTGATGTCGTCCTCGGATTGGGGCCCCGGGGGATCCCTGGGCGCCTCGGCGAAACACCCCATCCCAGCCAGAGCGAACAGCGTGCCCAGCACGACGACCGCGACCTTCCTCATCATTCCTCCAACGACAGATTCGACCCTGAGGATAAACCCTTTACACGAAAACGATGAACGGCATAATGAAACAGTCTTCGAACGGGGAACAACCATGTCAGAAACAACGGACGCAGGCGCTCTCAACACGCTGAGGATCCGCGACCTGGTCGAACGTACGGGCGTGTCCAAGGAGCTGATCCACCACTATCTGCGCCAGGGAATCCTGCCTCCACCCGAGACCCGGGCACGCTACGGTGAGCGGCACCTGCAGCTGCTGCACCTGGTGCGCAAGCTGCGGGACGAGTTCCACCTCCCCCTGGACACGGTGCGCCGGATCTTCGAGCTGTACGAGTTCGATCCCGAGTGGCTCCAGCCCCTGTTCCACATCGAGTCCCTGGCCCACCGGCTCAGCCGTTTCGCCGAGGCGTCGGACCTGGGGCTGGGGAGGACCCTGAGCGCGGACGAGCTGGCCACCGAGGCGGGCGTCGGTATGGCCCAGCTCGAGGAGCTGATCGTCCAGCGGGTGATCCGCCCCCTGGAGGGCACCACACCGCCGCGATTCACCTCCTACGACGCCCACGTGGCCGCCCTGTGCGACCAGGGCACCGAGCTGGGCATCCCGTTCGCCTCGTTCCGGACGGTCGCGTCCTATGTGCGCGTGGGCTTCGAGCTCGAGCACCGCGAGTTCATCGAGCTGGACTGGGAATCGGCAGCCAGCCCCCAGCAGCTGCTGGGCCAGGCCTTCGTCCGCCGGGAGATCACCTCGAGCTTCGTGCACAACGTGCTGCAGTCCCTGCTGCAGCGCGCGCTTCACGGTCGGCTCGAGCTGCGTTCCGCGCCCGCTGGGGTGCTGACGACGGTGGTCTACCGGCCCAGCGCCGCGTTCCGCGCTCGCTTCGATCTGCAGACGGCGGTGGACGAGAGCCGGCAGCTGCTCTCGACGCGACACGAAGACCCCTCGGTCTGGCGTGACGCAGCCCAGCTCCACCTGCACGCGGGCAGCTACCGCGAGGCGGCGTTCACCCTCGAGCGAGCACTCGAGGCGGTCCCCGGCGATTCGACCCTGCGCTCGCTCCACGGCATCGCCCTGGTCCTGTCCGGAGATCTGGAGCCGGGTATCGAGGTGCTCGAGGCGCAGGGCGAACGCAGTCCCGAGACCGCCATCTACCTCGCCCTGGCGCTGTACACCCGCAGCTCCGAGGGGAGGAAAGGGGGCGCGGCCGATGCCGCGGCCATCCGGTCGCTGGCCGACGACGCCCTGGCCCGCTGGGATCCCGCCGAGCAGGCCTCCCATGTGGGCTACCTGGCCGCCTGGATGTTGACGGCCCTGCCGGAGGCCTTCCGCGCCCGGGAGCGTGGCCTGCGGGCCCTGGACTCCCAGATCGCTCGGCTGCTGGCCGATCCGCCGGCGGTGGCCACGCTCCCCGGCCTGGCCGAACGCCACCAGCTCAACGCGGCGTGGCTCCTCTTCGAGGCCCTCGGTCGGGGCGAGGTCGACGACGACTCCTCGGCCCGCCGCAGGGAGCTGCAGTCGCTGATCTGTCAGCTGGATCCCGCCAGCGCACTGGCCGAGCGGGCCTACCTGGAGGGGAACGGAAGGACGGGACCATGAGCCTGGCCGACAAGGGAACTCGTACCACGTCGTTCGGCGACATCGCCTATCTCGAGGCGGGATCCGGGACGCGCCCGCCCGTGCTGTTCGTCCACGGCATCCCCACCTCGGGGTGGCTCTGGCGCCACGTGCTGCGGATGCTCGGCAACGACCTGCACGGCTACGCCCCGGACCTGATGGGGCTCGGGGACACGGACGTGGATCCGGACCGCACGCCGTTGCACATGGACGCCCAGGCCGAGATGCTCCTCGAGTTCATGATCTCGATGGGGCACGAGCGCTTCGCCGTCGTGGCCCACGACCAGGGGGGGGCGGCAGCCCAGCTGATCGCCGCCCGATGGCCGGAGCGGGTCACGGCCCTGGTGCTGACCAATTGCGTGGCCTACGACAACTGGCCCGTCCCCGAGATCGCCCGGCTCCAGGCCCTGTGGCAGGTCCCCGTGGTGCCGGAGGTGCTGGTACGCAGCGGCGCCTTCCTCTGGAGGGAGACGCGGACACGCTGGTCGGCCTTCCGCCGGGGGGTCCACGACCCGAGGTCGTTTTCGGACGAGGCGATCCGCGAGTACCTGCGCCCCCTCCACGGCACGGCGGGCCAGCGACGCCGCTTCGTCCGCTTCCTCCGGTCCGGCCACCCGCGGTACTCGCTGGCGGCGGTGGAGGGTCTACGCCGGTTCGAACGGCCGACCCTGGTCCTCTGGGGCGCCGAGGACCGCTACATCTCGCCCTCGTGGGGGGCCAAGCTCGCCGAGGACATCCCCGGCACCGTCGCCTTCCGGCTGATCCCCTTCTGCGGCCACTTCTGGCAGGAGGAGCGACCCGCCGAGTTCGCCGCCCACATGGGTCGTTTCCTGGTCGAGCACGCCGCCGTCGAGGCGCCCGTGGATCTGGCCGAGGTCTCGTGAGGAGAACACCGCCATGCTGGACAACCGCATCCTGCTGACCACCCCCACCTACCCCTACCCCACCCTGCCGGCCAACGATTCGCTGACCGACGCCACCGGGCAACGGTTCACCAAGGGCGACGACATCTTCGCCCTGGTGTCCCACACCCATTGCTTCGCCAACCACATCCTGGCGCAGAACGTGGACACCCCCACGGTGCTGCTCGAGTACCCCCGCTGGGAGGACTTCACCGACGAGGTGGACAAGGGCTACCCGGTGGTCGGCATCAGCGCCTACCCGGTCCACCTGGACCGGGTCATGGAGATGTGCCGCTACGTGCGCCAGCGCTCGCCGGCATCGAAGATCCTCCTGGGCTCCTACGCCGGACAGGCCTTCCAGGCCAGCTACGACGAGGCGGAACAGAGCGAATACGTGGACGGGGTGGTCCATGGCGAGGGGGTGCGCTTCATGCGCAGGCTGCTCGGCGAGCCCACCGACCGGCCGATCCGCCAGGCTTTGATGCCCAAGGCAGGGGGCACGGTGCCCTACATCAGCCGCTACCCCAAGGGCGCGGTGGGATTCCTGGTGTCGGGGCTCGGCTGCATCGGCGGCTGCGATTTCTGTTCCACCACGGCCCTGTTCGACCGCAAGCGGATCGAACTGCTTTCCCCGCAGGAGCTGGTCGAACACATGCACCTGTACTTCCAGCACTTCCCGGACGTGCGCCAGGTGTTCGTGGTCGAGGAGGACCACTTCCGCCAGCCCGCCTACCTGGACGAGATGCGGCCCTACTGGATGGGCCACCCGGAGATGATGGAGTCCGTGGACTGGTTCGGCTTCGGGTCCATCGACCACATCGGCAAGTTCGCGAAGAAGTACGGCTGGGACGCCATCGCCGAGCTGGGTCTGGGCACCGTGTTCATCGGGGTGGAGTCCAAGTTCGCCGGCGACCACGGCTACGACAAGCGCGACGAGATCGACGCCCGGGAGTGCTTCCACCGGCTGCACTCGATGGGCATCCGCACGGTGGGTGCCTGGATCTGTGGTTGGGACTTCCACGACCACAGCAACATCCACGAGGACCTCAACTACTTCGTGTCGCTGATGCCGACCTACCAGCAGCTGACCCGGCTCTCCCCCTTCCCCGGCACGGCCCTGTGGGATCGACTCAAGGAGGAGGGACGGATCGACGACGTGCCCTGGGAGGACGTGCACTTCTGGAGCGGCGCCCAGAAGAACCGGGCGCTGGAGCCCCACGAGACCCTCAACCTGACCGAATACGGCTACGACCTGCTCTACCGCACCTGGGGCCCGTCGCTGCTGCGCCGGCTCGACGTGCTGATGAACGGCTACGAGTACTGCCGGCGGTCGGACAACCCCGTGCTGCGACGCCACCGGGCCCTGTACTTCAAGCGCCAGAGCGCCACCTTCTGGCTGCTTCTCAAGGGCATGGACCGCTTCGCCCCCAACGGGCTGGTTCGCAGACGCGTCCGCAAGGCCGACGAGCGCTACCGCCGGGTGATCGGCGAGCCGACACCGGTGATGACCGCCGTGGCCACCGCCCTGGATGGACTGGCCACCGCGCTGAAGGCCAAGCAGCTCGTGGATCCGATGAATCGCCATCCCAAGGAGGAGCCGTTCAAGCGCTACACCTACGACAAGGCCGCCGTGAACGGATCGCCGGTGCCCTACAAGACGGAATGGCCCGGCGGCAGCTCGATCAAGGTCAAGGCGGAGCGGGCGCTGGAAGAGGTGCGGTTCACCACGCTGGACATGGCCCTGCGCGGGGTCCGCACCGCGGGCTGGCGGAATCGGGACGCCGAGATCGACGACCACATCACCGGCATGGTCCGCGACCGGTCACTGGGATTCGGATTCTGAACCGACCGAAGGAGGCCCCATGCGTCCCGAAGCGAGGGTGATGCCACTGTCCGCGGTGGTCGGGCACGACGACGTCAAGCTGGGCCTGCGGATGCTGGCGACCAACCCGGCCCTCGGAGGCCTGCTCATCCGTGGAGAGAAGGGCACGGCCAAGTCGACCCTGGCCCGGGGCGTGGCGCGGCTGCTGCCCCGGTCGCGGGTGAACGACGGGTGCGCGTACGGGTGCCCCTCGGAGCGGCGCGAGGTCTGGTGTGACGACTGCCGCGGTCGGGAGGGAGAGCCGACCGCGGTGGAGCGTCGCGCCCCCTTCGAGACCCTGCCCCTGGGCATCACCGAAGACCGGCTCCTGGGCAGCCTGGACATCGGCCACGCCCTGCGGGAGGGACGGCGCCGCTTCGAGCCCGGGCTGCTGGCGCGGGTCAACGGCGGGATGCTCTACGTGGACGAGGTCAACCTGCTGGACGATCCCCTGGTCGACCTGCTCCTGGACGCGGCGGCGTCGGGGGTCAACGTGGTCTCCCGCGAGGGGATCGCGGTCAGCCACCCGGCCGAGTTCCTGCTGGTGGGCACCATGAACCCCGAGGAGGGAGAACTGCGGCCCCAGCTCCAGGACCGTTTCGGGCTCTGCGCCGAGATCGGCCACCTGGAGGATCCGGAACAGCGGGCGGAAATCGTGGCGCGGAACCTGGCGTTCGAGGCCGATCCCGACGCGTTCGCCGGCGGGTGGGCCGACCGGGAGGCCGAGGAAGCCCGCTCCGTGGTCGAAGCCCGCTCGCGCCTGCCCGCCGTTCGGGTGGCCCGCCGCTGGCTGGAGGCCGCCGCTCAGCTCTCCCTGTCCCTGGAGGTGGACGGCCACAGGGCCGACCTGCTGCTGATCAAGGGGGCGATGACCCTGGCGGCCCTGGCTGGCCGCGACAAGCTGGTGGCCGACGACCTGGAGCGGGCGGCGCCGCTGGTCTACGCCCACAGGCTGCGACGCCGGCCCTTCGAGGACGCCCACCTGGGCGCCGAGGAGCTCCGCGCCCGGGCCCGCGAGGTGGCGGGAGACGCCCCAAAAAAAGGTTGAGCGCCGCGGCGAAGTCCCCTCCCCCGGCGACCCGCGGCGCACCCGACCGAGAGCCACCGCCACCACCGGACGCCGTCCGCCACCACGGCCGGCATCCCGACGGCGCCGTCGCGGTCGCTTCGGGGCGCAGCCGCCAGGCCGCCACCCCCTCCGAGGGGCTGTTCCGCCAGGGCCTCTTCGCACCCGCCACGGTCTCGGCACCCCTCCTGGCTCCCGTCCCAGACGTCGAGGAGCCCTCGACGCCCCGCGGGCATCCCCCGGGGCCGGGCCGGCGGCGGCGGGGGCGCAGCGTCCCTTCCCCCCGTCCCTACCGGGGCCGGGCGGCGGGGACGACCGCCGGCACCCGGGCGAGGGACCTTGCCTGGTCCGCCACCCTGACCCGCGCTGCGTCGCGGCTCGCGATCGCAGGCGGCCCCTCCTTGCCCGTCCACCTGGACCCTGGCGACCTCCGCGCCCACCGCCGGCACATCCGCCCGGACCGGCTGGTCCTGTTCACCGTGGACGCGTCCGGGTCCATGGGCGGCGAGCGCATCGAGCTGGCCAGGCGGGCCGCTGAGGGCATGCTGCGGGACGCCTACCTCCGCCGGGACCGGGTCGCCCTGATCGCCTTCGCCGGCGAGCGCGCCCAGCTCCTGCTTCGTCCCACCTCCCAGGCGGAGCTGGTCCGGCGCGCCGTGACCGGACTCCCCTGCGGCGGCACGACCCCCCTGGCGGCCGCGCTCCGGGCCTCGCTGGACGCCGTGGCTCCCCGGGGGAGGCGAAACGACCCGAGGCGCACGCTGCTGGTCCTGATCACCGACGGCCGCGGCAACGTGGGCCGCCTTCCGGGGTTCGAGGCCACCCAGGCCGAGCAAGGGGCGGCGGCGCGGGCCCGCCCCCCCCGGCGCCGGGGGGGCGCGGGCCTGCAGGATGGCCCCGACCCCCCCCCGGCCCCCCCCCCCCCCCCCCCCCCCCCCC
>CAZITQ010000168.1:0-22107 GCA_964542165.1 uncultured Rickettsiales bacterium
CGACACCGGCGACGACGACACCGGCGACGACGACACCGGCGACGACGACACGGGCGACGACGACACGGAGCCGACCTGCGGGTTCGCCGACGATCCGGCCGCGTCGGTGGTGGTCATGGAGCGCTACACCTCGGTGTGGGACGGTACGGTGTCCGCCCGGGTCCAGGAGGCCCCCAACCCGGCCTGGCACGCGATCCAGCTCGAGGAGGGGGCCTGTCGCTACCTGACGTTCGCGCTGGGCAACTGCGATCCGGCCTGCGACTTCGACCAGGTCTGCACGTCCGACGACGAGTGTGTGGACTACCCGCTCGGTATCTCGGCGGGCACCTTGACCGTGGAGGGGCTGGGGGATCCCATCGTCATCGACACCGACGACTGGAATCCGGGCTACTACTGGGGGCCCTGGGACCTGCCGGACGATCTGTTCGACCCCGGGGATCCGATCACCGCGACCTTCTCCGGCGCGGACTTCCCCGGGCTCACCCTCTCGACCACCGGTGTGGAGTCCGTGGATCCGACCCTGTTCGAGGACCACTTCTTGATGGAAGACGGGGGCGACGCGGTGATGACCTGGACCCCCTCGGGCGATGCCTCGGCCTGCGTCCAGGTCAAGATCAACGGCGCCAACATGGCCCATGGGCTGCCCCTGAACGACATCCTGTGGTGCGAGGGGCCGGACAGCGGCAGCCTCACCGTCCCCCAGGCCCTGGTGGAGGCCTTCCCCCACGGCTCGACCCCCGAGATCTGCGTGGGCCACGACTGTCCACCCTCGGAGTTCACCCGCTACACCCGCGACACCGCCACCGTCGGCCCCGGCCCGGCCCAGCTCGAGGTGAAGAGCACCGCTTTTTTCGGCTACGACCACCCCTGACGCCCGGGGCCCCCATCCGCCCCTCCCATCCCCGCGTTCGTCTTGCTATAACCCTCCTGTGACCGAAGAACAGACCACGTTCGCCGCCCCTCGATCCCGTCGGAAGACGGGCGTGGAGACCGTGCTGCAGGTGATCCACACGCCGGATCTCGACGTGCTGGGCAGCGTCCAGACCCTGGGCCCCGCGGTGACCCTGATCGGCCGCGGTACCGGGGACAACCACCTCAAGATCGCCGGCGACCGCTCCCTGTCGCGCAACCACGCCGCCGTGGTCTACGAGGCGGACAGCCGTCGCTTCGTGATCGAGGATCAGGGCAGCCGCAACGGCACCTACGTCAACGGTCGCCGAGCCGAGCGGGAGCACCTGTCCCTGGGCGATCTGATTCGCCTGGGGGAGACCGTGCTCGCCGTCACCCGCCGGGCCGCGCCCCGCCCCGACCTGACACCGGCCGGCGACCGGGCGATCGTGGCGGTCTCGGCCGCCATGCGGGGCGTCCTGGCCCAGTGTGAACGGGTGGGACCCTCGGACCTGCACGTGCTGGTCACCGGGGAGACGGGTGTGGGCAAGGAGCTGGTCGCCCACCACATCCACGCCTCGTCCGGCAGTCGCGGGCCGCTCGTCGCGGTCAACTGTGCCACGCTGCGGCCGGAGCTGGCCGCGAGCGAGCTGTTCGGTCACGTCAAGGGTTCGTTCTCCGGCGCGGATCGGGATCACCCGGGGCTGCTGCAGACCGCAGCGGGTGGGACGCTGTTCCTGGACGAGGTCGGGGAGCTGCTCCCGGACATCCAGGCCCAGCTGCTCCGGGCCATCGAGGAGCACGAGATCCGGCCGGTCGGGGGAACCCGCACCGCGCGGGTGGAGCTGCGGGTCGTGGCCGCCACCAACGTCCTGCTCGGAGACGCCGCCGACGGGGGCGAGTTCCGTTCCGATCTCTACGCCCGGCTGGCCCAGTGGACGGTCGAGGTCCCCCCGCTGAGGGAGCGCCGCGAGGACGTCCCCGCCCTGGCGCGGCACCTCATGGGTCGATTCGCTCCCGGTGTCGAGATCGACGTCACCGCCGACGCGATGGAGGCCCTGTGCCTCCATGCCTGGCCGCGGAACGTGCGGGAGCTGGCCTCGCTGGTGCGGCGCATGACCGTGGAGTTCCCCGACGGGGGCGAGGTGGACCTGGATCTGCTGCCCCCCGAGGTCCTGGCCACCCTGGGCACCCGGGCGGGCGACCAGGAGCCCGAGCCCGTGCCAGGCTTGCCCTCTCCCCCCCCGGGCCAGGCACCCACGAGGACCGAGCTCGAGATCCTGCTGACCCACTACCGGGGCAAGGTGACCGAGGTGGCGCGTCACCTGGGGCGCCACCGGGTGCAGGTCCATCGCTGGCTCAAGCGCCACGACCTGCGGGCCGCCGACTTCCGCGGCTGATCCACATCCCGGGTCGGCTACACATTCTCTGTTACACGCTTCGTCGTCCGTGCAACCTCCCGATCCGGATCCGTAACGCTCGTCGCCGTTCCTCGCCCGCAGTCCCCCGATCCCGGGCCTGGCACGGGGGTTGCTCTGTCACAGAGCGGCGGCGCGCAGAGACGCGCGTCGGCCGTCACATTGAGATGCGATGGAGGAGACGATGGCGAGCATTCCAGGATCTGTGTCCCGATGGTTTCCCAGGAGCACGATGGCTGCGATGGCGTTGCTGGTCGGCGCGGGTTGCGGTGACGTTGCCCCCCCGGAAGATCCCGGCACGACCGAACCGACGCCGATGGAGGAGCGACTCCTGGCGCCACATCAGGTCGAGCGGCTGGCAGCCCAGGAGGCCGCGACCGAGCGACTCGACGCGCTCCACAGCGAGGAGCGGGGTCGGCAGTTGAAGGTCCGCTACGAGGCCTCGACGGGCGTTCCCGGCTTTCTCACCGGTGACCTGCGGGTGCCGGGGCACGACGGGGATCCCGAGAGGCACGCCCGCGCGGTGCTCCACGAGCTGTCGGAGCTCTACGGCGGCATCGACGCCGACGCCGAGCTGGACCTGGTCCGGGTGGACGAGGGACAGGCCGGCTACCGCCACGTGCGCTTCCAGCAGCGTGTGGAGGGCGTCCGGGTTCACGGTGCCCATCTCCACGTCCACGTGGACGACACCGAAGCCGTGACCTCCATCGGTGGCTCCCTGCTGCCCGACGCGCGCCCGGCATCCGCGGAGATCGACGAGGCGACGGCGGTGGAGGAGGCCTTCGCCCACCTGGCGGACCTCGAGGGGCAGGGGCCGCGCTTCGCCCGCCTGGACGGAGCACCCGCTTCGGTGGAGCGGGTGCTGTTCCAGCGCGCGATGTACGGTGGTCTGGACCGGACGATCCACACGGCGTGGTCGGTGTCCGCCGCCGACGCCGAGGTCCTGGTGGACGCCGTGGACGGCCAGGTCCTCACCTGGTTCGACGGGCGCCCACCGACGATGAACCGCGAGATCTGGGACTACGACAACGGCAGTTCCGACCTGTGGTTCCGCGACTCGCCCGCCTTCAACAGCGGCTGCGACGCGGACTGCCAGGCCGTGCGCACCCACAGCCAGACGATGTACGACATGTGGGACGACAACCACGGCCGCGACAGCTACGACGACGCGGGTTCGGACCTGTTGAGCTACGTGCACTACAACGACCAGGGCCAGAACGCCTTTGGTGGCAACGGGTCGACCTGGCACGCCGACGGGATGGTCGACCAGGACGTGACGGCCCACGAGTGGACCCACAGCCTGACCGCGTGGACCGCCGGGCTGGTCTACCAGGACGGTTCGGGGGCCATCAACGAGCACTTCTCCGACGCCTTCGCGATGGTGCTGGATCCCGACTGGGCCTACGGCGACGAGAGCCCGGGACAGAGCATGGCCAATCCGAGCCGCAGCTTCTCCGATCCCCACCTCAACGGGTTCAATCCCGCCGCGTGGCCCACGGCCGCCAACAACGGCCAGCCCGACCACATGGACGAGTACCTGACGGGCGCGGACGTGTACTGTGCGGCCTTCCCGGGCAACGACAACGGGTGCGTCCACTTCAACTCGGGGATCCTGAACCACTTCGTCTACCTCTTCAGTGTGGGCGGCGAGAAGAACGACATCACCATCAAGGGCCAGGGCATCGACGCCCTCGAGCCCCTGCTGTGGGACGTGCTGGTCAACCGTCTCGGACCCAACTCGGACTTCGACGACTACGAGGACGAGATGAAGGAGGCCTGCACCGCCGAGTACGGCCTGGGCTCGGACGTCTGCGTCAGCGTGCACGAGGCGCTGGCGGCGGTGGGCCTCGGTGACCCGGTGAACGAGGGCAAGGGCAGCTACGCCTATCTGGGCAAGTCGGTGGTGGCCGCGGACATGGACGGCGACGGAACCGACGACGTGATCGTCGGCGCCCCCCGGGCGGACTTCGACACCGCCACCCAGACCGGCGTGGTCAACTTCTACATGTCCGACAACGGCGCCGTGGGCGGCGACCCGATCGTCTTCCCCCAGCACATGTTCGGTGGGGCCACCGAGTCCAACGACATGTTCGGCTTCGCGCTGGACACCGGCGACATCGACGGCGACGGTACCCCGGACCTGGTCATCGGCGGCTACGGCGAGGACACCGGGGCTGCGTACTGGGCCGGCGTGGGCTTCTACATGATCAACGACGGCACGGGCCTGGACGGCGAGACCGGCTACCTGTTCCAGTCCGGGGGCACCAGCGCCGAATCCAACGACCAGGCGGGCAAGGCCATCGCGCTGGGCGACTTCGACTGCGACGGCTACGACGACGTGGCGCTGGGCGCCCCGTACGAGGACTGGGGTTCCACCACCGACGCCGGCGCGATCACCGTGCACTACAGCGGCGGCGGCGCCCCCGGCTCGGCGGGCTCGGACGTGCTGATCCAGGACGGCGGCGTGGCCACCTCCACCGAGGTCGGCGACAACTTCGGTTACTCGCTTGCGGTGGGCGACTTCGACGACGACGGCTGTGACGACCTGGCGGTGGGTTCCCCCGAGGAGGACTGGGGCAGCACCCAGGCCACCGGCGTGCTGGTCGTGCTGTACGGCGACGACTCGGGCATCTCCACCTCGGGCGCCCAGACCTTCGGCCCGGGCTTCTTCGGCCTCTCCGGCAAGGCCTATACCCGCCTGGGGTACAAGGTCGCCGCCGGCGACTTCGACGCGGACGGTTACGACGATCTGGCCGTCTCGGCCCCGTATGCCGCCTCGGGTGGCCAGCCGGGCGCGGGCGAGGTCTACGTGCTGATGGGCAGCGCGAACAAGCTGCAGGACGACGACGCCACCCTGACCCAGGGCGGCCTGTTCGGCGCCGACGAGGCCCATGACAACACCGGCATGGCCCTGGCCGCCGGCGACCTGGACGGGGACGGGGTCGACGATCTGCTGATCGGCGTACCCAACGAGAACTACAGCACCACCGCCGACTGCGGCATGGGGATCATCGTGTTCGGCGACGCCGGCATCGGCCTGGACGAGGACCAGGGCTACCCGATCTGGCAGCACGCGTACGGGGAGACCCGCGAGAGCGGCGACCGCCTGGGCTACGGCGTGGCCATCGGTGACGTCTTCAACGGCACCGGCGGGACCATCCTCGGTGCGCCCTACGAGAACACCGCCGACGGCACCGACGTGGGCGCCGTCCGCCTCGATCCCATCGGCTGGCAGTACTCCCCGGTGAACCTGTACTAGCCCTCTACCCCTCCGGCCCCAGCAGATCCCTGGCGATCACCATCCGCTGGATCTCCGACGTCCCCTCGTACAACCGGTAGACCCGCAGATCGCGGAAGTAGCGCTCGGCCAGGTTGTCGACCATGTAGCCCATGCCACCGAACACCTGTACCGCGCGGTCCGCGACCTTCGAGCCGGTCTCGGTGGCGAAGAGCTTGGCCATCGAGCACTCCCGGGTGGCCCGCAAGCCCCGGTCCTTGCGGTCAGCGGCCCGGTAGACCAGCAGGCGGGCCGCGTCCACCTCGGTGGCCGAGTCGGCGACCATCCAGCGGATGGCCTGGTGGTCGGCGATGGGCCTGCCGAACTGCTCGCGGGACAGGGCATGCTCGCCCATGGCCTCCACCAGCCGCTGACCGGCGCCCACGGCCGACGCCGCGATGCTGAGCCGGCCGTGGTCCAGCACGCGCATGGCCAGCTTGAAGCCCTCCCCCTCACCGCCCAGCCGGTTCGCCGCGGGGACGCGGCATCCGTCCAGGTGCACCTCGCAGACCTGGGTCCCGTGCAGGCCCATCTTGGTCTCGGGGGGCCCCACGCCCAGGCCGGGTGTGTCGCGCTCGACCAGGAAGGCGGTCAGCCCCCGGTAACCCAGGGAGCGGTCCACCGTGGCCATCACGGTGAAACAGTCGGCGATGTCGGCGTTGGTGATCCAGATCTTGGATCCCTGTAGCAGGTAATCGTCACCGTCACGGATCGCGGTGGTCCGGATCGATGCCGCGTCCGAGCCCGCCTCCGGCTCGGTCAACGCAAAGCAGCCGATGGCCCGTCCGGCCGCCAGCTCCGGGAGCCAGCGGGCCTTCAGCGGGTCGCTGCCCCCCAGGAGGATCCCCAGGCTGCCGATGCCGTTGTTGGTCGTGATCAGGATCCGGAAGGCCAGGTTGGCCCGGGACAGCTGCTCCATCACGGCGCAGAGCCCCACCATCGACAGGCCGAGGCCGCCGTGCTCGGCCGGGATGCTGAGGCCGAACAGTCCCAGCGCCCGCATGCGCTCGACGACGGCTCCGGGGATCTGGCCTTCCCGCTCCACCCGCTCTCCGATGGGCTCCAGCTCCTCGGCGGAGAACCGGCGCACCGTCTCGGCCATCATCCGAACGTCGTCGGGAAGCGCGAAGTCCATCAGCCCTCCTCGTAGGTGTAGAAACCCCGACCGCTCTTGCGGCCGAGTCGCCCCCGGGCGACCAGCTCGCGGAGCAGGGCCGGGGGCTCGAAGCGGGGGTCGCCGCTGCGGGCGTAGATCTGGCTCCGGGCGGCGAGCACCACGTCGAGCCCCACCAGGTCGGCGGTCTCCAGGGGTCCCATCTTCCAGCCGAAAGCGCCCCGAACGCCCCGGTCCACGTCCTCGGCGGAGACCACGCCGTCGGCCACCAGGCGGATGGCCTCGTTGGACGCCGCGATGGCGATCCGGTTCAGGGCGAAGCCGGGGATGTCGCGGCGGACCAGCACCGCGTCCTTGTTCAGCGCGCCCACCAGCGACACCGCGCGGTCGAGGGTGGCACGGGAGGTCTGATCACCGGCCACCACCTCCACCACCGGCATCGACGGTACCGGATTGAAGAAGTGCAGCCCGACCAGACGTCCGGGATTCCGCAGGGCTCGGGCCAGCTCGGTGATCGGGATGCTCGAGGTGTTGCTGCCGATGAGTCCGCCCTCGCGGCAGGTGACCTGGATCCGCTCCAGAACCTCGAGCTTGACCGACAGGTCCTCCACCACCGTCTCGATGGCCACGTCGGGGCGTCGGTCCACGGGGAAAGGGGCGCCGGTGGTGGCGAGGTCCACGGCGGTGGTGATGCGGGCGACGACGGCGCCGGGCTCCTCCCCCAGCCGTCCCCGGTCCGCCAGCCGCTCCACCCGCCGGCGGATGTCCCTCAGCGCCGCGTCCAGCGCGCCGCCGTCCAGGTCCACCAGGTGGACGTCGCCTCCGGCCTGGGCCACCACCTGGGCGATGCCAGCCCCCATGATGCCGGCCCCCACCACCAGCACGCTCATCCCCCGGCCTCCCGCAGCAGGTTTCGCGCGATCACGATCCGCTGGATCTCGTTGGTGCCCTCGAAGATCTGGGTCAGCTTGGCGTCGCGGAACATGCGCTCCAGCGGGTGGTCCTTCATGTAGCCGTAGCCGCCCAGGACCTGGATCATCTCGGTGGTGATCCGCATCGCGGCGTCGCCACAGAAGCACTTGGCCATCGACGCCAGCTGGGTGTTGCGCTCCCCCCGGTCGAAACGGGCCGCCGCACGGTACACGAGCCCGCGGCCGGCCTCCACGTCGATGGCGGCGTCCGCCAGCTTGGCCTGGATCAGCTGGTGCTCGACGATGGGTGCACCGAAGGTGCTCCGCTCGGCCGCGTACCGCAGGGCGTAGGCCAGCGCCCCCTCGGCGATGCCCAGGGCCTGGGCCGCGATGGCCGGGCGTGACATGTCGAAGTCCGCCATGGCGGTGATAAAACCGGTGCCCTCCTCCCCCAGTCGGTTCGCCGCAGGGACGCGGACTCCGTCCAGGAAGACCTCGGTGGTATTGGACCCGCGCTGGCCCAGCTTGTCCTCCTTGCGACCCACCCGCACGCCAGGGGTGTCCCGGTCGACCACGAAGAAGCTCAGGCCCCGGTGTCCGGATCCCCCGGTGCGGGCCAGCACCGAGTACACACCGGCCACGCCGCCGTTGGTCGCAAAGCACTTGGATCCGTCGATGACGTACCCGTCGCCCTCCCTGCGGGCCGCGGTCCGGATGGACGCCACGTCCGAGCCGGCGCCCGGCTCGGTCACCAGGTAGGCCGCCAGCGTCCGCCCGGTGGACAGACGTTCACCGTACTGTGCGCGTATCGCGTCCGACCCCGCGTGCAGGATCGGGAAGCTCCCCACCGCCTGGATGATCATCATCAGCGCCGAGCTGGCGCAGACCCGGGCCACCTCCTCCACACACAGGCACAGGGCGGTGCCCCGTTCGGGGATCCCGCCGTACTCCTCGGGCAGGGTCAGGGTCAGGAGCCCCAGGTCCCACAGCTGCGACTCCAGCTCGTGGTCGAACTCGCCGCTGCGATCCGTGGCCTCCGCCCGCGGTCCGATCCGGTCCTGGGCCACGCGGCGCACCGTGTCACGCAGCATCTGCAGGTGCTCGGGGAGGGCGAGCATGGGGCCTCCTGTCCGGCTCAGCGGTGCCGGTGAATACGCCAGAGGAGAAGGAGGAACAGCGAGAGGATCCAGGGCTGGACGGAGGACCGGACCGCCGGGGCCGCGGCGCAGGCCCACAGGACGTCGGAGAAGCCCTCGTCCACCTGGCCGTCGCAGTCGTCGTCGATGCCGTTGCGGTGCTCGCCGGCGTAGGGATGCACGGCCGGGTTGCGGGGGTCGCAGTCCCCGGCGCACTCGGTGATCCAGTCCCCGTCCCCATCCCCCTCGTTCTCGTCGAGGATCCAGTCGCAGTCGTTGTCCCAGATGCCGTCGCAGATCCACGGCG
Source organism: uncultured Rickettsiales bacterium (assembly GCA_964542165.1). Taxonomy (GTDB): domain Bacteria; phylum Myxococcota_A; class UBA796; order UBA9615; family CAYRNR01; genus CAYTBN01. The sequence goes on from CAZITQ010000168.1 coordinate 9,052, forward strand.
CGCCCGGGTGGACCGTGGGGTCCCCGTCGTCGCAGTCCGGGACGCCGGTGGCGGTGCCGCACAGGTCGTGGCCGTCCCCGTCCCGGTCCGCCTCGTATTCGTCCACCCGGCCGTCGCAGTCCGTGTCCTCGATCCCGTCGCAGACATACGGCGAGCCCGGAAAGACCGTGGGGTTGGACTCGTCGCAGTCTCCATCCGCCGCGCTGTACCCGTCCCCGTCCGCGTCCCAGGCGTCGGTGTCCTCGTCCGTGAGCCCGTCACAGTCGTCGTCGATGCCGTTGGCGACCTCCTCGGCGCCGGGGAACACCGCGGGGTCCTCGTCGTCGCAGTCCCCGTCGGCCTCGGACAGCCCGTCGCCGTCGTCGTCGCTGGTGTCCGGTTCCTCGATCCAGATCGGCGAGGTCCAGATCTTCTCGGCACCGTCCTCGCCGCCGTCGTCGCAGGCGATGCCCTGATCGGCGTGCCACGCGTCGCCGTCGATGGTGACGATGGCGTAGGCGTGCCAGGGGATATCCAGCTCGTCGTAGGTGATCTCGAATTCTCCCGGGGAGCTCTCGTCCAGCGCCGTGGCCTCCCCGACCGAGTCGAACAGCTTCACCCGGGCGATGTAGGGCGATGCGTCGGGGGGAAGGCTCACGTGGACCGTGATCGGCATCGGCGGGGGCGGTGCCAGGACGTCGCCGGTGGCCGCCAGCTGGTTGCCGTCCCCGTCGCGGATCGTCAGCAGCGCCGGCCACCTGGGGCCGGTGGTGGCGTAGGTGTGACGCGCGCGAAGGGCACCGTAGATCGACAACCGGGTGAGGGGCTCCCCCGCGGGCAGGTACAGACCGGTGAGACTCCCGCCGTAGGGGTGTTCCTTGACCTGATCCCGATGGCAGACGAGGCCCGGCCAGGAGTCGTGGGTATCGGTGCCACCCACGATGCCCAGCCGCAGTCCGTGGGCCTCGGGCGACAGGGCGGAATCGACCGCGCAGTCCAGACAGAAGGGATGCACCAGCGGATCGTAGGGATCGTAGTCCGGGCTGGTCCTGGAGTTGCCGTGGCTCGAGTAGATCTCCACCACCGGCGACAGCTCCTCGTCGTGGCAGCTCCAGTCGGTCGCCCTCGGCAGTGTCGCCGCCGGGTGGTGGGGCAACAGCAGGAGCGGACCGTACTCGGCGTCCACCCCGTGGAACTGCTCCCACACCTCGTCACAGAAATCGGCGACCCCGGGGAAGGCGATGTCGTGGAGCCCCATCTGCGCGAAGCTCGAGTCGTGACCGAAGAACAGGTAATTCTTGTGGCCGATGGGTCCGTCGATATCCAGGACGACGTCCATCTCCCCACCCAGGATGGCGACGAAGCCCTCGTTCGGGGCGTGGCCGTCCATCGCCAGCTGTCGGTTGGCGGCCCAGCCGGTCTCGGTCACCGAGCTGTTGCCGTTGACGTGGTCGGTGATCGCCGCGAAGTCGAGGCCGGCCACGTGGCGGGCGTTGTCGAAGTAGTCGGCGTGGTTGCCGCAGCTCGCGTCCGGACAGTTGTCCAGGTCGGCGGACCCGCCATCGGCGGACCTACCGGTGTGGGCATGGAGCTCGCCGAAGTAGTAGACGTGGTCGCCGAACTGCTCGGCTGCCTGGATCGGGAGGACGGGTGTCGCGGCGAGGATTGCGGCCAGCCACCAGGGGGGTGCGAAGTGGGTGTTCATGACGGCCGCATCTTACCGTATGGTGACACGCGCAGCGCGCCCCGGCGCGAGGGAGGAAACATGCGTTTGCTGGGCATCAGCGGCAGTCCCCACCCCGACGGCAACACGGCGTTCGCGCTGCGTCGGGCCCTGGGCCGTGTCGAGGAGCTGGGCCACGAGACGGCCCTCGTCGACCTGTCGGTCCTCGCCATCGGACCCTGCAGGGGCTGCTTCGACTGCCGCGACGGACGCTGTGTCCAGCGAGACGACATGGGTCCGGTCCTCGACCAGCTCCGGACCTGCGACGCGGTCCTGCTGGCCTCGCCGGTGTACATGGGCACGGTGTCGGGGCAGCTCAAGGTCTGGATGGACCGCACGCTGCCCCTGCGGGCCGACGGTTCCTTCGCCCTCGGGGGGCGGATCGGGGGCGGCATCGCCTGCGGCGGCTTCCGCAACGGAGGCCAGGAGCTCACCCTGCAGGCGATCCAGGCGTTCTTCCTGCAGCAGGACATGTACCCCATCGCCGACGGACCGCCGCTGAGCCACTCCGGTGCCGCGCTGGTGGGGGACGCCTGCGCCGACGATATCGGCCTCGACACCGTCGACTTCCTGGCCCGGCGGATGGTCCGGGCGCTGCACGACATCCGCGGATCAGCGACGGCGGGCTAGACCCACGAGCAGCATGACCAGCACGGCCGCGCCTCCTTGCGGGCGGCCGGACTGGTGGCAGGTGCAATCCCCAGGGGCCTCGACGGCCGTGAGGGTCAGGTCGCCGTCGACCTGGGTGACGTAGGGGGCGTCGCCGTCGTGCAGGCGGACGATCACGGGGAGGGGATCCGTGGCCTGGAGGGGGGGCTGGACCGAGGCCTCGATCCGCAGCGCGACGGGCACGGAGACCGGCTCGGCCAGCTGGAGCCAGAGCGTGGATCCCGAGGTCCAGCTGGCGGCTTCGGGATCCACGCCGTCCACCTGGATCCGCAGCCCGGCGGCGGGCCCGAAGGGGGAGGGGACCTCCACCGACAGCCGGTCGAAGCCCACGCTGGTCTCCCCCATCGCCACGTCCACCAGCAAGGTCAGCGATGCGATCGGCCCGCCGGCCTCCAGTGTGGCCGGATCCAGGCTCCCGGTGGCCGACAGCGCCGGATACCAGGCCACGGTCTCCGACGCGCAGCGCGCATCCCACCCGTTGCCCGCCGGCGCTTCGCTCCAGCAGGCCAGCAGATTGCCATCGTCCAGGTAGGCCAGCGCGGGTGTCCGCGCCGGTCCCGAGGCGGCGCGGAGCTCCCGCGGATCGACCAGGGCGCCGTCCTGGATCGCCGCCAGCCGGATGGAGACCTCGTCCGCGGCCTCGGCCTCGGCCCAGGCGAGCCAGGGGCGGGTTCCGTCGCTGGCCAGGGCGGGCTCCCAGGCCCCGACGGTCGCCCCGGTGAGGCCCACCGGATCGGTCCACGTCTCGCCGTGGTCCGAGGAGGTCGAGTGGCGTACCTGGAACACGCCGCCGGTCAGGTCGGCCCACACCACATGGAGCATGCCGTCCCCGGTCCGGGCGATCCGGGGCTGGATCGATGGCTCGTCCCCGTCGCTGATGGCCAGGTCCTCGCTCCAGGACTGGCCGCCGTCGGTGGAGCGCAGACGGTAGACCTCGGTGTTGTCGTGTGGCCCGTAGGTGTCGACCTGGTAGGCCACGTTGGCCGAGAACACCACCACCAGGGAGTCGTCCTCGGCTCGCACTGCGGCGAAGTCCCGGGGAAACCGGCGGATGTCGTAGGCGTAGCCGCGCTGGGGATCCAGGAACCAGGTCCGGCCCAGGTCCTCGCTGACGAAGGCCCGGATCCGCCGCTCGCGGGGGTTGTTCTCCAGCAGGAGCAGGCCGTCGTCGAACTGGAGCAGGGCCAGGCCACCCCGCGGGGTCGAGCTGCCCACCATCTCCTCGTCCAGGACCGTCTCCCACGACCCCGTCTCCGGGGACCATCGGTGGAGGCGGGTATGCCAGGGCTCACCCCCGGGTTCGAACTCCAGCACCCCGGCCAGCACCACCTCGCCGTCGCTCCACAGCCGGGGCGCGTGCTGCAGGCGATCCCCGCCGGGCAGCTCCAGATCGGTCCAGCTCTCGCCGCCGTCGTCCGAGCGCTCGACGACCACCGAGTGGGCCCCGGCGCCGTCATCCAGGGACGGGTCGAAGCGCTCCAGGGCGCGCACCAGCCCGCCGTCGTCGGTGGACAGCAGGATCTCCGCGTCTCCCGAGGGTCCGGGATCGCCACCGTCCTCGAGGATGTCGGTGAGGACCCGCCCGCGGGCGTGGGGCAGGTCGATGCCCATCAACCGGGCCACCGTCGGCGCCACGTCCACCAGCGACACGGCGTCGTCACCGATCCAGTCGGAGCGGATCCCCGGGCCCACGGCGAGCAGGAAGGTCTTGCGACAGCCGGCGCACTCGTCGCCGTGCTCGATCCAGCCCTCGGCGACGCCGTCCAGATGGCGACCGTGATCGGTGACCACCAGCAGCGCCGTGCGGTCGGCGTAGTCCGGATCCGCCTGCAGCCGGTCCCAGAACTCCACCAGGCCCTCCGCGGCGAATCCCATGGCGCCGGTGTACGCGCCCCACTCCCCCGAGTGGGCCTTGCGGTCGGTCTCGTGGAGGTTGACCAGCATCAGCGAGACCGTGTGCTCGGCCATGACCTCGTCGATCTGTTCCCAGACCCAGGGATCGGAGGCGGTCCCGTCCAGGCTGACCCTCCGTTGGGCCTCGTACGGCTCCCCGTAGCCGGGGGTCAGGCTGCGGTGGGTGTCGTGCAGGTGGGGCGTGTTGGACACCACCCAGCAGCTGTCGGCGTCGGCGCCGGTCTGCAGGCGATAGGACTCGAACAGGGTCGGGGCGCGGGGGGTGAGGTGTTCCCGCTCCCCGTCGGGGGGCATGGTGTCGTAGTCCGCGTACGTCCCGGTCACGTAGACCTGGTGGGCCGGCAGCGTGGTGGTCAGCGCCCGGTTCTCCACCCGCGTCAGCAGGCTCCCCTCGGGCGCCAGCTCCGCAAGTAGGGGCGCCAGGTGCCCGCCGTCCGGCGCGTCGAACCCCTCCGAAGCCCGGACGCCATCGATACAGAAGATGAACACGTGGTCCACGTCGGCCGCCGAGGCCGGCGCCGCGAGGATCAGCAGGAGCGTCAGCGCCGCGGGGGGGGACAGGATTCTGGACACGCGGGAATAGTACCCGGTTCGGCGAGTGACGCGAGAGAACTCCAGCACGGACTCCGTCCCTCGCCGCCGCCCTCACCGGAGGCCAAGGGGGGGGAGGAGGGTGGCGGGGAGGCGCGGGCGGTCACTCGTCGATGGCGACGAGCATCTTGCCCTCCCAGTCCGCCTTGGCGGAGTCGGCGGACTTGGTGAGCTTGTCGGCCTTGGTCGAGGCCTTGGTCAGGCTGACCTGGGTCTTGTCGACCTGGGTCTGGAAGCTGTCGGCGGCGTAGGCACCAGCGGCGTCCGAACCCTGGTCGATCAGCAGCTGCAGGCGAGCGAGCTCGAGCTGGGCCCTGGCCTGTTCCAGGGTGGCCTCCTCGCGGGCGACCCGCGCCTTGCGCGCGCTCAACTCCTTCTTGGCCCACTTGAGCCGCGCCTTGGTCTCGGCCAGGGCGGCCTTGGTGCCCTCGTACAGCGTGTTGGCGGCGGCCTCGCGCTCGGTGTCGTCGTTGGTCTTTGCCGCCTTGCGCTCCAGCTTGGCGGCCTTCAGGTCCGCCTTGCGGCCCTTGAGGGTCTCCTTGCTGAGCTTGACCTCCTCCTTGGCCTCGTCCACGGCGGCGTTGGCGCCGGCCAGGTCGGTCTCGGCGATGGCCACCGCGTGACCCGGGGCGGAGAGCGCCTCGAGGACCTCGGTGGGGAGTGTCGACAGATCGGCCAGGTCGACGGTGGGGGCCTTGGCCGCATGGGCCCGTCCGGTGAACAGCAGCGCCGCGGCCAGCAGCGCAGAGGTGGCCAGGGTCAGGGAACGGGTGCGGATCGTCGGGTTCAGCGTATGGGCTCGATCGGTCATCGTTCATGCTCCTCGTGGATCGGCATCCAGGGCCGTTGTCCGTCATCAGAGCACAAAACGTGCCAGCGCATGGCAGTGGAACACGGACCGGGGGGGGCGCAGGTGTTCCACGTTGGTGCACGGCCCCTGATCCGATCCGGCGCAGTGATCTGCGATGGACGGACAGGTCTGGACGCGATTCGTCAGCCGGAGACAGTTTGTGAGACACTCCTCCGCGCGTGTTGTCTCGATTTCATGTGTCTCGCGCCGGGGGAACCGTGAGCGCAGGGCCTTGGCACGCTTCTTGGAAGAGGGGGAGGCAGACGTCGCGACCCGACGGATGCCGCGACGACAAAGGGGTCAGCTCAAAACATGTCACCCGGCTGCGCGCGGTCGAGGCTGACGGGGAGAGAGATATGCAGACGAAGTACGTGTATGCAGCCGTCGCGCTCCTGGCGATGTCCCTCACGTCCGCGGTCCCGGCCCAGGCCCAGGACGATCCGGGGTACATCCCCGACGAGATCAAGGATGGCGCGGACGACGGCACCGGGTGGAACCCGATGCTCAAGGCGTCGGCCACCGTGTCGCTGAACCACAGCCACAACGTGGTCGGCGCCACCAACGGGCTGACCTTCACCGGCGGCTTCCTGCTCAGCGGTGGCCTGGGGTACCTGAGCAAGAACAAGCAGCACGAGTGGCGCAACTCCCTCAACTGGGGGCTGAGCTACACCCGCACACCCACGGTGCCCAAGTTCGTCAAGAGCATCGACAGCCTGGACTTCGAGACCATGTACCTGTGGCACACACCCAAGGCGCCCTGGTTCGGTCCCTTCGTCGGTCTGGAGGTCAAGTCGGCCGTGCTGCCCGGGTACTACGTGACGCCGGGTGACGTGATGCTCAGCTACACCGACACCGATGGCACCACATCCTCCGAGGCCCTGGGAGCCCTGGACTCGGTAGACCTGACCAGCGCCTTCGCCCCGCTGACGCTGAGGGAGAGCGCGGGTGCGTTCGCGGTCCCGATCGAGAAGCCGGAGATCCGCCTGGAGATCCGGGCCGGCGTCGGCGCGATGGAGGCCTTCGTCCAGGACGGCTACATCATCGACGACAACGCCGACACCCCGGAGCTGGAGCTGATCCAGATGCAGAACAGCGCCCAGTTCGGCGCCGAGGCCAGCCTGTCGGCGGGCGGGACGATCAAGGAGTTCATGACCTACGGTGCCCGGGTCGCCATGCTCCAGCCCTTCGTCCACAACGCCGAGACGGACCTCGAGGGCTCCGAGTTGATGAACCTGGACTTCGAGGCCCAGCTGGGCTTCAAGCTCACCCAGTGGGCCTCGCTGGACTACCAGTTCAAGGCCTTCCGGACCCCGCTGGTCTACGACGGCTGGCAGGTCACCAACGGCCTGCTGCTGACCTTCACCGCCAACGTGGTCAAGACCAACGCCGAGAAGGCGGCCGAGGCCGAGGCGCTGGCCGCCCAGGAGGCCGAGGCCCAGGCGGAGGCCGAGGCGGCGGCTGCGGCGGCGGAGGCCGAGGCGGGGGCCGCCGCGGCGGCGGCCGAAGCGGCGGCGGCTGAAGCGGCGGCGGCTGAAGCGGCGGCCGCTGAGCGCGCCGCGGCGGCCGAGCAGGCGGCTGCGGCGGATGGGGCCGACGGGGCGGCGGGGGCAGCGGGGGCCGAGGCAGCGGAAGCAGCGGGGGCGGCGGCGGAAGCAGCCGCCGGGACCGAGACCGAGTAGTCCGGCTACTTCACCTGATCGCAAAACAAGTTCACGAACACCGTCCGCGGCCCACGGGGGTTGGAAGGTCGCGGTACACATACCCCCCGAACGAGGAATGAACGATGCCTGAGAACTTCCTGTCTCCCGAGATGATAGCGACCCTGACGGGCTACGCCGTGAAGGTGATCGGTGTCCTGCTGCTCATCATCGTGTCGTGGATCATCAGCGGCTGGGCCGGCGGCAAGGTCACCCGCGCGATGACCGATCGCAACCTGGACGTGGCGCTGGCCAAGTTCGCCGGCTCGGTGACCAAGTGGGTCGTGCTGCTGGTCGCCGGTGTCGCCGCGCTGGGTGTGTTCGGCGTGGAGACCACGTCGTTCGCCGCCGTGCTCGGCGCCGCGGGGCTGGCCATCGGCCTGGCCTTCCAGGGCAGCCTGGGCAACGTGGCTGCGGGAGTGATGCTGTTGATCTTCCGGCCCTTCACCGTCGGCGACATCGTCAGCACCGGGGGGGTCGTGGGCAAGGTGGACGCCATCGGGCTGTTCGCCGTGACCATGGACACCCCGGACAACCGCCGGATCATCGTGCCCAACTCCACGGTCTTCGGCGCCACCATCGAGAACATCACCTTCCACGACGTGCGGCGCGTCGACATCGCCGTGGGCACCGACTACACCGCCGATCTGGGCAAGGTCCGCAAGGTGCTCGAGGAGGCGGCGGCGTCCGTGCAGTCCAAGGTGGCCGATCCCGCACCCCAGATCTTCCTCAAGGAGCTGGGCGGCTCGTCCATCGACTGGCAGGTCCGCGTCTGGGGCAACACCGGCGACTACTGGGACGTGTGGCAGGAGACCACTGACAAGGTCAAGGCCGCCCTGGACGCCGCCGAGATCGGGATCCCGTTCCCGCAGATGGATGTGCACGTGGACGGGAAGATCGGCTAGCGCTACCGCCCCCACGCCGTCCAGGCAGTTCTCACTCCCCGTGGGCCAGCACGAACCTCACCACCGGCGCCCCCGCGTCCACTCCAGCGTGGGAGGAGGGTAGCGCCAGCCAGGGGCGGATCTCGACGCGTCGGTTCAGGGCGCGGCCCTCGTCGGTGGTGTTGGAGGCCCGGGGGCGGGTGGAGCCGTAACCCACCGGGTGGATCCGCTCCTCTGCGACGCCGGCGTTCACCAGCACCGAGGCCACGGCCGCCGCCCGCAGCCGGCTCAGCTCGCGGTTGAAGTCCTCGTCGCCCTCGGACGAGGCGTGGCCCTGGACCTCCACGTGGACTCCGGGGTAGCGCAGCAGGAGCTCCGCCAGCCGTCCCAGGACGTTGCGGCTCATGCCCACCAGTTCGTCGCTGGATACGGCGAAGCGGACCTCCTCCTGGACGCCGAGCAGATGGGCCAGATCCGTCGGGAGGCGGTCAGGGCAGCCGTCGTCGTCCTCCCACGAGTTGAGGACCTCGGCCCGCTGTGGGCACGGATCGATGGCGTTGGCCAGGCCGTCTCCGTCGTCGTCCATCCCCGCCTGGCGGCTCCGCTCCCGCCCGTCGAGGATCGCCACCGCGTCGATGGCCAGGAGGGTCGATTCGCACACCGTCAGCCAGTCGATCAGCGCCGCGTCCGTGCCGTCGGCCAGGGCGTCGTCGAACCACAACTCGCACTCGCGCTCCAGGGCGTCTTGTACGTAGCGCCCCCGCGGGAAGCGCGTGCGGTAGTCCCGGTAGCCGTCCCGTGTGCCGTCGATGCGCGCGAGCCGGTAGCTCGCGTCGTCCAGGTAGTCGCGGATGACCGGCAGATCGGTGGCCTCGCGCTTCTCGCGTACCGCCTTGCGACACAGCTCGATCACCTGCGGGTAGTCGCCCTCGTCGTATGCCCGCTCGATGCGAGGCAGGGCGACCCACCCAGCCCCCCGGGGCCCGACGGTGCCCGCGCGGGGCCCCCCCCCGCAAGAGGGGGCCCCGGGCCGACCGGCCCCGGCGAGGGCCAGCGCCAGGATCTGGGGGACCGCTCGCATCCGTCCCCCCCTTACCTGAGGTTCCGGGCCAGCACGAAGCCGGTGGCACCGTCCGGGGCGCGGACCTGGAAGAAGTCGCCTTCTTCGTTGGTCACCTCGATGTTCATCTGACCGGGGAGCTGCACCACCACCGAGCTGGCCTCGTCCGGCGCGGCGAACACCGGGACCCGCTTGGTCTTGGCGGCCTTGACCGTCATCATCCGAGCGGCCGGTCCGTCGGGATTGAAGCCGGCGGCGGCGGGCGGCGTTCCCCGCACGTTCAGACCCAGGCGGGCCAGCTCGTCGGCCTCGGCCATGCGACGCTGCACCCGCTCGATGGCGTCGCGGTACGGCTTCTGGCCGTTGATCGAGTTCGCCTTTTGATAGCGAGACAGGGCCTCGTCGAAGTCGCCGTACCACTCGTGGATGGTGCCGATGTCGAAGATCGCCAGGTGGTTGTACGGATCCTGCGACAGGATCTGCTGCAGCTGACCGAGGGCGGTCGCGTCGTCGATACGGCCCTTCTTGAGGTCCTGTACCGGCTTCTTGACCGTCTTGTCCTTGACCAGGAACAGGTTGTCGTTGTCCCAGCGAGGGGCGATCTGGTTGGCGAACCACAGGCCGATGGCGTCGACGCTGTCGGTGACCATGACCTCGGCCGCGGGGATGCGGACCTCGTCCTTTTCCGGCTGGCAGTCCTTGGCCACCTGGGCCTTGCTGGGGCTGAACTCCTGGAGGATGCGCGAGTCGCCCGCGTCCACCACCCGCAGGGAGGTGGTGACCTCCAGCTGGCGTTCCAGGCAGTAATAGCGCACGTCGTGGGTGTAGCGCTCCCCGTTGACGACCTTGACCACCTTGCGGATCTCGTCGGACCAGTTGTCGTAGGGGCCCACCACGTCCACGTGGCCCAGCACCACGGCGCCCGCGGCGGCGCTGGAGCCGCCCTCGGCGCGGACGGCCTCCAGCCGCTCGCGCTCCACCAGATCGAACACCCGGATGTCGTCGGCGGCTTCCAGGACCCGGTCGCCGCTGTGGTAGTCGCCCCGGACCTGGGCCTGGAGCGAGGTCCGGATGGCCGAGGCCATCTTCTGCCCGTGGCGGCCGTCGATGTCGGCGATGGCGAGGGAGCCGACGCCGTCGAGGAGGGTCGCAGGGGGTCGAATCAGGTTGACCTTGTACGGCACCTTGACCGCGTGGGCGGCAGCGGGAAACAGCAGGGCCAGCGCCACGAAGAGGTTGAGGATCGTGAGGCGAGTGTTCGGTGTGCGATGCATGATGTGACCTCCCATCGTTCGTCCATGGTTCGAGCGTAGAGGTCGGGAGGAACCCGGGGCTTACGGCTGCCTTACACAGCCGCGCAGTCTGCCGAACGGGTCAGCCGTGCCAGGGCGGGGGAGGGAGCTTGCGGGGGGCGGTCGCGCGGCCGTAGGCCAGGTCGTCCGCCCACAGGGCCAGGCGCCGTGCCAGCGGGTTGCGCCGGATCACCCAGCGCACCAGGTCGTGGGACGGGCTCGAGGGGTGGGCGTAGGGGCAGACGCGGACACAGAGGCCGCAGTCCGAGCCCCGGATGCGCCAGTAGCGGTAGCAGCCGTCCTGCTCCGACCTCCACTTCGCCACTCCGCCCCCCATGGACGGGGAGCCCCCGTCGATGGAGCGGGAGGGGCAGGCGTCGGCGCACTTGAGACAGCTCGTGCAGAAGTCCCGGGCGCCGAAGCTGTGGGGCTCCCGGTTCACCAGGGGCAGATCGGTGGTGACCACCGCCAGGCGGACCCGCGGTCCGAACTCCGGGGTCATCAACAGCCCGAGACGGCCGAGCTCGCCCAGGCCGGCGTCGATGGCCACCGGGACGCACATGACGCGGTAGTTGCCGTCCACGTGGGCCCGGGCGCGGTAGCCGAGCTGGCGGACGTAGGCGGCCACGGCGGCAGCGATCTTGGCCGACTCCAGGTACTGCACCGTGGTCTCGGTCATGGTCGGAAGCGCCGGGGCGTGCCGGACCATCGGGTGGCGCATCCGCACGGCGACGACCAGGGCGTGGGAGTGGTCCAGCTCGATGGGGGAGCCCCACTCGCCCGGACCCCGCCCCACGTGGCTGTAGACCCAGGCCGGGTCGAGGGTGGTCGTCCCCACCAGGTCGGCGCCCAGGAAGCGGGCGAAACCCTCGAGGCGCGCGGTGGCGGCGTCCGGATCGAGGGACAGCTTCTCGGCGGCCGTGCGGCCCTCGACCGCCGAGCGGGCGATGAGGCCGGTGAGGCCGTCGAGCACCTCGGAGAGGGGCGAGGCGAGGGGATCGTGGGTCCGGGAGCCGGGGGCGGCCATGGGCGGCATCGCCCGAACCTCGTCGTCCGGTTCCTTGGACTCGGGGTGCTCGGCGTAGTAGGCCTCGAACTCGGGGGTGCCGGGCTCGAGGCGGTAGAAGCGGTGGAACAGGGCGTCCCGTTCGTCCACCCGGGGAGGCCGGGGGATCCGCGGCGGCGGCGACGGGCGGCCGAAGGGGAGGACCAGGGTAGCGATCCCGAGCAGGCACAGGCCCAGCAGCAGCGCGACGACCAGGCCCCGACCCGGATAGTCGATGGCCAGTAGCGGCAGACCCGCCACGAGCAGGAGGGCGACGGCTCCGACGGCGACCCCCGCCGCCCGCTTCTCCCCCTCCCGCAGGCTGTCCCACGCAAAGAGCAGAGCCAGTCCCACGCAGGACACCCAGGCGAACCACGCCGCGGTCATCAGCCAGAGCATGTCGGGGATTCTAGATGGGTACCCGAAACCTCGCTACGCCGTGGCACCCGGTCCAAGCATCATGTCTAGGGAAGGCGCCGACGAACGAGGGCGAATATCAGCAGGACGGCGAGGGTGAGGGCCGGGGAAGCCGGCAAGGACCGGCCCAGGTTGGACTCGCAATCACAGCCGCCCCCGAGCTCGTCGTCGGTGTCGTCGTCGCCGATGGCCGTGTCGTCGTCGCCGGTGGTGTCGTCGTCGCCGGTGGTGTCGTCGTCACCCGTGCTGTCGTCGTCGTCGCCGGAGGTGTCGTCGTCGCCACCGCAGTCATCGTAGTCGTCCATGTCGATGTCGCCGTCGCAGTCGTTGTCGATCCCGTCCTGGCAGTCCTCGGGGGCGTCGGGGTAGACGTCCGGATCCTCGTCGTCGCAGTCGTCCCCCGTCGCGCCGCCCTCGAACCCGTCGCCGTCCACGTCCGTCAGGTCGCCGTCGAGGCAGTCGTTGTCGATGCCGTCGTAGGGGATCTCGTCGTTGCCCGGGAAGGCCGCGGGGTCCTCGTCGTCGCAGTCGCCGGCGCACAGCGGGACGCCGTCGCCGTCGACGTCTGCCTCGTCTGCGGGCAGGAAACCGTCGCAGTCCGAGTCCGCGCCGTCACAGATCTCCGGGGCGCCGGGGTAGATGGTCGCGTCACCGTTGTCGCAATCCCCCTGACAGGCGTTGTAGCCGTCCCCGTCCAGATCCTGGTCCACGTCCTCGTCGATCAGCCCGTCGCAGTCGTTGTCGACCTGGTCGCAGAGCTCGGGTGCACCCGGGTAGGTCAACTCGTCGCCGTCGTCGCAGTCCCCATCGCAGACCAGGGAACCATCTCCGTCGTCGTCGATCTCGTCCGGTGCCACCGCGCCGTCGCAGTCGTTGTCCTGCCCGTCGCAGACCTCGGCGTTGCCGGGGAAGTTCGAGGCGTCGCCGTCGTCGCA